>JBCCEE010000463.1:0-7006 GCA_039030415.1 Acidobacteriota bacterium
CGAGTTCGTCCGCCTCAGCTACTACCAGAACGATCGCGGCGAGCTGTTCTTCGGCGGCTCCAATGGCTTCAACATCATCCACCCCGAGCGCCTGGCCGCGAATCGCTTTATCCCGCCGGTGGTGCTGACCGGCCTGGAGATGGATCGACGGTCGGTGGCGATCGGCGCGCCGGCCTCACCGCTCGAGCGCCACATAAGGCTCGGGCGAGGTGCTCGAGAGCATCCATCGCGTGGTGGTGGCCGGAGAGCAGCACGCCGCCAGCAGCGCACGGATCGGCCAGAGCATGCGGGCCATCACCGAGGTCGCGGCCGGCACCGTGCGTCGCAACGACAACATCGCCAAGGCGTCCGAAGACTTGGGAGAGCTGCTCGATGACCTGCGTCAGCGGATCGCCCGCTTCAAGGTCCGGCAGCCTTCGCCAGCCTCATGAGTCGTGAGGCTCGATTTTCTGCCTGGTGTGACGAGGCTCGGTGAGCCTCTGCCCTGGAGGTGAGTCGAGACGGGTTTTGTTATCTTTGGGAGCGCTCACTCGAGAGCCGCAAAGGGACCCCCATGGATAACGCCATCCTGCCTATGGACCTGTACCGTGAGATAGCGACCTGATGTTGCGTTCGATCGCTCGCCTGTTCTCTGTGCCGGACAAGCTCGCCATGCGCGGGCTGATGCGCGGCATGACGGCGCAGATCGACCTCATGACGACGTCGGCGCTCTTCCGGAGTCAGGTTCTCCAGCATCTCAAGACCCCACGCTCGCTCGAAGAGCTGAGCGCGGCGACCGGCATCGACGAGCCCGAGGTGCTGCGCCACCTGCTCGACTTGGGGGTGCGGCGGCGCCTGCTGCACTGTCGCCGCGGGCGCTACTCGGCGCGTAGCCATTTGACGCGCACGATGGTGCGCGACCCGCACGGTGCGATCGCTTCGATGCTGCAGGAGGTGGCGACCTACCACCACGAGGTCTTCGACCGCCTGCCCGAGCGCCTCGGCGGTCAGCCGCCGCGTGACTACCTGCACCAGTACGGCGGGGTCGTCGCACAGTCGTCACGCATCATGGCGCCGTGGATTCATGATTTCACTTCGGGCGTCGTCGGCCAGGAGCGGGGTAAGGCCATTCTCGAGCTCGGCTGTGGCTCGGGCGCCTACTTGGCCTTCTATGCGGGACTGCACGAGGGGCACTCAGGCCACGGTATCGACTTCGATCCTGCCGTCGTCGCGGCGGCACAGCGGCTGCTGGCCGAAGCCGGTCTCGACGATCGCTTCACCGTGCAGCGTGGCGACATGCGCGAGGCGGCGAGCTGGCCGGAAGGGCCGTTCGACGTCATCACCGCGCACCAGAACGTCTACTACTTCGAAGCCGAGGAGCGCCTGGCGCTCTGGCGAGCCTGTCGCGAGCGCTTGAGTGACGCGGGCCGCCTGGTGATCGTCACGCCAACCAGCGGCGGCCCGCTGTCGGATTACTTCTCGCTGATACTGCTCTCGACCGAGGGCTGCTACCGTCTACCGTCGGTGGGAGAGCTCGTCACCGAGCTGAAGGCGGCTGGCCTCCAGCTCGCGCGGCGTGAGCGGCTGATCCCGGGCGATGCGGTCTGGGGCATCGAAGC
This sequence comes from Acidobacteriota bacterium, assembly GCA_039030415.1. GTDB lineage: Bacteria > Acidobacteriota > Thermoanaerobaculia > Multivoradales > J023 > JAAELT01. Next base: position 1,599 of record JBCCEE010000463.1, read on the forward strand.
CAGGATACCTAGCCGCTAGCTGTGGGCTGCAACCGAGAAGCCGACGGCGAGCTTGTCCCAATGCAGCATGACCTTGGAGCCGTCGATGGCGAAGGTCATGCTCTCGACGTGGTCGACAGAGTGCGGCGCGACGTTGACACTGAGCATGTCCTGCTTGGCGTCGCGCTTGTAGGCGCCCCACTGCTTGGCTTCCTTGTTGAAGATGAAGTTCCACTCCTTCTTGCCTGGCACGGTGAACAGGGCATAGGTGCCGGCCTTCAGAGCCTTGCCTTCGATCGACACATCCTTCGAGAAGGTGATGGTCGTGGCCTCATCGGCACCGGTGCGCCAGACCTGGCCGTAGGGCACGAGATCGCCCCAGATGGTGCGTCCCTTGACGTTGGGACGGCCGTATTCGACGGTGACTTCGACGCCATCGATGGTGCCGGTGATCTTGCCGTTCTTGCTGGCGCGGTCGGCGTCGTCGGCGCGCTCGGCGATGGTGGGCAGCGCGATGCAGGCGAGGGCCAAGAGGACGATGAGCAGACGGATCGAACGATTCGAGACCATGAGATTCTCCTTGTCGGGGTTGTGAGTCCACAGTTACGCATCGCGACAAGTCGCGGATGAGTATTTAGTGTCAAGCTTCTGTAACGATCCGGATCGCTGCAGACTTCGGTTCTCCGCGTACCTGGGAAACGACGGCGCGCCGGCTCGAGCTGCGGTATCGTGGCGCCGATGACGTCCGCATCCCCAGCGAAGCGATGGCAGAGAACCCTCGGCATTGTCGGCGGGCTGGGGCCCCATGCGCATATCGCCTTCGAGAAGCAGCTGCTTGCCGCGGTGGGAGCGGTGGCAAGCGACCAGGATTATCCGCCGTGGATCGTCTCCTCGCTGCCGGCGACGCCGGACCGCACGCAGGCCTTGATCGCGGACGGCCCGACGCCGGTGCCGGCGCTCGTCGCCAGCCTCCGCAACCTCGAAGGACGCGCCGACTTCGCCGTCGTGGCGTGCAACACGGCGCACGCTTTTCTCGAGGAGGCCCAGGCGCAGGTCAAGATTCCGGTGCTGAACGTGATCCGCGAGACGGTCGAGGAGCTCCGGGCACGGCTGCCGTTGGGGAGTCGCATCGGCTTGCTGGCAACCACCGGGACGCTGCGGGCCGCGGTCTACGAGCGCACCAGCGCTGCCGCGGTCGGAGAGGATCTGGTGTGGCGATCGCTGCTCGACGAGCCGTCCCGTCGGGGGCTGCAGGATTCCCTGGTCATGAGCTCGATCTACGGCTCGGCGTCATCCGAGGGGCGCGGCCATGGCGGCCTCAAAGCGGGCTTGCTGCAGGATCCCGAAACGGGTGAGCCGTTCGCGGATCGTCTGGGCCGAGCGGTTGACGAGCTGCTGCGCCAGGGTTGCTCGGCGGTGGTTTTGGGGTGCAGTGAGATCCCCCTGGCGCTCACCGGACCGTCGGGCTTGCCGGCGCCTCTGGTCGATCCCATGCAGATCGCGGCTGATCGCTGCCTGCGGATCGCCTCGGGCGAGCTGCCGCTACCCGTCGGTTAGCGCCGAGCTCCCCAGCCTCCACCAGCCGTCAACGCGACAGGTTGGGATCTCCCGTCACCACCCAGCGCCAGGGGTGCTCGGCACCGGCGGAGAGGCCGATGCGGGTGGTCTGGCCGGGCTCGGCGGGCGGTGGGGTGCCGTCTTCGAGGATGTGGATGCCGCGCCCGCTCGCTGCAGCGTCGCCGAGGACGAGGTCGCTGCCGTTGTGATCGCCGGTGATGCCAAGGGCCTGGCAGAGTTTGCCGGGGCCGGAGCACAGGTCCTTCTCGCGGCGTGCCTTGGGGCGCGCCGTGCGCATGGCGTCGAGACCCTCGACCGGCGCGAGCGCCCGAATCAGGACGGCGGAAGCCCAGCCGTCGTCTCCGCATACGGCGTTGGCGCACCAATACATGCCGTAGATGAAGTACACGTAGAGGTGACCGGGTGGCCCGAACATGACGGTGGTGCGCGGCGTCTCGCCGCGGAAGGCGTGACTGCCGGCATCGTCTGAGCCAGCGTAGGCTTCGACCTCGACGATGCGGCCGACGCGGCGCCCGTGGGGGCTGCCGTGCGCCAGCAGCTTGTTGAGCAGCTCGGGCGCCACAATCCGACTGTCGCGACGGAAGAATTCGCGATCAACGGATCGGGGCGCGGGCGTGGACATCGGTCGGGTGGCTACGGCGCCGCGTCGAGATGGACTTGCAGCAGGTCCTTGACCAGGCGCGGGTTGGCCTTACCCCGGCTCTTCTGCATCACCTGGCCGACGAAGAAGCCGAGCAGCGCTTTCTTGCCGTCGCGGTACTGTGCCACCTTGTCGGCCTGCTCGGCAGCGACTTCGGCGATCAGAGCCTCGACCTGGTCGGCGTCGGTCACCTGCTGCAGCCCTCGCTCCTCGACGATGCGTCGCGGGCTGCCGCCGTGCTCGAGCAGCTCGGCGAAGATGTCCTTGGCGATCTTGCCCGAGATGGTGCCGTTGCAGATCAGGTCCACCAGCTCTCCCAGCTCATGGCCGGTGAACGGCAGATCGTCTATCGTGCGCTCCTTGAGCTCGCGCAGCAGCTCGTTGACGATCCAGTTGGCGACCTGCTGGGCCTGGCCGCAGGTCTCGACCGCCGCTCTGAAGAAGCGCCTGAGGTCGTCGTCGGAAGCCAGCAGCCGGGCGTCGGCTTCGGCCAGGCCGTGCTCATCGCGATAGCTCTGGCACACCGCCTCCTGCTCCGGGGTCAGCGGGCGCTCGGTCTCCGCGGCGGCCTGCGATTGCTCGCGCTGCAGGGCTTTGGCGGCAGCCTTTGCAGCGGCCTTGGCGGCGGCCTCTTCGCTGCGCCCGTCATCAGCGCCGGTGAGCTTGGCCCAGGTGTCGCGCAGGGTGACGGTGCGGTTGAACACCAGCCGCTCGTCGGTGCTGTCGGGATCGACGGCGAAGTAGCCCTGGCGCTCGAATTGGAAGTGATCGCCGACCCCGGCACCGCCGATCGCGGGCTCGATGCGGCTCTCTTTGAGCACCTCGAGCGAATTGGGGTTGAGGAAGGTCTTGAAGTCCGCTTCCTGGCCGTCTGGATTCTCGTGTGCGAACAGCCGATCGTAGAGCCGCACTTCGGCCGGCAGCGAATGCTCGGCCGACACCCAGTGCAGCGTGCCCTGGACCTTGCGGCCGTCGGGGGCGTCGCCGCCGCGGGTCTCGGGATCGTAGGTGCAGCGCAGCTCGACGATCTCGCCGGCTTCGTCGCGCACCACATCGACGCAGCGGATGAAGTAGGCGTAGCGCAGGCGCACTTCGCGTCCCGGAGCGAGACGGAAGTAGCCCTTGGGCGGATCCTCGTGGAAGTCGTCGCCCTCGATGTAGAGCACGCGCGAGAACGGCACCTGGCGCGAGCCTTCTTTCGGCACGTCGTGCGGGTAGTAGGGCGCCTCTAGCTGCTCGGTCTGGTCTTCCGGGTAGTTCTCGATCACCACTCGCAGCGGCCGCAGCACAGACAGCACGCGCGGCGCCTCGGTGTTGAGGTCTTCGCGGATCGAGAACTCGAGCTGTGCGATGTCGATCACGTTGTGGGTCTTGGCGATGCCGATGCGGTCGCAGAAGTTGCGGATCGACGCCGGCGTATAGCCGCGACGCCGGTAGCCGGAGAGCGTCGGCATGCGGGGATCGTCCCAGCCCGAGACGTGACCCTCCTGCACCAGCTGCAGCAGCTTGCGCTTGCTCATCACCGTGTAGCTGAGGTTGAGGCGCGCGAATTCGATCTGCTGGGGATGGTTGGGCACCGGCGTGTGGTCGATCACCCAATCGTAGAGCTCACGGTTGTTCTCGAACTCGAGGGTACACAGCGAATGGGTGATGTCCTCGATCGAGTCTGAAAGGCAGTGGGTGAAGTCGTACATCGGGTAGATGCACCACGCGTCGCCGGTGCGGTAGTGGTGGGCGCGCCGGATGATGCGGTAGAGGATCGGGTCGCGCATCAACATGTTGTTGGCCGCCATATCGATCTTGGCGCGCAGCACCTGGGTGCCGTCCTCGAATTCGCCGGCTCGCATGCGGGCGAAGAGGTCGAGGTTTTCTTCCACCGAGCGGTTGCGGTAGGGGCTCTCGCGACCCGGCTCGGTGATGGTGCCGCGGTACTCGCGAATCTCCTCACCGCTCGAGCTGTCGACGTAGGCTTTGCCTTCGCGGATGAGGTACACGGCGTGCTGGTAGAGCTGCTCGAAGTAGTCGGAGGCGTGGAATTTGGCGTCCCACTGGAAGCCCAGCCAGCGAATGTCGCGCAGCATGGCCTCGACGTACTCCATGTCCTCGGTGGTGGGATTGGTGTCGTCGAACCGCAGGTGACAGGTGCCTTCGAAGTCCCGGGCGATGCCGAAGTTGAGGCAGATCGACTTGGCATGGCCGATGTGCGGGTAGCCGTTGGGCTCCGGCGGGAAGCGGGTGACGACGCGGCCGTCGTTTTTGCCGGCGGCGAGATCGTCGATGATCCGGGCGCGGATGAAATCGGTGGGCGCCGGGGACTTGCCGCCGGCCGGTGGGTCGTTGGGTGGGCTCACGCTGACGCTCCTCGATGCAAGAGAGAAGAGGCGGACACGAGAGGTGGGTGGACCAGACAGAAGGGGGGAGCTCGTTCCGCTAGCGGCGAAGCGTATCCGAAGCGTGGAGGATTCGGAACCGTCCTGGTGCCGCAGACTCCACAACAGCACAGCGTTCGCCAGCTAGATCGCCCCCCAAAACAACGTTCGTGAGACGTTGGGCCGCGTTGACGGAGCGAGCGCCGCAGCCCGCGCGCGGTCCACCGAGCGCGACGGAGGGTTTGAGATGCTCTGAGCCGCAGGTGAATCGGGCTCGAGGTGAGGGTTTTGCTATTCTGTATGCGTTTCACCACAATTTGTCGCCGTCCCGTGCCTCGAGGCCTCGAAGCCCGAGGCGAAACGGGCTCCTCTCTCTCGCCACCTAGGAGACCCCATGGTTCGCAACACGTTCCGCATGCTGCTCGTTCTGTCGCTGCTACCCCTGCTAGCCTGTGGCCAACAAGCGCAGGACCCCACGGCCAACGCCGAAGGCGTCGATTCGCAGGCCGCCTCCGGATGCACCACCTCCACCATCGACGCTGCGGAAGCCGGCAAGATCTGCGGCATCGAGTCGAGCGTCACCACCACCACCGAGGCCGGTGAGGCCTTGACGATCGTCACCAACGCCTACCTGGGCATTCCCTACGCGCAGGACACCTCGGGCAAGAAGCGCTGGACCGATCCCCAGCCTGAGCCGAAGTTCACCAACGTCCATCAAGCCACCGCGTTTGGACCGGAGTGCCCTCAACAGGTCGGCGGCGAGGTGCAAGGTGAGGAAGACTGCCTGAGCCTCAACGTCTGGACGCCGGCGAACGCGACCCAGAGCTCCAAGCTGCCGGTCC
>JBCCEE010000464.1:0-6947 GCA_039030415.1 Acidobacteriota bacterium
GCCGGCAGCGCCGTCGCGGTCTCGGAAGCGCCACCCCAACGCCCCGACGCGATGCGCGCCCTGCTCGAGCGCAGGATGCAGCAGCGTCGTGCTGCTGCCGAGCAGCGCGGTCTTTCGCGGCGCAGCTCCGAGGATCCCGCTCCGCTATCGCTGGCTCAGCGCCGGCTGTGGTTTCTCGACCGCTACGAACCCGATAGCTCAGCCCACAATATTTTCCGGGCCTTCACCCTCCAAGGCCAGCTCGACGTGGCGGCACTCTGCGCCGCCGCCGAACGCCTGCGTCTGCGGCAGCAGGCGCTGGCCACCGTCTTCGCTGAGGCCACCGTCTTCGCTGAGGCCACTGTCTTCGCTGAGGCCACCTTCACGGACGATGGCGACCAGCCGGTTCAACGCGTGTCATCGACGCCGGTCGGCCTGCCGGTCGTCGATCTGTCGGCCATCGACGCGCCACGTCGGCAGCGACTGGCGCAGCGCCTCGCGGCAGCTGAGGCGCTGCGCCCGTTCGACCTCGCTACCGGGCCGCTGTTCCGGCTCGCGGTGCTGCGGCTGGCGAGCCATGAGCAGGTACTGCTGCTGACCGTTCACCACATCGTCAGCGACGGCGGCTCGACTTCGATTCTGCTGCGCGAGCTCGGTGCTCTCTACCGCGAAGCGACCTCGGGAGCGGCGCATTCCTTGGCAGCCCTGCCGGTTCAATACGCCGACTACGCCGCCTGGCAGCAGCGCAGCGTCGACGACACGGCGACCCGGGCTTTGATCGACGCCTACCGCGAGCGGCTGGAGGGAGCGCCGCCGGTGCTCGAGCTGCCGACCGATCGACCGCGTCCGCCGGTTCGCTCCTATGCCGGCGGCAGGGTCGAGCTGGCTCTCGAGGGCGAGGCGGCGATGGCGGCCAGGCGTCTCGCCGAAGCCTCTCAGACCACCCTCTTCACGGTCATGCTGACCGCCTGGACCGCCTTGATCTACCGCCTGAGCGGGCAGGCCGACTTCACCGTCGGGACGCCGGTCGCCGGCCGCGACCGACCGGAGCTGGAAGGCCTGATCGGTCTGTTCGTCAACACCCTGGTGCTGCGGCACCGGGTGACCGGCGCGCAGAGCTTCCGCGAGCTGCTCGGCGACGTGCGGCAAGAGCTGCTGGCCGCCCACCCGCAGCGCCAGCTGCCGCTCGAAAAGCTGGTCGAAGCGCTGGCGCCGGAGCGCAACCTGAGCTACACGCCGCTGTTTCAGGTCATGATGACGCTCTACACCGTCGACCCGAAACCGCTCGCGCTGGCCGGGCTGGAAGCGGTGCCCTTCGCCGTCGAGCGACGCGAGGCACGATTCGATCTCGAGCTCGAAGTCGCCGGGCGGCCTGACGGCTTCGACCTCATGCTGGCCTACAGTCGAGATCTCTTCGACCCTTCGACGGCGCGACGCTGGCTGGAAGGCCTGTCGCGTCTGCTGCGCTCGCTCGACGATGCCGACACGCGGCTCTCCCACCTGCCGCTGCTGAGCTCCGGCGAGCGCCAGCAGGTGCGGGTCGAGTGGAACGACACGGAGACGCTGGCGCCGGAAGCCTGCCTGCACGAGCTGATCGCCGAGCGTGCCGAGCTGACGCCGGAAGCGGTGGCCCTGGTGGGGGACACCGCGGCAGGCGGCGAGCAGCGCATCACCTATCGCCAGCTGATGCGCGCCGCGGAACGCCTCGCCATGCGGCTCGACATCGCACCGGAGAGCCGGGTCGCGGTCTGCCTCGATCGCTCGCCGGCGATGGTGGTGGCCATCCTCGGCGTGATGCGCGCTGGCGGCGCCTACCTGCCGCTCGATCCGGCCTATCCCAAAGATCGGCTGGCCTACAAGCTGGCGGACAGCAGCGCCGTCGCCATCATCACCCGAGCCGGGCTCAGAGATCGCCTGCCGGAAGCGCTACCGGAGATCGTGCAGCTCGATATCGACTCGAACCTGGGCCGCGACCGGGAGTCGATGCCCCAGCCCAAGACGGTACGATCGCACCCGGATCAGCTCGCCTATGTGATCTACACCTCCGGTTCCACCGGACGGCCCAAAGGGGTGATGATCCCGCATCGACCGCTGGTCAACTTCCTGCGGTCGATGGCCCACCAGCCGGGCCTCGACGCCGACGACCGGCTGCTCGCCGTCACCACCCTGTCGTTCGACATCGCCGGCCTCGAGCTCTTGTTACCGCTGCTGGTCGGTGGTCAGGCGGTCATCGCGCCGCGCGAAATTGCGGGTGACGGGCCGCGTTTGGCACGTCGCATGGCCGAGGCCGGCATTACCGTCATGCAGGCCACGCCCGCCACCTGGCAGCTGCTGCACGAATCGGGCTGGTCCGGCGACCGCCGCTTGCGGATCCTGTGCGGCGGTGAAGCCCTGCCGCGGGAGCTCGCCGATCGCTTGCTGAGAGCCGGCGGCGAGCTGTGGAACCTGTACGGCCCGACCGAGACCACCGTCTGGTCCTCGGCACTTCGGCTGCACCCCGAAACCCGCCCGGTGGCCATCGGTGGCCCGATCGCGAACACCTCGCTCGGCGTGCTCGACCGCGGCTTCCGCCCGGCTTCTCTAGGCGTCACCGGCGAGCTCACCATCGGCGGTGAAGGCCTCGCCCGCGGATACCACCGACGGCCGAGCCTGTGCGCGGAACGCTTTGTGCCCGATCCGCTGTCGGAGTCACCCGGCGCCCGCCGCTACCGCACCGGCGATTTGGTGTGCTGGCGACCCCGTCGCCGGCTCGATTTCCTGGGTCGGGTCGATCACCAGGTCAAAATCCGCGGCTTCCGCATCGAGCTTGGCGAAGTCGAGTCCGTGCTCATCGCCCATCCGGCCGTCGAGGAGGCGGTGGCCGTAGCGCGCGGCCAGGGCAGCGAGCGCCTGCTGGTCGCCTACTGGGCGGGTGACCCGGAGCTGGACGATGGACTCGACAGCTGGCTCGCAAGTCGTCTGCCGGCCCACATGGTGCCCTCGATCCTGGTTCACCTCGAAAGCCTGCCGCGCACGCCCAACGGCAAGACCGACCGCAAGGCACTGCCGGACCCCGTGGGCCTGAGCCGCGAAGGCAGGCTCGTCGCCCCGCAGACTCCGACCGAGGAAGTGCTGGCCGGCCTGTGGAGCGAGCTGCTGGAGCTCGAGCGCATCAGCACTCACGACTCTTTCTTCGAGCTCGGCGGACATTCTCTGCTGGCGACTCGCCTGGTGGCGCGGGTGCGCAGCGCCTTCGACTGCGAGCTGCCCGTGCGTCGCGTCTTCGAGAAGCCGCGTCTGGTGGACCTCGCCGCCGAGATCGACCGTGCGATGCGCGACGAGGAGCCCGCTCTGTCGGTACCGCCGCTGCATGCCATGACCCGCCATCAGCCGATACCGCTGTCGTTCGGCCAGGAGCGGCTGTGGTTTCTCGACCGTTTGATCCCCGACCCCGCGGTTTACAACATCGCCACCGCCAGCCGCCAGCGCGGACCCCTCGACGTGGCGGCGCTGGCGGCAGCGCTCGGCGCCCTCGAAGCGCGCCACGAAGTGCTGCGCACCCGCTTGCCGACCGTCGACGGCAGGCCGAGACAGGTGATCGCTGCAGCGCGCCCGGTGACCGTTCCGCAGGTGGATCTCGGCGCCCTGCCGGCCCGGCCTCGCCTCACCCTCGCCAGCCGTCTGGCGGGTGAGGAAGCCGCGCGACCGTTCGAGCTCGGGCGCGATCTGCTGTGGCGCGTGTTGCTGGTGCGCCTGGCCGAGGACGACCATCTGCTGCTCCTGACCCTGCATCATTCGGTGGCCGACGGCTGGTCCCTGGGCATCATCGATCGCGAGCTGCGTGAGCTTTATGAGGCGGCCCTCGAGCAGCGCGCACCCAATCTGCCCGAGCTGCCGCTGCAGTACGTCGACTACGGTATCTGGCAGCGCGAGTGGCTGCTGGGCGGCGAGCTCGAGCGTCAGCTGACCTACTGGCTGGAGCGGTTTCAGGGCGTCATGCCGACGCTCGAGCTGCCGATCTCCGGTTCGCGGCCAGCGCTTCAAACACACCGCGGTGCTGTCCGCAGGCGGCCTCTGCCGTTCGCTCTCGGCGAGCGTCTGAAGGCGATCGGGCGCCGCGACGGCGCGACCTTCTTCATGACGCTGCTAGCGGCCTTCACCGCCCTGCTGTGGCGCGCGTCGCGCCAGAACGACCTGGTGGTCGGCACGCCGATCGCCAACCGCCGCCATGCCGAGACCGAGCACCTGATCGGCCTGTTCGTCAACTTCCTGGGGCTCCGCACCCAGCTCGAGGGCGAGCTGACCTTCAAGCAGCTTCTCGCCCGGGTCCGGGACGGCGCGCTCGGTGCCTACGCCCACCAGGATCTACCCTTCGAGCGCCTGGTCGAAGAGCTCCGCCTGCCGCGCGACCTGTCACGCCACCCCTTGGTGCAGGTGGTATTCATTCTGGAGGATCGCCAGGAAGGCAGAGTCGCCGGCACCTTCCAGCTTCCCGGGCTCGAGGGCGAGCCCTTTGTCGGCGACTACCATACGGTCAAGTACGACCTGGCGCTGGTGGTCGAAGAGAGCGACGACGCGCTGGCGGCACGCATCGAGTACAACGTCGACCTGTTCGACGCTTCGGCCATCGATCGCCTGCTGAGCTCGTTCGACGCGCTCCTGCACGACTCGGCCAGGAACCCGTCCCAGTCGCTCGACACCCTCGAGCTGCTGTCGCCGGCCGTCCGCCACCAGATGCTCCGCGAGTGGAACGCCACCCGCGGGCCGATCGCACGAGCTACCCTGGCTCAGCCTTTCGAAGCGCGAGCCGCGAGTGCGCCGCAGCAGCCGGCGGTGGTGACCGCCGATCACAGCGTGTCCTACGGCGAGCTCAACCGCCGAGCCAACCAGCTGGCACGCCACCTGCGGGCTTCCGGGGTGCGGCGCGGCGACCTGGTCAGCGTTTACCTGGAACGCTCGCCCGAGATGCTGGTCGCGGTGCTCGGCATCGTCAAAGCCGGCGCCGCCTACGTGCCGTTCGACGCCGGCTGGCCCGAGCAGCGTCTGCGCACCATCCTCAACCGCATGGAGATCGGCTGTTTGGTGACCGGCGGCAGCCTGCTCGCAACCGCCTACAGGCTCGCCGCCGGCCCCAACGATGACTTGCCTCAGCTCGATCACCTGATCAGCCTCGACCGTCCCTGGGCCGAGCGTTCCACGCCGGATCTGCATCTGGCTACTCCGGAAGACTTGGAACGTCACGGCGGGGGTGACCTCGAGCCTATCGCCGGCCCCGAGGATCTCGCCTACATCATCTTCACCTCGGGCTCGACCGGCGAGCCCAAGGGCGTCAAGGTTCAGCACCGCCCGGCGATCAACCTGATCGACTGGGTCAACCTCAGATTCGGGGTCGGGCCCGAAGACCGGCTGCTGTTCGTCACCGCCTTGACCTTCGACCTGTCGGTCTATGACGTCTTCGGCATCCTCGCTGCCGGCGGCAGCGTGCGGCTCGCCGCTCCAGGCGAGCTGCGCGATCCGGAACGCCTGGCCGGCATCCTGGTCAACGAACCGATCACCTTCTGGGATTCAGCGCCGGCCGCCCTGCAGCAGCTGGTCGGATTCCTGCCGCAGCGCTACCGGCTGGAGCACGAGCCGGCTCTGAGGCGGGTCTTCATGAGTGGCGACTGGATTCCGGTACCGCTGCCCGACCGGCTGCGCGAGACCTTCCCGCAGACCGAGGTCATCAGCTTGGGTGGCGCCACCGAGGCCACCATCTGGTCGAACTTCTATCCCATAGAGAAGGTCGACGCGAGCTGGCCGAGCATTCCCTACGGCCGCCCGATCACCAACGCTCGCTACCACGTGCTGGATCAGCATCTGGCGCCGTGCCCGGTGGGGATCCCCGGCGACCTCTACATCGCGGACGCCTGCCTGTCGGTCGGCTACGCCCGCTCGCCAGTGCTCACCGCCACCAAGTATCTGCCGGACCCCTGGAGCGACGCGCCGGGCGAGCGCCTCTACCGCACCGGCGACCGGTCACGGTATCTGGCCGATGGCAACCTGCAGTTCCTGGGTCGCGTCGACCACCAGGTCAAGGTGCGCGGCTTCCGCATCGAGCTCGGCGAGATCGAGGCGGTGCTCGGCGAGCAGCCCGGGGTCCGCGAGGCGGTGGTGCTGGTGCGCGAGGACGCTCCCGGCGACCAGCGGCTGGTCGCCTACTTCATCCCGAACGAGACGCCGGCTCCCGATGGCGCGGCGCTGCGCGCCGGTCTGGCCGACAAGCTGCCCGACTACATGCTGCCCGCCAGCTATCTGCCGTTGACCGAATGGCCGCTGGCGCCCACCGGCAAACTCGACCGCAAGGCCCTGCCGTCGCCCGAAGTGTGGCGAGCCATGCGGGAAGAGCCGCCGGCACCGCCGGCGACGGCGGAGCCTACCGCCGAGCAGCCCGCCTCGGTGCAGGGCTCACGCGGCTCGCTCGTGAGCCGGCTCACCGCGCTGTGGCGGGAGGTGCTGGGCGTCGACGAAGTGGCGCCGAACGACAACTTCTTCGAGCTCGGCGGTCACTCGCTGCTGCTGGTGCGGGTGCACGGCAAGCTGCCGGAAGTGGTCGGCCGCGAGGTCTCGATGACCGACCTCTTCCGCTATCCGACGGTAGACGCCCTCGCCAGTTTTTTGAGCGACAGCCTGAGCGACGGCGACGGCGACGGCGACAGGGCACCGGCAGTGGCAGCAGCCGCGGCACCGGTCGCCGAGGTCGCGATCGAGCGCGGCACCGCCATCGCGGTCGTCGGTCTGGCGGGACGCTTCGCCTCGGCGGACAGCGTCGACGAGTACTGGCGCCGGATCCGCGACGGCGAGGAGCTGATCCGCTTCTTTTCCGATGACGAGCTGCGCGCCGTCGGCTTCGACGAGGCGACGATCAACAACCCGAGGTTCGTCAAAGCGCGTGGCGCAATGAACGACGCCGAGCACTTCGACGCCGGCTTTTTTCGCATTCCGCCGAGCGA
>JBCCEE010000465.1:0-6909 GCA_039030415.1 Acidobacteriota bacterium
CCGAATGATCACCCGCCGGATTGTCGCGCACGTAGTCCATCACACGGTTCATGCGTGCGATGTAGCCGTTCGAAGTCATGCGTCCCGCCCCTGCATTTCGGGCGATGGTATCGCTGACTCGACACCGTGGATACTGGCGAACCTCGACCTATCGTCAGCCTCCGAGGATCGCACCACGCAGAGCTATCGATCTGGATCTGTCGCCCGAGAAGTCGAAAGGGGCGGCGGTCCGTTGGGACAGTCGATGTAATAGACCCAGGATCCGTCCGCGTTCTGCTTGGCGACTTCGGTGGAGCTTCCACCATCGAGCACCGTGCCATCGGCGGCTTCGAGCTGCCAGTCGGCTTGCAGGAGCGCGGTATCGCCGTTGATCAGCTCGCTGGTCACCCGACTGATCAGGCGTGGGCGGCTCTCGACCAACGGCGTAAAGCTGGCGCGGACGGCGTCCAGCCCTTTCTTGGGAGGCTCCGTTACCGGGAAGCAGAGCGTGCAATCCGGATGAAAGAAGCTGACGATCGCTTCCAGGTCACCCTGCTGCAGATATTCGCCCACGCGCTCCGCGATCTCGCTGGGCCGCATGGCTTGCTTGTAGGTTGTCGGTTTCATCGCAAGATCCCTCCTTCAGGCGAAGTCGCGGACGTCGACGTCTGGCGGCCGATTGTCCATATCGAACGCGAGTCGCCATGAACCCGCTTCTGAACGGCGGAAGACGAGCCCGACGCGTCCCGTCTCTCCCGACTCCTCGTCCTGGCCCTCCTGCGCAAACTTCGTGTAGAACTTCCCCACGATCAGCGACAGGTCGGCGCCAGAAAATAGGGCTTCTTCTTTGAAGCAGGCCGTCGCTCGAGTGCCCGCTAGAGCGTTCTCGAACCAAGGGCGAATCTCGTCTTTGCCGCGCATGAGGGAAGCCGCCGCGTTGGCGTACACGGCTTGCGGGTCGTAGATCGCCATGAGCGCGTCGACGTCGCGGCCGTTGAAGGCGTCCAGCCAAGACGCCAGGGCATTACGGATCTCATCAGCAGTCGTGTCAGAAGGTGCAGCCCGGTCCATTTCGATTCTCCAGAGTGGTTTCGTGTGTCCCGAGTCGCTCCTTCGCGACCCGAGATGGACACGATACGACCCTCAAGCGGCCGAGCTATAGAACCGGCTTGCGCGGCTTTGGAACCGAATTGCGATCGTCAAATCGAGCGCCGGAATTCGCCCGGCGTCACGCCCACGAGACGCTTGAAACTTCGCCCGAGGTGCGACTGATCGGCAAAGCCACACTCGCCGGCGATCACCGCCAAAGGCTTCCATCGACCGTCTCGGTGGATCAGCTCCTTGGCGCGCTCGACCCTCAGCCGGGTGAGCTCCTGACCCGGCGTCCGGCCGATCGTCTGTTTGAACAGGCGAGAGAAGTGAAAGCGGCTGACGTTCGCATGGCTCGCCAGGACGCCGAGCTCGATCGGCTCGCCGAGGTGCGCATGCAGGTATTCGAGAGCGGCGCTGACCGCCGCTGGCACGAGGCGATCCCGCCGCCCGACCTGATCGGCCGCGTTGGCGTCGGATCGATTGGTGTAGTGGCGCAGGATGTGAACGAGCATCTGCTGCACCAGCGCGTCGCGCATCAAACGATTGCCCAGGCGCTCGTCACGGAGCTCGCGCATCAGGCCCTGGGACCAGACCAAGAACGAAGGATCCAAGCCTTGGGTGCCGGAGAGCAGCTCCAATCCCGCGGAAGGCATCTCGAGCTCGTCGAGGACTGTCACCAAGGCATCGTGGCTGAAGAGGAAATTGAGCGTGCCCTGTGCGGGTTCGTCCCAGGACGCGGCGATCGCCGAATCCGCGGGGACCACCACGATCATGGCGGGCTCGAGGTCGACGCTGAATCTCTGGCCTGCGATATCCCAGTGGGACCGGGCCTTGTTGCCGTTCTCTTGAACGTGCGTCGAGAGCCGATGAAACCCGGCCGGTGGCAGCGACACGCTGCCCGGCTCCCATCTTCCAAACCGTTCCAGCTCGACGCCGTTGCCCAGATCGAACCGGCTCGCCGGATTGCCGCGGTAGCCCTCATGGGGGCCCGACGACGTGGGATTGACTCGTTGGCGACTCATCTCGTGGGTCGAAGCATGCACCGTGACGGCTTCGATCCCCACCATCGTACCTTGCTTTCGCTATGCCCACCGCAGGCGCCTGCCGATTCGGGTGGCACCTGCGTCTGCCGAAACGGGTGGCACCTGCGCCTGCCGAAACGGGTGGCACCTGCGTCTGCCGAAGCGGGTGGCACCTAACGAAGAGAGCGCTCCAGATAGCGGAAGCGCTCTGGATGTTGCGTCAGCGCGCGGTCGCAGAGGGTGCGGCGCGATAAGCCCCGATAGAGTCGATCTCGAGGCGGAACGGGCCTTCCTGCTTGTCGGAGATGATCAGGCCGAAGGTGCGAATCTCACCTGGATCGAGCACGGGATAGTCCGGGACGCTGCGGCCGCGAAAGCCCGGCTCGAATAGGCTGAAGGGGATACGGATCTCCTGCCAGCTGCCGGCTTGGGTCTCGACCTTGGCCTGGTAGCTGACGCCGTCGAACGACCGGGTGGTGCGCAGGCGGACGCCGTAGACTTTGCCGTCGCCGCGCAGGCGCAGGGTTAGGCCGTCGAAGCCCGCCAGCCTGTGGCGGGCGGGACGCGAGCGGGCGGACGCGAAGCCACCGTTGTTCTCGAGCGATACGATGCCCTCGAAGACGACAACCTCGCCTTCGAGGCGCATGCGGCTGCGCGACAGGCCGCCCATGACCGGATCGTCGATGCTGGGCCACGGCTCGGCGCCAGCTCCGAAGTCGAAGACGACGGCTTCTTGGGTTTCGGTCATCTCGCCCTCCTCGGGATCACCGCCTTGGCCGAATGCGAGCGCCGAAGCGCCGAGGCCCACGAGTAGCGCTAGGACGCTCGCGATCATGAGTGCCGGGGACCGCGATGGCGTGCGATGCCGGCCGTCAGAGTCCCCGGAAGGCATCGGCCCCTCAGCTGGGAAGCAGCACGGAGCTGATGGCATGGATGACGCCGTTGGAAGTCTCGACGTCGGACTGGATGACGTAAGCCGAGCCGACCTTCACGCCGACCGTCGTGTCGACGTCGAGGTTCTGGCCCTGGACGGTCTTGACGGCGGCGACGCCCTTCAGCGCGGCCGAGCCGAGCCGGCCTGGCACGACGTGGTAGGTGAGCACCGACGCCAGCTTCTCTTTGTCGGCCAGCAGCTCTTCGAGCGCGCCCTCGGGCAGGCGGTCGAAGGCGTCGTCGGTGGGGGCGAAGACGGTGAAGGGACCGTCGCCCTTGAGGGTGTCGACCAGGCCGGCTGCCCTTACGGCTTTGGCGAGGGTGCCGAAGGAGCCGGCGGCGACGGCGGTGTCGACGAGGTCGGCGGCTGCAGGAGCCGCCGCGGTCGAGCGAGACGCCTGGGGACGAGACGCGGCGCCGGGCTGGGCTCCGCACGAGCTGTCGCCGCGCTGCTCGGGCATCCAGCACGAGCTACCCCTGCGTCGCGCCATACCTCCGGCCCAGCCGGCGACGACGAAGGGCATTATGGGTACGGCCACCAGCCAGGCGGCCGAAGAGGGCTTCATGGATTTGCACATCATGTTCGAATTCTCCTTGGGGACGCGTCGAGACAGCTATCGCAACGCGTGTACCCGAGGTTTCGCCAATCCCGGCCGCTCGGATGTCGCGAAGGGCTCGGGACCAGCGTCCCGCGCCACCCGCCACGCGCCGAAATCTCATCTATTCCCCCACGCTCAGCGAACGAACGAATATCATCACGATCCCGATATGCGGCTCGAGCCTGGGCCCACTTGAAGTACCCCTAGAGAAAGAGGATTCCCGTGAGTGAGAAGCACGCCCTGATCGTCGGCGCTGGCCTGGCGGGTCTTTCGTGTGCCGTGCACCTGCACCGTTCCGGCTTCGGGGTGAAGGTGCTCGAAGCTTCCGATGGCATCGGCGGTCGGGTGCGAACCGATCGGGTCGAAGGCTTTTTGCTCGACCGCGGCTTCCAAGTGCTGCTCACCGCCTACCCGGAATGCCAGCGCATGCTCGACTACCGGGCCCTGGACCTGAAGCCCTTCTTTCCCGGCGCGCTGGTGCGCTTGAACGGCCGGTTCCACCGCGTGGCGGACCCTTGGCTGCGACCGCTGGCCGGGGTCGCGGGTGCGTTCTCGCCGGTCGGCAGCTTGACCGACAAGCTGAGGGTCGCCCGCCTGCGTCGGCGCCTGCTGGCGACGCCGCTCGACGAGGTTTTCCGCCGGCCCGAGAAGACGACCGCTCAAGCGCTGGCCGACGAAGGATTTTCAGACGCGATGGTCGAGCGCTTCTTCCGGCCTTTCCTCGGCGGTATCTTCCTCGAGTCGAAGCTCGAGACGTCGAGCCGCATGTTCGAGTTCGTGTTCAAGATGTTCAGCTCGGGGGACACCGCGCTGCCGTCGCGCGGCATGCAGCAGATTCCGGAGCAGCTCGCCTCTCAGCTGCCGGAGGGCACAGTCGAGACCGGCCGGCGCGTCGTCGAGCTCGACGGCAGAACGTTGCGACTCGCGGACGGTGAGACGCTGACGGCGCCGATCGTCGTGCTGGCGAGCGACGCGGCGGCGGCGGCAGAGCTCTTGCCCGAGGTGTCGAACCCGGCATGGTGCGCCACCACCAGCCTCTACTTTGCCGCTCCGAAAGCGCCGATCGAGCTGCCGATCCTGGTGCTGAACGGCGACGGTAGCGGGCCGATCAACAATCTCTGCATACCGAGTCGGGTCTCACCCCACTATGCGCCAGCTGGCCAGGAGCTGGTCTGCGTCTCGGTGGTCGACGACGCGCGCCAGGGTGATGAACTCGAGCAGGCGGTACGCGGCCAGCTGCGCACCTACTTCGGCGATCAGATCGACGCCTGGCGTCACCTGCGCAGCGACGTCATCTCCCATGCCCTACCCGCCCAGGCGCCCCCGGCCCTCGAGCCGGCCGAGCGTCCCGTCCAGGTCCGCCCGGGCCTCTACCTCTGCGGCGACTACCGCGACAACGCCTCCATCAACGGCGCCATGGTCTCCGGCCGGCGAGCAGCCGAGGCGATCGTCGGGAGTGCTTGACTCGGCTAGCTCCATCGCGCCCCAGAACGATTCGATAGACGGTCGCGCTCGGTGGACTGCGCGCGACCTCGCAAACTCGCAGGCCCAGCTTCGAGCCACACAAACCTCTGCTCTTCAGGCGTTCATGGGCTCCAAGTATGCTTCACGCTCAGACAGTCCTCGGACGTGCTCGTTCCACCGAGCGCGACCTACCAGCTCGATAACGTTCTTTCGGGACGAAATCTAGCCCGTCAACCCAGGAGCTCTGTCGTAGATCTCAGCCATCGTCAACCGTCCCTCGATCGACGTCAAGTCGATGGAGTCGGCAGGTTGATCGATATCAGTCAAAAGCCAACGGCCGTCGCTTTGCCGGGCGAAGTGCTCGACGTGGTACCGGTCCTGGGCGATCAAGAGATACTCGGCGAAGGACGGCAGGCTGCGATAGAGCATGAACTCCTCGCCGCGATCAAAGTTCTGCGTCGACTTCGAGAGTACTTCGACAATCAATCGCGGATTGGTCAGCGTATCGGTGTGCCGATCGGTAAATCTGGGCTCGCCGCAAACGACGGTTACGTCGGGATAGAGGTAGTGTTCCCCGAGCTCGATCCACACCCGGAGATCCGAAGGCAAAACCGCGCAGTTCTGCGCTTTCAACTGCGGGTGGAGCCCTGAGAGCACGTTCCCGACGATCAGATTGTGAGCGAAGCTCGCGCCTGTCATGGCGAAGACTTCGCCACTGAAGTACTCGCTCTTGAAGTCCGCCTGGCGCTCGGCCGCCAGGTACGCTTCAGGGGTGATCTCGAGCTCGGGTTGGGCCGGCATGCTCAGCTCCTCTCAGGCCGAGGCTAGCACGTTCGACTCACTCGCTGGCCGCCGACTCCTGCCGGCCGAGCAGCGCAAACGCTCCGTCGACCTCGGCATGGCTGCCGACCAGCACCAGGTCATCACCGGCTTCGAGGACGCGGTCGGCCGACGGGTTGGGATAGCTGTCCTCGCCGCGCACCACCGCCACGACGCTGGCGCCGGACTTGTGGCGCAGGTCGAGGTCTTTGAGGGTGCGGCCGGCGGCGGCGCTACCCGACTCGACGCGGAAAACTTCAGTGGTGCCGGCCGCCAGCGCTTCGATCATCTTCTCGGACGCCCCGGCGGCGAGGGTCGGAGCGCGCAGCATGCGGTAGCCCTCGCCACGCAGCAGGCGGGTCTGAGCGCGCACGACGTTGCGCGGCACGTGGAAGCGGGTCAGCACCCGAGTGAAGATCTCGATGGCGGTCTCGAACTCTTCCGCCACCACTTCGTTGGCCCCCAGCTCTTGCAGCTCGGCGATATCGTCGACCGCGGGCGTGCGCACCAGGATCTGGACCGACGGGTTGAGGTCACGGGCCAGGCGCACGCCGTAGCGCAGGCCGGTGGGATCGCTGACCGCGAACACCACCACGGTGGCGGTCTCGATGCCGGCGTGGCGCAGGATGGCTTCGCGGGTGGCGTCGCCGTAGATCATCGGCTCGCCGGCTTTCAGAGCCTGCCGTACGACCTCGCCGTTGAGCTCGATGACGACGTAGGGAATGGCGGTCTCGCGCAGCACCCGCACCAGCAGGCTGCCGCCCAGGCCATAGCCGACGACGATGACGTGGCCGGAACGCTCCGCGGCGGCGGCTGGTTCGGCGTCTGCCAGCTTCCTGCCGCTGCGGGCATAGAGCTTCAGCAGCGCGGCCGGTCCGAACTGGGATAGCGCCGGCGTCGCCAGCATGGTGAGCACCGCCGCTGAGAGGACGAGCTGGTAGCGATCGCCCTGCAGCAGGCCGTGGGTGCGGCCGACCTCCATCAAGACGAAGGAGAACTCG
>JBCCEE010000466.1:0-6907 GCA_039030415.1 Acidobacteriota bacterium
GGCTATTTGCCCTTGCAGCAAGACCGATGCCAGGCACCTAAATTCATCAAATGGCAACAACCGACGGCGAGATCTTTAGGCGCAGCGCTGGCACAAGAAATGTCGCCCACTGCCAAGGTTTTCAGGGCCAAGCGTGGGCAGCAAACGTGGCGGATCTCAACTCAATAACCACTTGCGATGTAGAACGGTGGCTCGCATTAGATAGGGTTCGAGTCAGATCGCGAGGTTCGAACCAGATCGCGAGGTTCGAACCAGATCGCGAGGTTCGAGCTTGCCAGGCCCGCCCACGCTTTGATGTTCCAGGCCAGATCCAGCTTGCCCGTTCCTTTTCGACACTACTGTGACGTGAGGCGGGAACCCGAAGCCGGCGTCGGTGGCGTGAAATAGTCGCGCACCGCGGCCTCGGCCTGACGCCCGAGGAAACGGAAATCCGGCTGGTCCGGGCGGCCTCGCTCGGCGGTGAAGACTTTCCAGGCGAAGACGCCGCGCAGCCAGTCGGGTCGACCCAGAGCGTCGAACAGCGCGCGATAGGCCAGGGCTTGATGCGCCTCAGAGAAGGTGCCGCCTTCCTGGTGTGGATCCACCCAGGCGCCGGTGCGGGCCGCGTAGCCAATCTCGGTCAGCAGGATCGGTTTGCCGAAGCGTTCGCTGTCGCGCCGCAGGCGGTCGGCGACGGCGCGGGCGCCTCGCGTGATGGCCTCGGGTGAGGCCTTTTCGCTCTCGGCCAGCGGGAAGTAGGCGTCGACGCCGACGAAGTCGAGCTGATCCCAGAACGGGACGAGCTCGTAATCGTCGTGCCAGTTGCCGGAGTAGGTGACGGCGCCTGAAAACAGCAGGCGGACGCTGGCGATGAGCTCGTTCCACTCCCGCTCGCGGCCGACGGTGCGGCCGAGCTCGACGCCGATCGAGTAGAGTGAGCAGCCCGCCCATTCGGCGAGGAAGGCGTGGTGCGCGATATAGCGGCGGTAGCTGTCCCACCAAGCGCTCCAGGACGCTTCGTCTGACATCTCGATGTCGCCGGGCCAGCTCTCGCTCGAGATCCAGATGTGTGGCTTCCACAGCACTTCGAAGCCCGCAGCGTGCGCCCGGCGAGCGGCATAGAGCACCCCGATGTCGGTCTCGGACGTTGGGCGGTCGTCGGCGAACCTCAGCTCTGGCTGGGTGGCGGAGGGTTGGTAGGCGAAGGGCATCAGCGAGACGGCATTGGCACCCAGGTCGGTGAGCTGCGCGAGGCGCGGGTTGACGCTCGGAGCGTGGTAGCCGCCGTCGAGTCGGTTGAGCATGGCGAACGAGATGCCGTCGAGGAAGGGCAGGTCGCGCTGGGTCCGTTTCGGAGCCGCCGACTTGGGGAGCCTGGCGAGGCTGGTGAGCCGTTGCTTCAGCTTAGCGGCAGCGGGCGCGTTGGCGAGCTTCTGAAGTAGCGTTTCGCCAGCGGTCGAGGCTACCAGGTGGGCAGCAGGTGGCACCCAGAGCGGCGCCGAGGCGTCTTCCTGCCGCGCCGCGACGTTCAGCTGCTCGAAAGTGGGCAGCAGGCGAGCTGTAGCGAAGATCGGCAGCCATTCGTCGAAATCCCGGCCGTACCAGCCGCGGGACAACCAGAGGGCAGCGCCTTCCCGGAACCACGGCCGGAGGTCGTCATCTAGCCCGGCCCGACGGATCAGGGCCTCGGCGATGCGATGGCGAAAGGCATCGACATCCTGCTCCTGGTACATGATGTGGACCGCGCCGTCGTCCGCAAGCACCGCTTCGCCGATGCGCCCGAGGTGGCGGCCCTGCGCCACGTGGTCGCGCTCGACGACGAGGCGTATCGGAGCCTCGAGCTCGACCGGCACCCGCTGAGCCATCGCCTGGGTCGCGGCGTCGAGCTGCTGAGCCAACTGACGCACCTCGGGCATTTCCGCGAGCTCCGGCGGAGCTTTCAGCTCTAACGCCCGGCCCGGCAGGGTGACCATCCCGTCGTAATAGGCATCCCGCTCTGGGAAGTCGTTGCGCTCCTCTGGGTCAACCGTTAAGCCATGCTCTGCCTTGTGCCAGTTGCCGCTGCGCTCGAGCCAGCGGCTGCCTTGGACGATGTACTCGAACGGCTCATTGGGGCGACCCCACATGCGGACTCCGGCTTCCTTCAGCAGCACCTGCCGAGCCAGCTCAGCGACCCGATCCATGCGGAAGCCGCTAACCACCCAAGTCGGCTTGTCGGCGTTTGGCAAGCGAACGCCGAGGGTGTGCTGAGGCTTTCGGTAGACGGTGCCGTCGAGCTCGAGCAGATCCTCGCCTAGCCTCACGGGCAGGCCTTCGAGCAGGGACGCCGTGGCGTCGTCGATCGGCAGCGGCCGAACCCGCACGACGGCGTCGCCCTCGGCTCCGGGCCCGATAACGATGTCGATATCGTCACGGTCGTGGATCAGCCAGCTGATCCAGCCGTTGTTGCGCAACGCCTCGGCGATCTCCTGGGCGCTTGCCGGCACGTCGACCCCAACGGTGCGCTTTTCAGCATGGGCGGGCGCCGCGAAGTGCAGGCAGAGGGCGAGGTGCAGGCAGAGGGCGATGAGAAACAGGAAGGGCATGCTCATAGCAGTGTACGCGAGATTTCTAATCTCGGTTGCCAGGCCCAGGCCCTCGGCGGCTAGCTCGACGCTTCGGCGATCAGCTCGGCCAACTGCTCCTCCTGCTGGCGTCGCGTCTCGGTAGCCTGGAAGAGCGTGGGAGGAGCGACGCGGGCGTCGCACTCGTCGTCGCTCAGGCCGCAACGCTCGCAGGTCAGGTTGACCTCGAGCTGTGGAATCGCCGGATCGTTCCAAAAGCGCACCCGGCGTTTGAAACTGCGATCGATCAGCAGGCCGAGGCTGACGCTGCTGGTGACGCCCGCGACCAGCGCCAGCGGCCGGCTCGAGGTGGCGACGAAGAGCTCCATGTCTTCCGCCAGGAAGGTAGCGCGCTGGGCCGTCGCCATGACGTCTCCGTCGATAGCGAATTCCGAGCCCAGCGCCGCGTCCGGCGCGGCTAGCTGCGCCTTGAAGGCTTCCAGTAGACGGATGCCGCTCCAGCGTCGGCAGTAGTGCTCGTCGGGCTCGAGGCCGTGGAAGATGGGCAGCTGCGACATGTTGAGGATCTTGGACAGCTTGAAGCGATCGCCGGCGGTCCGGTGCGTCAAGCGCAGAAAGAACAGCTCTTCGAGACCGAAGAATTTGGGTAGCAGCTGGCTCAGGCGATAGAAGAAGGTCTCTGGCGTCGAGCGATAGCGGCTGGCGAGGGCCAGCATCTCCGCCGGCGACCAGGAGGACCGCTTGAAGAAGGCTTCGAGGTCGGCGACCAGAGCGTCGCGCGGGATCATCACGGCGCCGGCGAAGTAGGCGGCTTTGAAGTCGTTGATCACCTGGTCGAAGGATGCCACCTTGAGCGGCGATGAGGTCGTCGACCGCTCCTTCAGGCCGAGCTCGAGGTAGCCGAGCTCGCGGGCCAGGGCGAAGGCCTTCTGCGAGCCCATCAGGCGGTCGTTGACCCACAGCTTGGGGCGCCGGCCGTCGCGGCGTACCGAGCGCAGGTTGCGCAGGGCGGGGCGCTGCTCGAAGGCGTCGTAGGACACGGAATAGCCGTGGTCGTCCTCGAGCGCCGCCTTCAGGGAAGCTGCCGAGAGCTCTGCGTGGCGGTCGCGGTGAGCGCGCAGAAAGTCCGCCGCCACCCCCTCGATCTCTTCGAAGTAGTTCTGGTGCATGTGCTGGTAAGAGCGCAGCGCCGCGAACAGGAAGTGCTCCACCTGGATGTCGTAGGTGTGGCCGATCTCGAGCGCGGTACGGATCAGCGCTACGGCCCTCGACGGCGCATTGGTGACCAGGTTCACCAGCCGTTCCATCTCGATGCCGTAGTGGTGGAACGGGAACTCGCGGATGAAGGGGGAGCCGAGGATCTCCGTGATCGGCCCGAGCTCGTCGTCGACCTGCAGCGAGACCAGCTCGTCGAACGACACGTCGAGTGACTGCGCCAGCACCAGGAGCTTGTCGGGCTTGGGATACTTGCGCCCCTTCTCGATCTCGCTCAGGTAGGAGATCGAGAGGCCGCTGAGCTTGGCCATCTCTTTCAGCCCCAAGTTCTTTTTTTGGCGGAACTTCCGGAGCTTGAGCCCGAGGATGGTGCGCAGACTTTCGGGATCCAGGTGCATGCCGCGCGAGTGTACCAAGTCCCGGCAATCAGGGCGAACTGGGATTTCTAGCGAAATTTCGCTTGACGGCGCGATTCGCTAAAACTACAATTTGCGCAACGCCTCGGTTCGGGTAGCCCAAGACTTCTACAGCGGGCCCGAGCGAATAGGCCAACAGCGAACAGACCGAGGCAGGCGAGACGCAGGACGCAAGTGCCGGTCGCCCCGATCGATCGGCCAACCCACAGGAGGAGACGGTGACGATGATCGCAACCGCACAGGAGACGTGTGTCGAGAAGCAGGGGCTCGTCGAGAAGCCGACGCAGCATCACGTCTGGGAGAAGTTGGCGGCAGGCGTAGAGGTCTCGCGCGGTGCCAAGACGCCGGCGGCTCTCGAGGTGTTGACCGAGCCGGCCGTCGCGCTAGTCGCCACCCTTCATCGCCGGCTCGACGCCGAGCGCCGTGAGCTGCTCGCGGATCGCGAGCACCGGCAAGCCGCGATCGACGGTGGCGAGCTGCCGCGCTATCCAGATCTGTGCTCCGAGGCAGTGATCGGCAATTGGCGCGTGGCGCCGATCCCGCCGGACCTGAAGCGCCGACGCGTCGAGATCACCGGGCCGGTGAACCACGCCAAAATGGTGATCAACATGCTCAGCCGCAACGCGGCCGGCGACCGCGCCGACACCGCCATGCTCGACTTCGAAGATTCCATGAAGCCGACCTGGCAGAATGTGATCGACGGCGTCCACAACGTCAAGCAGGCCGCCGAAGGCACCCTGACCTACGTCAAGCGCGGGGCGGACGGCGAGCCCGAGTCGATCTACGCCCTCGACCCCGAAGACTCGGCGGTGATGATGGTGCGGGTGCGCGGTCTCCACCTCGAGGAGTCCAACCTGCGGGTCGACGGCCAGCCGGTTTGTGGCGGCCTGATGGATCTGGCGCTCACCCTGCTCCACGCCGGCCAGCCCTTGATCGCCCGCGGTCGCACCCCCAAGTTTTACGTGCCCAAGTGTGAGCACCATCTCGAGGCGCGCTGGTGGAACCAGCTGTTCCGTCTGGCGCAGACCGAGCTCGGCATGGCGGTGGGCACCCTGCGCGCCACCTTCCTGATCGAGACTTTGCCGGCGGCGTTCCAGATGGAAGAGATCCTGTACGAGATCCGCGAGCACGCCGCCGGCCTCAACGTCGGCCGCTGGGACAAGATCTTCAGCGACATCAAAGTGCTGCGTCGGCATCCCGACCGCGTGCTCGCCGACCGTGGCTGGATCAGCATGGAGCGACCGTGGATGCGCGCCTATGCCGAGCGCCTGGTGCAGGTTTGCCACCGTCGCGGTGCCTTCGCCATCGGCGGCATGGCGGCCTTCACCCCCGGCAAGAGCGCGCAGCGACGTGACGAGCAGACCGCCAAGGTGCTGGCCGACAAGCAGCTCGAAGCCAGCCTGGGTCACGACGGCTGCTGGGTCTCGCATCCTTACTTCATCGGCGCCGCGCTGTCCGCCTTCGAGCGCGACAACCAGCTCGACGTCATCGATCCGGAAGCCAACCGCTACCCCGATCTGCTGCCCCAGCCGACCGGGCCGCGCACCCTGGCGGGCCTGCGCACCAACCTGCGGGTCGGCATCGGCTACCTCGAAGGCTGGAGCCGCGGCATCGGCTGCGTGGCCTGGGACGATCTGATGGAAGATCTGGCGACGCTCGAGATCTCCCGCGCCCAGGTGTGGCAGTGGTTGGCCCACGGCGTCCGCCTGGACGACGGCACCGCGGTTACCGAAGCGCTGGTGCGCGGCCTGTTCGCCGAGGAGCTCGAGCAGATCCTGGGCGAAATCCGAGAAGCCATGGCCGGAGCGTCGGCCGAAACCGTCGAGCGGACCGAGCGGTCCTTCGTCGCCGCCAAAGAGGAGGCCGAGCGCGTCTTTCTGCGCGACGAGCTTTCGCCCTTCTTGGCCAAGGCTTCAGACCTGGTCGTGTAACGACAGTTGATCGTTGTCCGGTCGTGTTGGGTGGGCTGCGCCGGGCTGCGTAACTCGCAGGATCGACATCGAGCTTCGCAGGCTCCCGTATACCCGGTGGCTCACGAGCTGCGTGCATCGTGCGCGCTCAGACATCCTCGCCCTTGCTCGCTCCACCCAACACGACCTTCCACAACGGCATTTCTCTCATTACTCAGCGAACCCCCGATCAAAACTCAGCTACGTTCAACCCTAGGAGACTCGAGATCATGTTGACCGAAAGCACCTGCCCGATCACCAAAGACTGGGAGATGAATCCGCGCTGGGCCGCCGTCGAGCGTCCCTACGATGCCGACCAGGTGAAGAAGCTCCGCGGCTCGGTTCAGGTCCGGCACACGCTGGCGGAGCGCGGCGCCGCCCGCCTGTGGCACCTGCTGCAGAACGAGGACTACATCAATGCGCTCGGCGCGCTCACCGGCAATCAGGCCATGCAGCAGGTCAAGGCCGGCCTCAAGGCGGTCTACCTGAGCGGCTGGCAGGTGGCGGCCGACGCCAACCTCTCGGGTCAGATGTATCCGGATCAGAGCCTCTACCCGGTCAACAGCGTGCCCGAGGTGGTGCGTCGGATCAACAAGACGCTGATGCGGGCCGACCAGATCCAGCACGCCGAGGGTGAGGGCGAGCACGAGTGGCTGGCGCCGATCGTGGCCGACGCCCCAGCCGGCGTCGGCGGCCCGCGGGACGCCGTCGAGCTGATGTAGGCGAGGATAGAAGCCGGCGCCGCGGGCGGGGCCGAAGAATATCAGCAGGGGGCGGGAAAAAA
>JBCCEE010000467.1:0-6845 GCA_039030415.1 Acidobacteriota bacterium
CCTCCAGCGATCTGCTGGGCTCGGTCCACGGCCCGCTCGACGACAGCGCCTACGCCAGCAGCTGGGACATGGCCAACGCCGACCCCACCTGGCCGACCGACGGCTGGCGGGCGCTGGCCTACACCATCGAGATCTCGAACACCAAGATGCCGCCGGCCTCCACCCTCGGTGGCGACGCCGATCTACTGACCCCGGGCGGCGCGGAAGACGGCTACGTGCCGAAGAACCTGCGCGTCGGCCTAGCGGCGATCGACATCGTCGAGCCCTACGTGGTGTGGACCAACCGAGCCGCCGTGCCGACCGTCGTCGGCGTCGACGAGCCGATCACCCTGGAGTGGCAGGTGCGAGGGTGCTTCACCGTCGACGAGACGCGGGTGCGCAGCGGTGTCGATCCCGATCCGCTCCAGAACTTCAGCGAACAGACGGCCGCTCAGCAGGAGACCACCGGCACGCCCTGCTTCGAGACCCCGACCACCTTCACCGCCGACGTCAGCTTTCCCGCCGAAGGCACCTACTACCTGACGCCAGCGGCGCGCGTCGATTCCAGCCTGCTCGACCAGAGCACGCCGTCGCCCAATACCTCGCCGCAGAGCTGGCTGGTGCGCTCGCGCACTGAGGACGGCATGCTGGCCATGAATGCCGTCGACCCTGGTGAGATCAACACCGTCAACGCGCAGACTTTCTGGGGCGCCGAGCCGCTCCAGATCACCGTCGGGGACGGTGCCGTGATCTTCGCCGACGGCTTCGAGTCCGGCGACACCTCGGCCTGGTAACCACGACGCTGGAGCAGGTCTGCGGCATGGCAGGACGCAAATGCGCGATAATCAGCCCATGCAACGAAAGTTCTTGGGCAGACTCTGCGCGTTTCTCGTCCTGCTGGCGGCCTCGGGCCCGGTGCAGGCCGATACCGTTACCGTCGGCTATCAGCTGATCTACAACCCCTGGAAAGTGGCGATCGCGAACGGCGCCTTCGAGCAGGCGACCGGCCGCGAGATCAACTTCCGCAGATTCGACTCGGGCGCCAAAGTGCTAACCGCCATGGCTTCCGGCGACGTCGACATCGCGCTCGCCGGCTCGAGCCCGATCGCCGCCGGCGTCAGCCGCGGCATCGACATGCAGCTGTTCTGGATCGGCGAGGACATCGGCGCCGCCGAGGCGCTGGTGGTGCGCGACGGCTCCGGCATCAGCGATCTGAAGGGCCTGGCGGGCAAGAAGCTCGGCGTCCCCTTCGCCTCCACCACCCACTACCACACCCTCTTCGCCCTCGAGCACCACGGCATTGATCCCGACACCGTCGAGATCATCAACATGCAGCCCAACCAGATCGCCGCGGCCTGGCTGCGCAAGCAGATCGACGCCGCCTTCGTGTGGGATCCGGCGCTCGGACGCATCCAGAAGACCGGCAAGGCGCTGATCACCTCGGGGGAGCTCAGCGCTCTGGGGCGCCCGACCTTCGACGGCCTGGTGGTGCTGCGCGAGTTCGCCGAGTCGAACAAGACCTTCATGCGACAGTTCGTCGAGGTGCTGGCCGCCACCGACGCCTCCTACCGCGACCGGCCCGAGACCTGGACGCCGGACTCCGCCGAGGTCAAAGCGATCGTACGGACGGTCGGCGGCGACCCCAAGGACGTGCCGCGGGTGCTGGCGCTCTACAACTTCCTGCCCCTCGCCGAGCAGGCGTCTGCGACCTGGCTCGGTGGCGGCACCGAGAGCGGCGCCGCCAAGGCCCTGCGCGACACCGCCGAGTTCCTGCGCCAGCAGAAGAAGATCCCCGAGCTGGCCGACGACTACAGCAAGTTCGTGACGTCCGAGTACGTCGAAGCGGCGCTGGCGGAGTAGGGACGATCGCTGACTCTCGACGCTCTGCCGCAGGGGCGCGCTGCGCTGCGCCCTCGCCTTTAGCCCTGGGCAGCCCATGAGCCGACTCGTCATCGAAGGCGTCAGCGTGACCTTCCCAGGGCATCGACCCGGTGAGGAGGTCAACGCCCTGGCCGCGGTCGACCTGACGCTCGAAGCCGGCGACTTCGTGGTGGTGGTGGGGGAGTCGGGCTGCGGCAAGACCACCCTGCTCAACCTGATGGCCGGCTTCCTGCGGCCGACCGCCGGCCGCCTGCTGCAGGGCGGCGAGGAGATCACCGGCCCGGGACCCGACCGCGGCGTGGTGTTCCAGCGCAACGCCCTCATGCCCTGGCTCGACGTGCTGGCCAACGTCGAGCTCGGCCTCAAGCTGCAGGGCGTGCCGAAGGCTCAGCGACGCGAGGCGGCGGAGCGCAACCTGAAGCGGGTCGGCCTCGAGGATTTCCACCATCACCCGGTCTATCAGCTGTCCGGCGGCATGCAGCAGCGGGTCGGCATGGCGCGGGCGCTGACCAGTGATCCCGCCATGCTGCTGATGGACGAGCCGCTCGGCGCGCTCGACGCATTGACCCGCGAGAGCCTGCAGGAGCTGCTGCTCGAGCTGTGGCAGGCCAGCGGCAAGACGGTGTTCTTCATCACCCACAGCGTCGAGGAGGCGCTGTTTCTCGCCACCCGCCTGATCGTCATGTCGCCCCGCCCGGGCCGCCTGGCGGCGTCGTACGACCTCGACTTCTCGCGTCGCTTCCTCGCGGGCCGCGACGCCCGCGCCGTCAAGTCCGACGCCGAGTTCATCGCCATGCGCGAGCGCATCCTGAGTCACATTCGGGGCGAGTCGCCCAAGCCGGACGACTCGCCGAAGCACGAGATACGGGGGACCGAGATGCGGGGGACCGATGGCTGATCCCTACGGCGCTCCCGGCACCGGCAGCAGTCGACTGCTGAGCCTGGCGACCACGGTCATCATTTTGCTGACCTGGTGGGGCGTCACCGCGGCCGGCTGGATCGAGCCGCTGTTCCTGCCCGGCCCCAAGGCGGTATTCGACCGCCTGCTCGAGGTGGCGCAAGAGGGCTTCGGCGGCGCCACCCTGGCCGAGCACACCTGGGCCAGCGTATCGCGCGTCGGCCTCGCCTTCCTGCTCGCCCTGGTGACGGCGGTGCCCGCCGGCATTCTGATGGGCATGAGCCGGGTGGCGCGCGGCGTGCTGGATCCACCGGTCGAGTTCTACCGCCCGATCCCGCCCCTGGCCTACCTGCCGCTGATGGTGATCTGGTTCGGCATCGGTGAGACCACCAAGATCGTGGTGATCACCCTGGCGATCTTCGCGCCCATGGCCCTCAACGCCCGCGCCGGCGTGCGCTCGGTGCCGATCGAGCAAATTCATGCCGCCTATTCGATGGGCGCCTCGCGGCTGCAGGTCATCCTGCACGTCATCCTGCGCGGCGCCATGCCCGAGATCTTGACCGGCATGCGCATCGGTCTGGGCTTCGGCTGGACCACCCTGGTGGCCGCCGAGCTGGTGGCGGCTCAGGCCGGCATCGGCGCCATGATCCAGCAGGCGTCAGACTTCCTGGTGTCGGACGTGGTGATCCTAGGCATTGTCGTGATCGGCGTTATCGCCTATCTTTCCGATCTCGCGATGCGCACCCTGGAGCGCGTCCTGACGCCTTGGAAGGGCAAGGTCTGACTGGTACCGTCTCGCGCTGCCGATTCCCGAAGCTGCTTTTCTTGCGCCGTTCTCCTGCCGCCTGCCTCAATCCTGCACGAGTCACGGCGCCGTTCCTACGATAGACCCGCCATGAAACTCGACGACCCCTCTGCCTGTGACCTGAAGACAATCTGCGACCTCGCCACCGAGCTGCTCGCGCACGAGGAGCGCTCGCCGGTGCGGCCGTACCTCGAGCCGGACGAGCTCGCCGACCGGCTCGACCTCGCCTTGGGCCCAGAAGGCCAGGCCCTCGAGCCGCTGCTCGCCACCCTGCGCCAGCTGTGGGACGCCACGCCGCGCATCTCCAGCCGGCGCTTCTTCAACCAGCTGTTCGGCGGCCGCGACCCCGTCGCCACCCTGGCCGAAGTGTTGGTAGTGCTCGCCAACACCCCGATGCACACCTTCAAGGCTGCCGGCGCCCAGGTGCTGGTGGAGCAGGAGGTGCTGCAGCATATGGCCGGCTTCGTCGGCTACGACGACGGCGAGGGCATGTTCACCGCCGGCGGCTCGCTCTCCAACCTGGCGGGGATGATCCTGGCGCGCAACGAGGCGCTGCCCGGCGTCCGCGACGACGGCCTGACCGCTCACCCCGAGCGTCTCTGCGTCTACACTTCGGCCGAGGGTCATTTCTCGATTGCCCGCGCCCTCGGCATGACCGGGCTCGGCCGCCACAACGCGCGATCGGTGCCGATCGACGGCGCGGGACGCATGCGGGCGGGCGCGCTGCGTCAGCTGATCGATCGAGACCTTCGCCAGGGCCATCGCCCGATGATGATCAACGCCACGGTCGCCACCACCGTGCTGGGCGCCTTCGATCCGCTGCGTGAGCTGGCCGAGGTGGCCGCCGAGCACGGCCTTTGGCTGCACGTAGACGGCGCCTACGGCGGCTCGGTGCTGCTCTCCGACCGCCACCGTCATCTGCTCGATGGCTGTGAGCTGGCCGACTCCTTCAGCTGGGACGCCCACAAGGCCCTCGGCGTGCCTTTGAGCTGCTCGGTCCTGCTGGTGCGTCGCCGCGGCCTGCTGCGCAAGCACTTCGGAGAGGAAGCGGGCTACCTCTTCCAGACCCACGACGACCACAACCCCGCCCAGCGCTCCATGCAGTGCGCGCGCCGCAACGACGCCCTCAAGCTGTGGACCGCCTGGAAGCACCACGGCGACGCCGGCTACGCCCAGCGCATCGACCGCCTGTTCGCCCTCGCCCAGCTCGGCGCCGAGCGCGTGCGGGCCGATCCCGAGCTGCGGCTGTGCCAGCCGCCGGCGTCGTTCAACGTCTGCTTTGAGGTCGCGGGCTGCTGCAGCGTCGAGATCTGCGAGCGCCTGGAGCGCGAGTCGCGGCTGGTGGTCAGCCATGTCGAGGTCGACGGCCAGCGCTGGATCCGCCTGGTGTGCATCCACCAGGATCTCACCGAGGCAGATCTCGACGTCTTCTTCGACGAGGTCAAGACCGTCGCACGAGCGATCCGGGCCGAGCGGGGCATGGCTTCCGAGGCCGCGCCCGAGCTCCCGATCGACACCTCGATCGACGAACCGGTTGATGAACCCCTAGGCGTGCCGAGCGCTTGAGACGTCAGCGCCTCGGCACGCTGTTCGATGGTGCCCTGGTGCAGCTGGGGTGGTGGATCTGCGTGCCGGCGGCAGGGAAGGGCTATCCGCTGATCGGCGTGGCCGCCATCTCCGTGCTGCTCGTCGTCCAGACCTGGGGTCTGCCGGAAGACGCGCGCCGCCGAGCCTGGCGCCACATCCTGGCGATGGGCGCCATAGGCACCGTCATCGACTCGCTCCATGCCGTCCTCGGCTTCCTGACCTTCCGCGATGCCTTCGCCCCCTGGCTGGCGCCGGTTTGGATCACCGCCATGTGGTGTCACTTCACCACCGTCGTGCCGGCCTTCGCGGCCCTTCGCTCGCGTCTCTGGGTGGCCGTGGTGTTCGGCGCTATCGGCGGCCCGCTGGCGTACTTCGGCGGCGAGCGCCTGGGGGCGGCCGAGTTTCATCCCGAGGCGTGGATGAGCTGGGCTGCGATTGGTGTGACCTGGGCGATCGCGTTTCCGATCATGGTGCGGTGGATGGGGGCGCTGCCGCCCCCCGAAGCCACCCCGAAGGGGTGATCGCGTATAGCCTGGGGCTGGCGGAGCGGAGCTCCAGCGACGCAACGCGAGCCCCAGGGATGCGTGGTCGCGTCATGATTTAGCTCGGCGCTTCGACCCTCGCCTCAATCTCTCGCGCCTCCGCCTCCTTGCCCGCCGCCTGCAGCAGCCGCGCATAGGCAGCCAGCGACTCGTGCAGGGCCTCGACGTCACCCGGCGTTTGCGCCTCGCGAATGGCGAGGGCTCGCTCGTAGAGCGTTTCGGCTTCGTCGTATCGACCCCGCTCGGTGAGCACCTTGCCCAGTCCCTCGAGACTCGTCGCGACGGTGGGGTGCTCCGGTCCCAGCGTTTGCTCCCAGATCCCCAAAGCGCGGCGGTGGAATCGTTCGGCTTCTTGCAGGCGACCCTGAGCGCTGTAGCTGTCCGCGAACAGGCTGAGGATGCTGGCGACCTCGGGATGATCTGGACCGAGCGCTGACTCTCGGATGTCGAGCGCGCGCTGGTAGATCGCTGCGGCTTCGTCATAGCGCTCCTGCTCGCTAGCGATGAAGCCCAGGCCCTTGAGAATCTCGGCGTTGTTGAGGTGGTTGGCCCCGAATACGCCTTCGAAGATTCCGAGGGCGCGACGATACAGGGGCTCCGCCTCCTCGTAGCGGCCCTGCTCCTGGTACAGCCAGGCGAGGTTGCTGAGGCCCATGGCCTGCTTGGGGTGATCCGGTCCGAGGGCTTTCTCTTGAATCACCAGGCAGCGCTGCAGGAGGGCTTCGGCCTCCCCGTAGGCGCCCAGGCTGACGAGGACGTTGGCCAGGTTTACCAGGCTGCCGGCGATGTCAGGATGGTCGGGCTCGAGGGTCTGCTCGCGGATGGCCAGGGCGCGACGCAGCAGCGGCTCCGCTTCGTCGTACCTGGCCTGCGAGTGGTAAAGCGCGCCCAGGGTGGTGAGGCCCATGACGAGGCTCGGATGATTCGGCCCGAGGACCTTCTCTTCGATCTCTAGGCCGCGCAGATGCAGCGGCTCGGCTTCGTCGTAGCGGCCCTGGTTGGTGAGGAGAAACGCCAGGTGATTGAGGCTCGAGGCGAGGTCGGGGTGATCCGGCGGCAGCGTACGCTCGCGGATCTCCAGGGCGCGCCGGAAGTGGACGTCGGCTTCGTCCAGCTGGCCCTGGGTGAAGCGCAGCCGCCCCAGCGAGTTGAC
>JBCCEE010000468.1:0-6768 GCA_039030415.1 Acidobacteriota bacterium
GGCTCAGCTCCTAGATCGCGCGCTGGACGGATCCCAGGTCGAGAACGGGCTCGCCGTCCTCGTCGATGGCCTGCAGCCGGCCGGCACGCAGCTCCACGGTGCCGGCTTCGCTCAGTCGCTGCTCAGCGGTCCGCCACAGCGGATGGCTGGCCACCTCCGGCAGGTTGCCGTGCTCCCGCCAGCGAAGGAAGAGGAACAGCGGGTGATAGTGGAAGCCGCTGTCGTCCACCAGCTCGAGCTCGATCCGTTGACCCGCCGAACGGCCCACCGCCTCCCCCGCCGCCACGCGCAGCACGTCCTCGCCGGCCATGAAAGGATCGAGCAGCTCCACTGGATCGGCGCCTTCGAGATCGCGCGACGCCAGCAGCGTCGCCATGGCTTCACGCACCGCCGCCGGCTCCACCGGCCCCCAGATCGCCCGCGACGGCCCGGCATAGGGCGCCGGCAGAGCTGCCGACAGCGACAGCACCACCGCCGGATCGAAGCGCAGCTGCAGCAGATGCGAATCGGGCAGCGGCTCCTCGACGTCGCGACCCGGCAGAGCCTCCGGAACCAGCAGACGCAGCGCACCCGCCGCAGGCGCCAGAAGATCGATGTCGACGTCGAGCTCCGCCCGCTGCGCGACGATCGACGGCATCGCTGCCAGCGGCGGTGGCAGCAGATCTCCGACCTGAGCGGGCCGCGCGGCTGGCAGGAACGTGAACGCGAGCTCGTCATCCGCCGAGAGCGGTGGCTCGAGGACCACCGGATCGAGCCCGGAGGTGAGGTTGCTGAGGACATCCAGCGCGGTCATGATTCCTCCTCCCGCGGCACCGGCAGCTCCAGCTCATGAAACTCGAGATTCACCGCACCGACCCCGTCAGTGCCTCGGAGCCGGTAGCGCCAGCCACGCTCGACGCCAGCGGTGGCGTCGACGAAGCGGGTCGCCTCAGCCGGCAAGGGAGGTGAGGCGGCGCGCCAGGCGGTGGAGCCCGCCGACGCCCGCTGCACCTGCAGGGTCGCGAACGGAAACGCGCTCTGCCATTCGAGGGCCACCGCCGGCCTGAAACCCGCCTGCCCCGCGGGATCAAACTCACGCTGCCGCTCGCCGTCCCACAGCACCCACTTCACAAGGGTCAGCTGCGGCGGGGGCGGAGGCGTGCGAGCGAGCGCCCGCGCCGACCAGGATGGGCTGGGACGCGATGGCACCGCGACCTCACCCTCGGCGCTGCCAGTGAGGCGCTCGGCGACCAGCCGATAGTGCCACGTGCGGGGCGCCGGCAGCGGACCGTCGACAAAGCGCAGCGGGACGCCCGCCACCGGGGTCGCCTGCAGCGTGCCGCGCGCGTCACGATAGAGCAGCACGACGGGCTGATCCGCCGGCAGGTCCACGGCGTGGATGCGATCCTCCACCGGCCCGGCCAGATCCGCCACCAGCGGCGCCGCGGGCTGACGGTCCAGCGGCTCGGCTTCGAAGTCGAAGGTGGCATCGTACAGGGCGATGAGCTCCGCCGCTTCGATCGCGCCCAGGTCGACCCCAACGCGCTGGGGATCCGACAGACTCCGGGTGACGAGCGGCTGGGCCGGTAGCGTCGCCACGGCCGACGGCGGCTCACCCTCGGTACGTTCAGCGCTGCGGAAGACGCGCAGGCGAGCGATCTCTGGGTCGCTCACCGACGCGATGCGCAGCAGCACGCCGCGATCGACGCCGCGGATCGACGTCACGATCGGTGGCTCCGGCGCGAACAGCCGCGGCAGGGCGACCGGCGGCGTGGCGCCGCCTAGCGGCCCGCGGTTGCCTGCGGCGTCGACCAGCGAGGCGCGATAGAAATAGAGATTAGAAGCCTTGCCGTCGAGCTCGTCGAGATAGCCCGCAGCGGCTTCCCGACCGGGCAGCGGCTCGGCCCCGAGCTGGCGGTAGGCGCCTTCGCTGCCGGGGTGCGCCGCCAGCACGCGCAGGGCGAGGTCGGACAGCTCGCGCAGCGCCGCTGGGTCTGCGCCCTGAGCGTGGGCCGAGGCCAACTCGGCCACCACCGCCTCCACCCGCGCCTCGCCGACCGCAGGATCGCCCTCGAACCAGGCGGCCGGAAAGCGCTCGCGATCCTGCTGCGAGACCCGCAGATCGAGCCCGCGAGCCGCCTCGAACAGG
Source organism: Acidobacteriota bacterium (assembly GCA_039030415.1). Lineage (GTDB taxonomy): Bacteria > Acidobacteriota > Thermoanaerobaculia > Multivoradales > J023 > JAAELT01. The sequence continues at coordinate 2,129 of JBCCEE010000468.1, forward strand.
CTCTCGTCGAGCGCGCGGTGGATCACCAGGCTGTAGCCTGCCGGCGGCTCGACGAGCGGCAGCCGGAACTGCGAGCGGCCCTGGACGTCGGCGACCGACGTATAGAGGCGCTCCTGATCGAAGGCCGGCAGCTCGGCGGCGGGGGGCGGCTGGCGGTGCACGGCAAACACCGCCACCGGTCCGGCGACTCGGCTCTCGTTGCCGACGCGCGGCGGATCGGCGCGTCGAAACGTGTCCGCGCTATGAGTGCGACCGTCCGCCGCGGTGACGCCGACCTGGAAGTAGGCTTTGGGCCGGTCGGGGCGGGTTTCGAGCGCGAAGGGCAGCTCGGCCAGCAGCTCGTAGTGGCGCACCGGCAGCACGATGCGCCAGGCGGCATTCGCCAGCCGCGGCTGCCCGGCGACTCGCAGGGTCCCCGGCGCCTCGGCCGCCAGGATGGTCCAGGGCCCGTCACGCTCGCGGCCGCGGTGCAGCTCGAGCGCATCGATGCCGGGACGTACGGAGTCGACCTGCGGCGCTGGCTCGAGGCGAATGCGGCTGCCGTCGAGCACCGCACGGTCGCCGGCCAGCTCTCGCCCCTGGCGATCTCGCCGCGGCTCGAGGGTGGTGGCGATCGCGTCGTCGATGTCGACGACCGCCAGTCGAGCCTGCCACGCGCCGACGTCCTGCGGACGGATCGCGTGAACGTGGTGCAGCTCGGCCTCGAGCCCGTCGCCCGAAGGCTCGCGGAACGACCGATTGAGCACCACCTTGCGACCGCTGGGGCTGACGTCTCGGATGCCGTACTGCGCATCCGGCTCGGCGGCCAGGCGAAACGCCAGCCCTTCGTGCTCGGAGCTCCAGCCGTCTCCCTCGGGCACCACCACGGCGGAGCCCTGCCGCACCCGCACCGGGCTCGGCGACGGACGAGATGGCAGCGTTAGGCCGGCGTCCATGCCGGCCTGCGGAGCCACGTCCGACCGCGGTCCGCGGTTGGCGATGCGCAGCCGCAGCCCGGGATCGCTTCCGGGCACCGCCGCGCCATCGACCACCCGGTAGCTGCGACCGCCAGCGCGAAGCTCGGCGTGGCGCCAAAGACTGGACGGGAAGTCCCCTTCGACGTCGAGGGTCACCTGGCTAAACGCCTCGCCGTCGGGCCCGCTATCGGGCTCGACCTCCCGCACGCGGGCGAAGAGGGTGTTGAACAGGCCGGGATGAACATAGACGCGGAGCTCCCGCGCGTCAGGGGCCTGTGCTGCCAGCGTTTGCGGCCAGCTCCAGCGCACCCGCAGCCCCAGCCTGCCGTCATGCTCCTGCAGCCAGCGCTCCGCCGCCGCGTCGCGCACCCACAGCGGACCCTCGGGGTCGAGCAGCTGCGCCTCCACCGCCTGGGGCCGCGGCGGCGGCTGTTTGTCCAGCAGGCGCACCGCGAACGCCGCCGCGGTGAAGCCTTCCACCGGCCCGTTCACCGCCGGCCGACTGAAGTACCAGGGGCGCGGACGCGGTCGCTGCTGCCACTGCTGCCAGACGCTCGGATCGCTGAATCTCGAGTGGCGACCAAACAGGTCGACACCGGTGGTGCGGTAGCTGTACCAACCCTCCTCCACCGCTCGGTCGAGCGCCAGCAGCCGGTGCGGCGGCCAGCCGGCCGGCGACGCGGGCGGCTCCTCTTCGGTTTCGGCCAGCGCCAGGATCGGGCGTTCGGCGGTCGTCAGCCGGTAGCGCTTGATGGACGGCTTGCGGTCGAGATTCTGGGAGTCACCGGCTTTGGCGCGCCACAGGTGGTAAAAGACAGCGGCTTCGGGAGCTGCTATCGTCGCTGAAGTCTCCCCTTCGACGCGCCAGCGCAATCCCGTCTGGAACACGCTGCCGCGCTCGGGGTCGGGGGCTGTCGGCAGGGCGTAGACCTCGAGCCCTTCGGGGGTCGCGGGCTGCTCGGAACCGGCCGAGCCGCGACCGGCGAGGAACGTCAGGTCCATATCGTCGGCGTCAAAGGCGTCGAGCCTCGACAGGAAGGCCCGCGCGTGCAGCACGCTGCCGCGGCAGCGGTTGCGGCGGTCGGCGATCAGGCAGTAGTCGTAGAGCTGACCCGACTCCGCGTGTCGGTCCACCTGGTAGAGGCCGACCATCTGCGCGACAGCCGGCTCGAGCGCCGCGAGCTGCACGAGATCCAGCGGATTGACGCCACCCAGACTCGGCGCCCTGCCGCTCTCCCCGGCCGCCACCAGGCCGTCCAGCACCTGCTCGTGCATCGGCCGCTGACGCGACGCCACCAGAGCTTGCAGGAGCTCGTGCAGCTCCCCGAAACTGTCGTCATCCCAGCGTTCGGCGTCGCCGATTTGGAGCCGCTCGAGCGCCAGCCGAAGCGCCCGGTCGGCGTTTGACGGCCCGTCCCGAAAGTACTCCGGTCCGCGCACCGGCAGCATCAGCGGGTAAGTGAAATCGATCAGCGGCTTCCATGGATTCTCGGGCCGGTCCAGGACGCTGTCGCGTACCGAAATGAAGCACAGCTCGCGCAGCAGCGCCTCGCCGCCCGAAATCTCAATCCCGTCGATCGCGTCGGCCTCGAACATCATCCGAACGCTGCGTGCCTGCAGCTTGGCGATCGCCAGCCGCCGGCCGACGAGGCGTCCTCGCAGCAGGAAGCGGACTTCGACGCGGGTGCGGCGCAGCAGACGCAGGTCGAGCCGCACCCAATGGGCGGGGTGGGCGTCCGGCAGCGTGAGCGCGACGCGCTCGCGACCCCGCAGATCGACCGCACCTTCAGGGTCGAGCACCAGGGAGCGGTCGCTGGTCAGGCGGCCAAAGTCGAGATCACCTTTGGCGGGTAGGCGCAGGCTGCGCCGCTCGAGATTCCCCGTCTTCTTTGGGCGATGCGCCTGAAAACAGCGCGGTTTGGCCTGGAAGCGCTTGCGACGCAGCAGGTAGTAGCCGAACCACGGGAAGCCACGCTCACGAGGGAAGCTCCAGCGCAGGTGGACGCCAGAGGTAATCTCGGGCAGGAGTCGGCTGGGCTGCCGAAAGGCGTCGATGCCAACGCCCAGCATCACCAGATCTTCGCGTTGGAAGGTCATACTTTGGGTCTGTCTGGCGAATCTTACGATCCAAGGATAGAACCCATTATAGGTGGCTATTCGATTGGGGTTACCCTGTGCCGGTTCTTACGCGAGCCTTTGGGGCTCTGACCGCATCTTGGCTCTCAGGCTGCACTGAGCTCCTGCTCCCAGGTTCCTGTTATCCTGTTTGAATGTCAGACCGCTCTGCATCACGCTTCGATCAGCTGCCTGGTGGTGACCTCATCGCAGCAGGCCTCGAAGATCTGCGGCAAGGACATGAATCCATTCCGTCGATCCTGGTGCAGATCGGCGCACCGCGACTCAGACAGCTGGATATTGACGTTCCGGAGCGCGATCCGGAATCCGAGCTACCAGAGCACCGTCTCTACCATCAGTTGGCGTTAGAGCATGGCAACAATGCGCACAGCCAGTACAACGCCCTGATCCGTCGGCTCGTCAGCTTCACAAGAGCGCTGGCATGCGCCCAGTAGCCGACGCCGCCCGCGTCGAACGGTTCATCGAAGCACTGAGCCGATCCGTGCGGGCGCCCACTCGCGTCTATCTCACCGGTGGCGCGACGGCGGTGCTCGAAGGGTGGCGCGAAACCACGGTCGATATCGATCTGAAACTGATCCCGGATAGCGACGAGCTCCTGCGAGCGATTCCTCGGCTCAAGGAAGAGATCGGTATCAATGTCGAGCTGGCGGCTCCTGATCAGTTCATCCCCGAAGTTCCAGGCTGGCGAGAGCGCAGCCGGTTCATCAAGCAGGCCCGGCAGCTCTCGTTCTATCACTACGACCACTACTCGCAGGCTCTAGCCAAGCTCGAGCGGGGTCACGAAAAGGATCTTCTGGACGTGAAGAGCATGCTACGCGCCGGCCGAATCGAGCTGTCCGAGCTGCAGCGCCTCTTCGAGGAGATCGAGCCCATGCTCTTCCGCTATCCAGCGATCGACCCGAAGTCATTTCGTAGCTCTGTGGAACAGTTTACGAGCAGCGAGCCATAGCCCAGGCAGTTCTTGACCGAGCGGTCAGATCTCTTGCTCCCAAGTCGCGTCCTGCTCGTTCGGCCTTCGAGGCAAGGCACCTGACGCATAGGCCAGCTCTAGAGCTTCCTCCAGCCATTCGAGCCGCTGGCTAGGAGTAGCCGCAAGACTAGCTTCGAGCTGGCTTCGTTCGTTGCCTTCCCACGTCGCGTCCCAATCTTGGGCTTCGCGTTTCCCGTGGCTACTCGCCTTGCTCATCCCCATCTACTCTGAGTGCTTCACAGCTGCGCGATATCGACCCCTACATTTCTCTCCACAGCCCGAGTATAGCCAGGACTTTTCAGCCCAGACAGACATCGATACTTCCGCTAACGATCAGGGCCCTTGCCCCAATCCGCCATCATCGCGTCATTCTCGAGCGTCACCTCCCGGCTGGGATCCTCAGCGCGTCCGGTACACGACAAACCTCGCGTTCCGAGCCACAAAGAACGCCATGAGCCCGACAAATCTCGCGCTCCGGGCCGCAAAGAAGGCCATATTCACGACAAAACTCGCGTTCCGGGACACAAAGTACGTCAGGTACACGACAAAAATGGCGCCTCGGGACCGCCGGTTCGCGA
>JBCCEE010000469.1:0-6760 GCA_039030415.1 Acidobacteriota bacterium
CAAGGTGAGCCGGTTTCCTGGGAGGTGACGCGTTTAGGGATGAACACTATGAAACGCATCGGCGATTGCGTCATCTGCCTGACAACAATATGGATCAGGTTTCCCTCGGGAGGGATCCCGTGAAGCCCCGGGCTGCACAAGCGGCCTGGGGCCATTCTTGCCGATCCTTCGAAAGTGCCGTGCCGGAAGCCGTGGACGTCAGACCGAGTTATTGGGGCTCAATCATCGGAATTGCCGCGCTGCAGCTGCAGGGCGCGGTAGAGCCACAGTCTGGCAAAACTCCAGTTCCGTTTGACGGTCGCCGCCGAAACGTCCAAGGCGATAGCGGTCTCTTCCACGGTCATGCCGACGAAGAAACGGAACTTGATGACCTCGGCTGCGCGCGGGTCGATCGCCTCTAGCTGATCGAGGACCGAGTGGACATCGAGGATCTGTTCCGGGTCGAGGCCCGCTCCGTCTTGCGAGAGCCCGACCGGCTCGCCGTCATCGCCGAGCGAGATCGGTGTCTCACCGCTGCCGCGTTTTTTGCGTCCCTGGCGCCGAGCATGGTCGACCAGGATGAGCCGCATCTGCTGCGCCGCCCAGCCGAAGAAGTGCTTGCGGTTCTTCCAGGTGACCGTGCGTCTTCCCTGAATGCGCAAGAAGAACTCGTGTACCAGGGCCGTGGGCTGCAGCGTGTGCTGGCTGTTCTCGCGACCCAGCGAGCGTCTGGCCATCTGCCGCAGCTCATCGCAGACCAGAGGCATCAGGTCGCTCAGAGCGTCGACATCTCCGTCGCTCCAGGCCAGCAGAAGTCCGGTGACTCGCGGTGACAGATCTTGCGTCATCCCTTCTCCGGCGGCGAGTCTACTCGGTCCGGGGAGCCGATCGGAACGGCGCTCCGGATTCGCTGACTGCGTGCCAGGCTGGCGTCTCGATGAAATCACCTACTGCAGGGCTGAAGGCTAGAAGTGATGAGGCTTCGAAAAAAAGGTCGACGTCGTCGCCACACTCAGCGACTAGGCGCGCTGGCCACTCGCGCCGATCCCACTCCATTACCTTGGCGACAACGTCCTTGAACCGATGCCATCTCATGGATTCCATAGTCTTCCCTCCCGGGTCATCCTCTTACGTTCTCGAGCGATCGGTCCGGCCAGCGCTCGCTATAGATACGCGTCGGAATGAGGATTTCGGGCTCACCGGGGCGACCGGGAAGGGTTCGCCCCGGGGAAAGCGAGACGAGGTGCCGACAGCACTGCCGACACCGGCCGGTTCAGTCCATTACGATGTCGAGCTCGATAGAGGTGGAGCGGGGCCAGTCTTCGACCCGCAGATAAGTATTCCCCGCCTCTACCCACAGCGAGGTGCCAGCCTCGAGATCGCCAAGCCAGTGGCCGTCGCGATCAAAAAATGCGCCGAAGGCAGGCGCTACCTCACCGGCCAGAGCGGTGGCGTCCGCAATCGTGATGAATACCAGACCGGAAGCCGCCATTCGCAAACCGACGACCTCGGAGCCAGCCGACGACGCGGGCTGCAGCACCAGGCGGCGCGAGCTGTCGAATACGAGCTGACGGGCACACTTCGTTGGCGACAGCGCGGTCTCGGTCCATGGACACCAAGGGTGGTGTCGCGGCCGGTCGCCGATCTCCAGCAGGCCCGAACCGGCGACTTCGAACCACCTGTGTGGATGACTTCCGAGCTCGTCGGTCTCGTCCATGGGCGCGAGATTCGTGGAGCCGCCCCCGAGCTCGTCGGTCTCGTCCATGGGTGCGAGATTCGTGGAACCACCCCCGAGCTCGTCGGTCTCGTCCATGGGTGCGAGGGGAAGCGGGTCTACCAGGGGAGCGCTAGGGCTGGTCGGACTGCCGAACGTCGAGGGCGCGATCAGGCAGCCGGCCAGTATCATGACCAAGAGGGTCATGGCCAAATTGAAGCGCCGGATCGAAGTGCCGAGGGAAGGATTGGGAAGATGCGACATGGATCTGCTCCTCTTTCTTGGACTCAGCCTCGAAGAGCACCACGCCACGCCGAGAATTCCGGGCACGCAGCTCTCCCCGAGACGAGCCTGGGATGGGCTCATTCCGACGCCTCACTGCGAGACGTCAGGGGTTCAGGGGATGGACCGCGCGTGATCCGAGGGTTTTGGCCTTTGGCCTCTTGCCCTTTGTTGTCTCTCCCTAACGGCATCCAAGCTTGCGATTGGCCGGTTTTGAGAAAAAAATCGTGTCGCCTCGTCTTGCTCACCGCAGCGGGATTCCTGGAGCTTCCAGGTCCGCCAGATCACTAGGAGGGGGGATGGATGAACTTCGGTGACTACGTGCGCTCGCTGGCGCCCACCGGCGAACCCGCTGACGCCGCGCTCGATGCGCTGTGGCGAAGGCTGCGCCGGCTCCTCAGGCGAGCGCTGCAGCGTCGAGGACTGTGGGATCGTCCACCGGCCTATCTCGGGCTGACCGGCCATGAGTCCTGGACGACCCGGGAGTCCGCCGGGCGTCGCGGTCTGCCGGCGCGGCAGGGCGATGCGCTCGACGAGCTGGCGACGGACTTTTATGTCGAGACCTTCGTAGAGCGACTGGCGGCTCTACAGCGCTATGCCGAGCGCGGTGACGATCTCGAAAAGGTGGTCTCGCTCCGCCTGCGGCAGTTTCTCCACCAGCGTCAGCGGACGGCTGATCCCTTGGGCGATCATCTCTTTCAGTGGTTGCGCTCCGCCTTGCAGGAGGCGCTCGCCGAGCAGCGTCTGGGCGTGTACCGAGACCCGGAAGACGATTCCGGGAGCGGGATTCACAACGGCACCGTGCTGGTGTTCAACGCCGGGGCTGAGAGCGAGCTGGCCAGCGAAGACGCTTTGGCAGGTTTGGTCGAGCGCTGGAATGACGAGCTCTTCGTCGACTGGGCCAGCGCTCGCCGGCTCGAGGCCGATCTGGTGCGACGCCTTGCCGATCACGTCGTCGGGTTGGCGGAAGAGGGTATTGAGCGGTTCGCGTTCAAGTCATTGATCGATATCTTCAAGCGCGACGTCCGCAGCCGGCTCGCCGGCCTGTTGGGAGAGCCCGCCAAGGCTGCAATCGAGGCGAGTGCGGCGAAGCGTCTCGAACAGCGCGACCGCATACGCCAGCTGAGCCGATGCGTCGAAGCCGGGATTCACGCGGGCGGTGGCCAGCAGCGGACCCGAGACCAGCTGTTGAAGCTGTGGAGGTTCTTGGAAAGGTTCGCTCTCACGACCGCCGACTCGGCCCTTCCCGAGGGTGCCGACCGTGAGTGGACGACGGCTTTGACGCGAGACAGCCTGCCGTCGAATCGCCAGCTTTCGCGCTTGCTCAAAATTCGACACGACCGTTTTCCAGCGCTATTGGCGCGTTTGAGAGACGAGGTGCGACGCTGTCTCTCGGCGCCTGGAGACTCCGGAGCGGGATCCGGCTGGGACGCTGAGGCCAAGGGGGCCCCTGATACCCTTGGGCGGGGTGCCGCACCCCCAAGATCGGAGGCCGGCTTGGACGAAACGCGAGATCTACGGCACCATCTCAAGCGCTTGACCGCCGAAGCGTACCGTCGTTCGGCGCCATCGGCGCCCGCTAACGAGGGACCCTTCGAAGGAGAAGTCTTGCACTTCGAGGCTTGCCCCGAGCCAGGCGTCGAATGGCTGGTGGCGGTCGCGGATCCCGCCGGTAACGAGAGCCTGCTGATCGCCGCCGATACCTTGTCTTGGGTCGGTTCTGCCGACGTCGCGGTCAGGGACCTGGAACCCCTCGGGCATCTCGTCTTGCGCACGAATCTCGGCGTGTGGCTTCCTCACCGGGAGCTTGGCACCGGTCATCGCAGCGGAGTTATCGCTGGGGCTGATCTCGCGCGAGTGCTTCATCAGCGAGACCCGGCGACCCTGGTGGTCGATCTCTCACAGCGAGAGACGGACGACGACGCCGAGTACGGCGCCTGGCGGCGGTCATTGGAGGCGGCCCGTAACTCGATCGCTCGCGTCTATGGCGGTCGTATCGATCGACCGCTCGATGACGCCGTCGCTGAACCTTCGGAAGAAACGGTCGAGGAGGATGCCATGCCTGAGGAGCTGGAGCCAGACCCCATCCTCCAGCCGGTCCGTAGATGGTGGCGTCGCCCGCCTCGCGAGCTCATGGCGCTAGCTGCTTCGGCGATTGCCGTGGTCGCCGCCGGCACGGCGTTGAATCACATCGCTGAGAATCGACGTCTCGGGGAGCGCGTCGCTGAGCTTCAGGAGGTCGAAGCGATTTTGCGGCAGGAGCTCGATAGCGCCAATGCGCCGATGGCTGCGATCCCTTGGCTGCTCGCTCCTCTGGGAGCCACGAGGGGCACCGATATCCAGCTGACCGTGCCGCCCGGCGCCCGCCATATAGGGCTCCTGCTCGACGCTGACCATGGTGATCGCGTTGAAGTCTTCGATGCCGCGGGCGATCGGGTCTGGTCGGGCCTCATCGATCGGATCGACAGCCCGGACGAGGCTCTGGTGGTTCTGCCGACGGCCCTGCTGCCGCTCGGCGATTACCGCATCGTGACTTGGCGCGGTGACGTCCTGAAGGTGGAGTTCGACGTCTCGCTCGAAGCGCCGTGAGACCACGAGCATGGCAAGTCCGTCTCTGAAAGCGATCGTCGCCGAAGCTCTGGCGCTGCCCGAATCCCAGCGCCAGGCGTATCTCGAGTCCGCCTGCGGAGCGGATGAGGCGCTCCGGAATCAGGTGGTTGAGCTGCTGGCTTGTGAAGGGGAGGCCGATGGCTTCCTCGAGGCCTCTCCGATGGCGAGCTCCGAAGTCCGGCTGAGTGCTGGCGATCGCGTGGGTCCGTATCGCATTGTCGACTCGCTCGGCTCGGGCGGAATGGGAGATGTCTATCTCGCCGAGCGCGCTGATGATGCCTATGAGCAGCGGGTTGCGGTCAAAGTCTTGCGGACCCGCGCCAGCCTTGGAGAGCTCGAGGGTCGGTTTTTTGCCGAGCGCCAGCTGCTGGCCGATCTCGAACATCCGAACATTGCCCGGCTCCTGGACGGTGGCACTAGCGACCAAGGGCGACCGTACCTGGTGATGGACTATGTCGAGGGCGAGCCGATCGATCAGTTCGGAGCGCGTGTTTCACTCACAGAGCGCCTTCGCCTCTTTCTAGACGTCTGTTCCGCGGTCGCCTACGCCCACCGTCATCTGGTGGTCCATCGCGATCTCAAGCCGGCCAACATCCTGGTCACAGCGGATGGTCAGCCCAAGCTATTGGACTTCGGTATCGCCAAAGACCTCGGGGCCGCCGGCAAGACCCCGGAAACCCGCCTCCTGGTGCCGGTCACCGTGGAATATGCGAGCCCCGAGCAGCTCGCCGGCGGCGTGGTCACGACGGCGAGCGATGTCTACTCGCTGGGCGTGGTTCTCTATGAGCTGCTCACCGGGCAGAGTCCTTTCGACAGCGAAGACCCCCTCGCCGGTCGTTCGCAGTCCGCGCCTCTCGACCGGCCGAGCACGCGAGTGCGCCGCGCCGCCGGGCCGCTAGCCCGGCGCCTGCGCCGACAGCTGCGCGGAGATCTCGACCACATCGTGCTGCAAGCCTTGGCTCCCAAACCGGCGGACCGCTATTCGTCCGTCGAGCAATTCGCGCGTGAAGTCTCACGGCACCTGGCGGGGCTGCCGCTCGAAACGCGTAGCGGCGTCCTCTATCGGTTGGGAAAACAAGCCCGTCGCAGCTGGCGCAGCCTGAGTGCCGTAGCGATCATGCTTGCGCTTGGCGGAGTGTGGTTGGACGAGAGCCTGGAGCGTCGTGCCTTGGAGACCGAATTCGCAGCAGTTTCAGCAGAGCTCAGCGAATATCTGATGGGGCTGTTGCTCACAGCAGACTCCAGCATTACCGGGGAACGCAGTGAGGTTCTGGAGGAGATGCTGGATCAGGGAGCCGAGCTGATCACGTCCGGTGCATTCGAAGACCAGCCGAAAACAAGAGCTGAGCTGCTGAATACCATCGGGCAGGTGTACCGTCGACAGAGCCGCTTTGATAAAGCTGAGGGGCTACTCAGAGAGAGCCTGGCGTTGACGCAGCAGTACTTGCCTCCTTCTAGCGACGAGATGGCCGTCGCCTACAACAGCTTTGCCAATGTGCTGCGGGAGCTGGGTGAGTATCCTGAGGCCAGAGTCTTGCTGCGCGATGCCATCACCATCTGGCGAGGCAATCATCCCGGGGACCACGCGCGTCTGGCCACGCTGTTCAACAACCTGGCGGGGGTCGAGAAAGATCTCGGGTTGTTCGAGTCCTCGATCGAGCACTATGGCGAGGCGCTCGCCATGAAGCGCCGGCTGGGCAGCGACCCGGTATCGATCGCCAAGGCAATCAAGAACCTCGCCACCGCTCAGCTCGCCGCTGGCCTGCTCGACGAAGCCGAGACGACATTGAGCCAGGCACTTGCCGAGCTGGATCGCAGCGAGAAGCCGCAGAAGAGCGCTCGAGCAGGAATCGACCACCACCTCGGTCGCCTGCAGCGTCAGCGTGGCGAGCTACAAAAGGCGCGGGAGCTGATCGAGCGAGCCTATGCGGTGCGCGTCGAGATCTATGGCGAAGGGGATCACAAGAAGACCGTCGAGTCGCTGTTCGAGCTAGCGCTGATCGAAGAGCTCGAGGGGAATCCAGGCCGTAGCGAGGAGCTCCTGCGTCGAGTGCTGGCTGCTCGCGGTCGACTCTTCGGAGAACAGCATTCCCTGGCGGCTGAGGTGCTCGTGGCGCTGGCGCGGCTGTCGGAGGAGTAAAGCAACCTGGAGGAAGTTGGGTGTCGGCCAGCGAA
>JBCCEE010000470.1:0-6739 GCA_039030415.1 Acidobacteriota bacterium
CAGCAGAACCGCACGCAGCCCATCGTCCAGGCGCGGGGAAGGGTACAGCCGCCGTCGAGCAGCGTAGACGATCGCCCACCAGGTGAGCAGAGGCAGGGGCGCGAGCATGTTGGTTGCGGAGTCTAGTACGATCCTGAGCGAGTACCTTTCAGGAAACGCTCGCCCGAGCCAACAAACCCAGGGGAAATCATGACCGCGATCAATCGACAGTGGCTTCTTGCTCGACGTCCCGAAGGAGATATCGAGGACGGCGACCTCGAGCTGCGCGAAACCCCGGCGCCGGACCCCGGTGCCGGAGAGTGTCTGGTGCGCAACATCTATCTGTCCTTGGACCCGACCAACCGCATCTGGATGAGCGATATGGACCAGTACATGCCGCCGGTCGGGATCGGCGACGTCATGCGTGGTGGCACGATTGGCGTCGTCGAGCGCTCGAACGGCGGAAGCTTCAAGGTCGGAGATGTGGTCCAGGGGCTCGGCGGCTGGCAGGACTATTACCTTACCGACGGCACCGGCGCCAACCGCATTCCGACCGAGTATGGCTTCCCGCTTCCCGCTTACATGGGGTTGCTCGGCATGATCGGCGCGACCGCCTACTTTGGGCTGCTGGACATCGGCCAGCCCAAAGCGGGCGAGACGGTGGTGGTCTCGGCGGCGGCCGGTGCCGTCGGATCGATCGTCGGCCAGATCGCCAGGATCAAGGGTTGCCGGGTAGTGGGCATCGCCGGTTCTGATACCAAGTGCGACTGGCTGACCCGTGAGCTCGGTTTCGATGCGGCGATCAACTACAAGGGCGAAGACGTCCTCGAGGCGCTGCGCCGGCACTGCCCGGACGGCATCGACATCGATTTCGAGAACGTCGGCGGTGAGATTTTCGACGCCGTGCTCAGCCTGATCAATCTCCGGGCGCGCATCGTGCTGTGCGGTCTCATCTCACAGTACAACGCGACTGAGCCGGTGCCGGGACCCTACAATCTGACGCAAATTTTGATGAAGCGTGCACGCCTCGAGGGCTTCATAATCCTCGATTATGCGGCGCGTTTTCCGGAGGCGATCACCGAGCTCGGGCAATGGCTCGGGGAAGGCAAGATCAAATATCGTGTCGATATGACCGAAGGCTTAGAGCATGCGCCGACAGCGGTCAATAAACTGTTTACTGGTGGCAATACCGGCAAGCTGATGGTCAAGGTTTCGGAAGAACCGGTTTGACTCGGCCCGATGAGGCGAGCTCCGCAGGGCAAAGGGGTCGCCCAGGCCGCAGTCCACCCAGCGCGTCCGTCTATCGATGGCTCTCGGACGGGATCTAGCTGGCGGTCCTACAGGCCTCTGCTAGGGTGACACCAGAAAACCACGTTCTCAGGAAGAGGCTTCCTTGGCGCGCTTCTCGCGATCCAGCAGGACGAGATTACGGGTGTAGATCAGGAACCCCATGCTCTGTCCCAGGATGAATACTGGATCCTGGCGATGGATCGAGTAGGCCAACAGGATGGCGGCGCCCCCGATGCTGAAGTACCAGAAGGCCGTCGGGATGACGCTGCGCCCCTCGCGCTCGCTGGTGATCCACTGCACAAAGAACCGCATAAAGAAGCACACCTGGCCGACCAGACCGATTCCGAGCCAAATCGTTTCGCTGTCCATTCAGATCTCCACGGCGGGTGAGCGTTCGCTGGCGGCAGAAGGAGCCGACCCTATCAGCGGCAGTTCTCACCCTCAATCCATGGCGTCCGGGGTAAGATCACCCGCCACGGAGGAACTATGAGCTTTCAACAATTCACCGGAACAGAGTCTTACCTCGCGTCGCCCGAGCTGCGCGACGCGGTCAACGTCGCGATCGCCCTCGAGCGACCGCTATTGATCAAGGGCGAGCCCGGCACCGGTAAAACGGTACTCGCCGAAGCAGTGGCCGAGGGCCTGGACCTCGACCTGCTGACCTGGAACGTAAAGTCGAGCAGCAAGGCCCAGGATGGCCTCTACGTCTACGACACCGTCGAGCGCCTGAACGACGCGCGCTTCAATGACTGCGATATTCGCGACATCGGACGCTACATCAAGCTCGGGCCACTCGGCACCTCGCTGCGCTCCGACAAGCGGGTCGTCCTGCTGATCGACGAGATCGACAAGGCGGACATGGAGTTCCCCAACGATCTGCTGCACGAGCTCGACCGCATGAGCTTCGCCATCGACGAGACCGGCGAGACCATTACCGCCGAGCATCGCCCAATCGTGATCGTGACCTCGAACAACGAGAAAGAGCTACCTGACGCCTTCCTGCGTCGCTGCGTCTTCCACTACATCTCGTTTCCCGACCGCGAGCTGATGAGCGACATCGTGCGGGTGCACCACCCGGATCTTGAAGAGGAGCTGCTGCGTCAGGTGCTGATCGCGTTCTACTGGCTGCGCGATCAGTCCGAGGTCCGCAAGCGCCCGTCGACCAGCGAGCTGATCGATTGGATCGCCGCCCTGCGTCGCGCTGGCATCGGCAAGGAGGCCATCGAGGAGAACCTGCCGTTCCTCGGGGTGCTGCTCAAGCACGAGCAGGATCACGAGTGGATCTCAGGCGCCCGCGGCCGCCGCACGGTCTATCACTGATGTTGTCGCGATTGATGGCCTTCCACGGACGTTTGTAGTCGCCCCAAGCCGCCATGTTCATCGACTTTCTGTTCTACCTCCGCGAGCGTGGCCTCAAGGTCTCACTGACCGAGTGGCTGCCGCTGCTGCGCGCCCTCTCCGAGGGTCATGCGCGGGCTAATTTGACCGTCTTCTACCACCTCGCCCGCGCCCTGCTGGTGAAGCGGGAGACGCTCTACGACCTCTATGATCAGGCCTTCGCCGAGTTTTTCGAGGGCGTGGATCGGCAGTTCGAGCTCGACGAAGAGCTGCTGAAGTGGCTGAACGATCCCGTCTTGCCGCGCGAGCTCAGCGAAGCGGAGCGAGCGGCGCTCGAGGCTCTGGATCTCGACGAGCTGCGCGAGCGCTTCAACGAGCGGCTGAAGGAGCAGAAAGAGCGTCACGACGGCGGTAACCGCTGGATCGGCACCGGCGGCACCTCGCCATTCGGTCATGGTGGCACCCACCCTACCGGCATCCGCGTCGGCGGTCCCGGCGGGGGTCGCTCGGCCGTGCAGGTGGCGGGCGATCGGCGCTTCCGCAACCTGCGCAGCGACCGGGTGCTCGATACCCGTCAGATCGGCATGGCGCTGCGCCGGCTGCGTCGGCTCGGCAAAGACGAAGGCCCCGAAGAGCTCGACCTCGACGCCACCATCGACGGCAGCGCCCGCAACGGGGGTGAGATCGATCTCATCTTCGGACCGCCACGGAAGAACCGCATCAAGCTTCTGCTGCTGATGGACGTCGGCGGTTCGATGGACCCCCATGCCGACCTCTGTGAGCGCCTGTTCTCCGCCGCCCACGCCGCCAATCACTTCCAGCACTTCGAGTGGCGCTTCTTCCACAACTGTCCTTATGAGCGCCTCTACACTGATATCACGCGTCGCCAGGGTGATCTCACCTCGGACATCTTGAAGAAGATCGACCGCACCTGGTCGGTGGTCTTCACCGGCGACGCCTGGATGAGCCCGTTCGAGCTCACCCACATCGGCGGCGCCATCGACCTTTTCCACGACAATCGTGACACCGGGCTGGACTGGCTGCGGCGATTCCGCGAGCGCTGCCCCAACTCGGTGTGGCTCAATCCCGAGCCGCGACGGATCTGGAACGCGCCCAGCGCTCGCCTGATCCGCGAGATCTTCCCGATGTTCGAGCTCACCTTGGACGGCCTGTCCGAGGCGGTCGACGTGATCGCCGGTCGGCGCTCCAATCAGTCGCTCGAGCCGTCGGTGAATCCTTGGACTCACTGAGTCCGGTGGGGCGGCTGGCGCATGCCGGCCGGGCAGCGGCGATTGCGGCGCGCGACGCCCTGTGGCCTGTGGCAGCCCGCGAGCGCGCCAGCCGCCTGGCGGTCTACGTTCACTGCGAGCCCTTGGCCCGCCAGCGTCGGGTAGTGGACGTTTGCTGTGGCCGGGGCTGGGGAGCCGCCCACCTGGCGATCGCCGGTGCCAAGCGGGTGATCGGTCTCGGCCAGCCGGAACGAGTGCGCCGAGCGGCCCAGCGGTTCGATCGGCCGGGGTTGGAATACCGTGCCCTATCCGAGCCGCTACCGGATCTCGGAGACGTTGATCTGGTGGTTTGCACCCGGCAGGTCGAGCGCTTCGAAACCGCGTTCGAGCGTGTCGTCGAATCGATGGCTCCGGGCTCGCAGCTGGTGCTGGCGAGCTCACCGGGTGTCATGGACCGCTGGCGCAAGCGCCTGCAGGCGGCCTTTCTGAGCGTCGAGCCGGCGGGGGTGAGCGAGTCTCCGACCGGTAGGCTAGAGCTGCTGCCAACGCCCCAAGGCCCGACGATTCTCGAAATATGGATCGCCTCCGCTCCTCGACGCCATGTTCCAGCGGGACCGCTGCGGCTGCATATCGGCTCCGGCAGCCAGCGTCTCGAAGGCTGGGTCAACGTCGACATCCGGCCGTTTCCCGGCGTCGACCTCGTCGCCGACGTCACCCGCGGTCTCGAGTTTGCAAGGGTTGACGCCGTCTACGCCGAGCATTTCCTCGAGCACCTTGCGGCCGACGACGCACTGGACTTCCTGACCGCGATCCACCGCATGCTGACGCCAGAAGGTTGCCTGCGTCTCTCGACGCCCAATCTCGATTGGGTGTGGAGCTCCCATTACGGTCTCGAAGGCGCCCCCGCTCATAAGGTCGACCACGCCCTCAAGATCAACCGCGCATTCCACGGCTGGGAGCACAAATTCCTGTGGAACGGAGAGATCCTGGCCGCTGCGCTCACCGCTATCGGCTTCACTGATCTGCGCTGGTACCGGCACGGCGAGAGCGACGACGCTACCTTCCGCGGCCTCGAGCGTCATGAAACCTACGGCGATAGCGACGAGCTGCCCCACGTCCTGATCGTCGAGGCCCGCCGCGGTCAGCCCCGTCCCGACGAGCTCGCGTCCCTGCGCGAGCGCCTCCAGCGGGTATTCCTGGACCACGTCGCGGGCTACTAAGCAGAGTCGAATACCCACCGACAGACTTTCTTGGACTGATTTCACCGATGGCGTGAGATCGAGAGGCCACTTTACGTCTTCTATGGGTTGAGGGTTGGTCGAAGTGTGGCCAGCCAACACCCATGGAGGATACGAATGATCATTCCTCACGATCAGCTCATGAAAGAGCTCATCGCCAGGTTCGCGGATCAGTTCTTGCGATTGGTGGCACCGGAAGTCGCGGGGGGCGTTGATCTCGAAACCCTGCGGCTCGAGCCCGAAGAGCACGCCAACCCAACCGGTCACGCACGGCGCAGCGACCTGGTCGGGCGCACGAAAGTGCTAGAGCCAGAGGATCGCGAGGACGAAGTGCTCGTCCACGTCGAGATCGAGCTGCAGTTTCGAAAGACGATCGAGCCGAGACTCTTGCGCTACCACCGGGGCCTCAGTCTCAAGTACGAGCTGCCCGTGCATACCCTGGTGCTCTTCCTGCGTGGCGGCCCTGCCGGCGTCCAAGTCCGGCTCTACCAGGAGCGGTCTCTCGGCACTGTCGTATCGACCCTGAGCTACCGTAGCCTGGGTCTCTCGCAGGCTCCGGCAGAAGATTTCCTGCAACGTCCCGAGCCGCTGGCCTGGGCATTTGCCGCGCTGATGAAGCCGAGAAAAGGTCAGATCCGGAGCCAGCTGGGGCTCGAGTGCGTGTCTCGGATAGCACAAGCAAGGGAGCTCGAGCGCGATGAACGAGGCCTCCTGTTACGCTGTGTGTTGACCTATGCCGACTTCGAAGAAGGTGAAGCTGAGAAGTTCGCTACAATCATTGCAGGGTTGGACGACGAAGAGGTGCAAGACGTGGGCATGACAATGACAGAGCTTTGGAAGAAGCAGGGCCTCGAGAGCGGTCTGGAGCAAGGACTGGAACAGGGCAAGCAGCAGGGGCGTGCGGAAGGCGCTCGTGCGTTGATGATTCAGCTGCTGGTTCAGAAGTTCGGCGCTCTGTCCTCCGACGTCGAGACTCGGATCAATGCGCTGAAGACGCCGGATGAGATCCAGCGGCTGGCGGAACGGATGTTCCAGGCGGAGTCCCTGGAAGATCTGGGGCTCGCTTGAGACGGCAGAGCTCAGTACCAGGTCGACGCCAAGCCCTTAGCGAATTTGGAGTTGCGGGTCAGGCGTAGTCCCAGCCGCTGAATCAGCGTCTGCGCGTCGGCTTCGCGGCCGACTTCGTACTTGAGCTCGATGACGCCATCCGGATCACGCCGCCAGCGTGAGGTGAAGCCGCGTGGGCCGGGGGGACGCAGGTAGCGCACTTGATCGTCCACGGTCAGCCGAAGGCGCCGATCGCGGGTCACGTAGTAGCGTCGGCGGTAGCGGGTGGCGAGCACCGCTTCGAGAGGCCGCAGCTCGCCCTCTGCGAGGTCGGCTGCCGTCAACAGGGTACCCAGGCTCTTGCGCTGCGTGCGGGGCTCCAGGTCGAAGGCCGGTAGAGCCGCGCGTCGCTTGCGACCGGCGTGGCCGGCCTTGATTTTGATCTCGATCACCGGCGCGTCGACTCTGCCCCAGAATTCACCGTACCAGCGGATGCGGACCTTGTTGCGCCAGCCCAAGCCTTCGACGTTCTGCAGGTACCGCGGACGGTCCAGGCGGTCGAAGTAAAGGCTGTTGACGTGCCGAGCAGAATAGGCCGGGCGCCAGCCGGCCTGACGC
>JBCCEE010000471.1:0-6734 GCA_039030415.1 Acidobacteriota bacterium
CGACACTCTGGCCGACACTCTGGCCGACACTCTGGCCGACACTCTGGCCGACACTCTGGCCGACACTCTGGCCGACACTCTGGCCGACACTCTGGCCGACACTCTGGCCGACACTCTGGCCGACACTTCGGCCCACACTGTGGCGGATACTGTGGCCGGCCGGCAGCTCGGGGAGGCAGGCCAGGATAGCTCCAAAGCGTACGTCATCCGGCTCGCCGGGGGAGACGCGGCGGGTGCCTTCGAGGTCGAAGCGCGCGTACCGAAGCATGTCGTTTATGCCAGGCTGTGGCGCAGCGTCAAGAATTTCCTGGCTCTGTACCTCGGGGTCTTTCTGCTGTCGCGGGTGTTCCTCAGCTCGCTCGCGCTGCGCGCTCGGACCCCGGAAGATGGGCTGGCGTCGGCCCAGCGCAAGCTCGAGACCGTCGCGCCGTTCCATACCGTCGCCGTGCTGATGGAGGGGCTGTGCGCGTCGTTCCTGCCGCTCTACCTGCTGCAGACGCTGACGCGTGCCGGCCAAGGCGCGGAAGATCTGTCGGTGATCTTCTTGCTCTACTTCGCGGCCTACGCCTCGAGCCTGGTGTGGTTTGGGTCGGTGGCGAAACGGCACGGGCCTCAGAGGCTGTTTCAGCTATCGATGAGTCTGGCGGCGATCGGCCTCCTGGGGTTGACGGTATGCGAGAGCCTGCTCGGCCTGGGGGCGATGAGAGTCCTGGCGGGTATCGGGCAGGGGATGTCGTTCGTCGCCGTGCAGACCTATGCCCTGCAGGCGGCCGCACCGTTCGCGCAGCTGACCGCTCGCGCTGCCGCGCAGATCGTGCTCGGCTATCAGACCGGCATGATCGCCGGCAGCTCGCTCGGCGCCCTGCTGATGGTCTACACCGGCCCGTCGACGGTGTTCTGCATCGCGGTACTGCTCGGCCTCGGGAATTTCGTCTTCGCGCGCCGGGCCCTGGCAAACGTCGAACCCGCGCCGCCCCCCCGTCAGCATCCCGCGAAGCCCCCGCAAGCCTCCGAGGGTGTAACGCCCGACCGTATGGCGTCCAAGCGGGGTGGCTTCGTGGCCGATCTGTGGCGGGTCGCCAAAGACTCGGAGATCCTACGAACCGTGGTGCTGATCGGCATGCCGACGAAGGCGGTGCTGGCCGGGGTGGTGCTCTTTGCCCTGCCCCTCCTGCTCGCCGACCGCGGCTACCGGGCCGACGACATTGGCCAGATCGTGATGCTCTATGCCTTGGGGGTCTTGCTCTCGAACGGCTGGGGCTCGGCGCTGGCCGGCGCGCGACGCCTGCGCTGGCTGCTCGTACTCGGCAGCTGTGGCAGCGGCGTGGGACTGCTGATGATCGGCTGTGGCCAGCTGCCCTGGATCGTTGGGATCGCGCTACCAACCTGGGCCGAGGTCGCGATCCTGGTCGCCGGAGTCGGTCTACTGGGGCTCGCGCACGGCTTGATCCACGGGCCGATTCTGGCCTACGTGGCGTCCTGCCAGCTGGCCCGCCGCTTGGGCATGGCGGCGGTCAGCTCGAACTTCCGCTTCCTCGAGCGTCTGGGCACGCTCCTGGGACCCGTCCTGGTGGCGGCGCTGCTGGCCCGCAACGCTGAAGCCGGCCTGCTCAGCCTCGCCCAGATCGGTGTCGGGGTCGTGGTGCTGGGGCTGATCTTCGGGCTCGCGCGTCGAGCTCGCGTGGAACCGTGAACGTGAAACCGTAAAAGTGGAACCGTGAAACAGGAGCTTGGGGAGATCATGAGCGAAGCGACAGTACGATGCGGCTCGAGCGCGTGGACGGCATGGATCTTGGCGATGCTGACTCTTGGGGTGATGGTGGCCTCAGGCCTGTCGGCTTCCCAGCTATGGGCGTCAGACCCAGTGGCGTCGGAAGCACCGGCGGAGGACGCACGGGAGGACGCGACGGCGAACGGTTCGTCGGAGGCGTCGGAGTCGCCTCCGCGAGCGGCAGCCTGGTTCCAGCTGCACCCGCGGGTCGCCGAGCAGTGGCAGATGAAGGAGGGCGGCTCACCCAGCGCGCTGCAGCTGGTGCCTAAGGGCTCGGCGGAGCCGGAGACCCGGGCCCTGGTGCTCTTTTCCAAGAGCTCTTCGGCCTACGACACGGCGATGAACCGGATCCTGACCGTCTTCGGGCACAAAGGGCTGGAGGTCTCGTGGACGCTGTACAACACCTGGCAGCGGCCAGCGAGCGCCCGGCGGGAGCTGCGCAAGATTCAGGCAGGAGCCTACGACATCGTGTTCGCCATGGGCTCGGCCTCGACGGAGTCTCTGTATCGGCGGCTGTTCGGTGACGCCACGCCGGTGGTCACGGTCTGTGCCAAGGATCCGGTGCTGATGGGCTGGGTCGACGACTATGAAGGGGGTAGCGGTGCCAACTTCGCCTTCACGTCTTTGAATGTGCCGGTCGAGATCCAGCTGGCCTACCTGCGGCAGCTGAAGCCCGAGCTGTCGCAGATCGCGGTGGTCTACGCTCGCGACAACACTAGCGCCGTTCGCACCCAGGTGGAGCCGATGGTCGAGAAAGCGGCCGAAGAAGCGATCGAGCTCCATCGCGTCACGGTGGTCGACCGCAGCAACGCCCGCGCCGAGCTCGATTGGAAAGTCGCTCGGGCCGTGTACCGGATGAAGCAGCGCGACCCCGAAGGGGCGCGCAGTCTGTTCTGGATCACCGGCAGCACGTCCGTCTTCGAGAACATGGCGACCATCCTCCAGCATACCGGCAAGATCCCGGTGCTGGCGGTGACTCCGAGTCTCGTCACGTCCGGCGAGGACAGCGCTCTGCTTTCGATCGGCGCCGGATTCGAGAGCAATGCGCAGCTGGCGGCCCTGTACGGCGTGCAGATCCTCGAGGGCGCGGCTCAGCCCGGCGAGCTCGACGTCGGCGTCGTGCTGCCGCCGGATATCTCGATCAACTTCCGCAAGGCGCGCGAGCTGGGGCTGAAGATTCCCTTCGAATTCTTCGAGAGCGCGAGCGTGATCTTCGATACCCAAGGGCGGCTGGTGCGCCACGGTGGTTGAGGCCGAGCGCCTAGCAGTCTGACGGGGAGGCGTACGGTGGATGCGAAAGTCCCGCTGACCGGCGCGGCGATCAGCGCCGTCGCTTTGGCTCTAGCGGTGTGGAGCTATGACCACGACCGGCGCGGTATCTTTGCGAAGGCCCAGGAAGGCGCTTGGCATCAGGCCGAGCAGGCGGCCGAGAAGATCAATACCATTTTGGCCCGCGTCGTTCCGGTCAATGAAGCGCTGATCGAAGCGCTGCAGGGCGAGCGTTGGGATGAGCAGAGCGCCTACCGCGAGCTGGAGCGTATTGCCCACGAGCATCCGTTTCTGTTCGGGGTCGGCATCGCCTACGCGCCAGCGCCATCCCAGGGCGCGCGTCTCGATTCCTTTTATGTTTGCAAGGATTTGATCCGAGGCGGCCACCGGCGCGCGCCGCTGCGCCGTGACTATACGGTTGAACCGTTCTATCGCAATCCCGTCGAGCAGCGGCGTGGGGTCTGGCAGGAGCCCCACTACGGCAAGAGCAGCCAGACCTGGATCGCCAACTATTCGGCGCCGATCTTTGCGCCGTCGGCACCGAACGGTGAACCGATCGGTGTGGCTTTTGTCACCCTTTCGCTCGACGACTATCGCGAGATCTTGACGTCTCTGGACCTTGGAGACACGGGCTACGGGTTCATTCTGTCGCAGGAGTTTCGCGTCATCGCTCACCTGCGCTCGGACTATCTGGGGCGTGAGCTGATGGCCATTGCCAAGACGCTGGGTGACGCCTCCCTCGAGGCGGTGGTTCGCCTGGCGCGACAGGGCCAGGGAGGGCCGTTCGACTACACGGATCGCTTGACCCAGCAGAAGTCCTGGATCTTTTTCGAGCCCATCGCCACCACCGGCTGGTCGCTGGGGGTCGTTTTCCTGAAGCAGGAGATGGCGGCCGAGCTGCGCGCCCTCAAACCTCGCAAGACTCTGATCTTGGTAGCGGTCGTCGCCCTGCTGCTGAGTCTGATCGGCCTGGATCTGGCGCTGCATGCGAAGCAGCTATCGGCCTTCTGGCGCGCCTCGCTGCTGACCGCGCTGACGCTCCTGGCGGGATCGATCGGACAGGTCCGTCTGTCGCTCTACGACGCCAGTCCGACCGAGCATTCCGTCGCGCCGCTGGTCGATCAGATGGGGCTGGATCGATTCGTCGAGCGCCACGGCGAGCACACTCCGGTGTCGACCGGTATCTTCGTGCAGTCGCTGAGCTTCGCCAGCTCCACCGATGTCGAGCTGTGCGGCTTTGTTTGGCAGCGGCTGGCGCCCGATTCGCCGGTTCCGCCGGGCTTCTTCTTGCCCGAGGCGATCGATGGCGATATCGGCTCCACCGAGCCCGCGCTCTACGGTAGCGCGCAATCGGGAGTGCTCGGCTGGCACGTTCAGACGACCCTACGGCAACGCTTCGACTACAAACGATACCCCTTCGATCAAAAGCACATATGGGTGCGTCTGCGGCACGCCGATCGCGCCATTCCGGCGATCCTGGTGCCGGATCTCACCTCCTACGACTCGACCAACCCGGCCTTTCTGCCGGGGCTTTCGGGGCCGGAAGACTCCGGCCTGGTGCTGCCGGGCTGGACGATCGAGCGCAGTTTCTTTGGCGAGCGCCAGCACCGCTACAGCACCAGCCTGGGTCTGGAGGGTACCGCGCGGCACGGCGAAGAGCTCTACTTCAACATCATCCTCAGGCGCCGCCCCGGCAGCGTGCTCATCGGCCACTTTGTGCCGCTGTTCGTGGTGCTCGTCATGCTGTTCGGCATGCTGACGTCGACCACTCGGAAGAGCGCTAAGAACACGCTCGTCGACTTCAGCTTTTGGAATCATCTGGGGAGTGTCTCGGGCCTGTTCTTTGTCGCGGCCCTGGCTCACAACCAGCTGCGGCGGGAGGTGCCGGAGGATCTCATCTACCTCGAGTATTTCTATTTCATTGTCTATTTGATGATTCTGGCGAGCTCGATCAACGCTTTCCTGGTCGCGTCCGGCGCGGGGCGAGAGGTCGATAGCGTACGGAGCCATCGGTTTTATGACGGGTTGTCTTCCTTCGTGTCCTATCAGGACAACCTGGCGCCCAAGCTGCTCTTCTGGCCCGTCGTGATGGCGATGATCTTCGCCGTCACCTTGTGGACGTTCTACGCGTGACGGCTCGCCGCCAAGGAATGAAAAGGTTTTGTTGAGGATTTGCTCAAGACCGTTCGCCGCGAGCGTTTTAAATTTTCACTCGAGTTGAGCAACGGCCTCGCACCGGTTAGCAGCCTCGCAACGTGAGGCCCGGGCGAGCTTCGAGCGGGCGTGAGCCCGGCTAGCGGAAGGTTTGGCCCGACTGCCTACCGGATGCAGGTCTGCCAGGTATAGGTCTGCCAGGTATAGGGCAAAACGGCGGTCGACTCGGGTTTCGCTGTCCTTTCGGTGTCCGAAAAGTTTCCAACGCTCGGCCGCCGTCCCCATTCATTCAGCGTCTGCGAAGGAGATTGGAATGAGTCATTCGGAAACCAGTTCACCCGCGGTCGAGCCTCAGGGTGCCGCGGAGGTCGGACCCGCGGCGTCCGAGGTCGCGGAGGGGGCTGCCGGCGTTGGCCCCTCGTGCGGTTGTAACGGCAGTGCCGCCCCGGCGGAGCCGGTCGCGCCGGCCACGGCGCCCTCCGGCAGCGGCGTGGCGGCAGCGGAGCACGCCGCGGTCGGTGACGCCGCCGCCGCGCCCCCCGCTGCCGGGCCGAGCCTGCCGACCTCTGGGCTGGCTCAGCCCGCGATCGCCAGCCCGCAGCCAGTTGCTGCGGAAGCGCCTCAGTTCTGGTCACACCCCGGTGTGGCGCCCACCGTTTACCGCCCCAGGCTGTCTCCGGCTTTGAGGGCTCGCGCCGGGTTCCAGCCTTCGGGCTCGAGCCAGCAGTGGTTCGGCGGTTTTCCTGTTGGCAGCGCTCCTGTTGGTGCGGCTCCGTTCGGCGTTGCCCCGCTCGGTGCTACTCCTGTTGGTGGCGCTCCGTTCGGCGGCGCCCCGTTTGGGGCGGGCGGCGGCGTGCTGCCGCATCAAGAAGAGGTCGAGGAAGCGCGCAGCTTCGGCTGTGACGGCTCGACCGACCTGGTGTTCGCCCTCGGCGAGCTGGGCTATGACTTCGGCTGCGAGTCGCGCCTCGATTACTTCGTGCAGCAGATGGGCAGTATCGCCTCGGCGATGAGCCCGATGTGCATGGCCAAGTACCTGCAGCGCCGCGACCGCGTCGACCCAGGCTCGCAGGGTGCCAGCGACGGCGCGAACGATCCGTGCCCGGACGTCATGGACGATCCCGCGGGCCACGAAGAAGACGCCAACGCCCTGGTGTGGACCCTCAACATCGATGCCACGCCGACCTTCGCCATCCTGCCGGACGATCAGTTCGCCGCCAAGTCCTACGATCTGCTGACCGACTTCCTGTTCGACCAGTACTTCGACCCGGATGATGGCAACGCGGACGCGAACAACAAAGACGCCAAGCACCAGGAGCGCCTGTACCGGGTGGCGATCGCCGGCCGCATCGACGGCACGACGAGCCTCTACAACGGCACGATCGTGCCGGTGATCCGGCCGGTGACGCGCGGCATGTTCAACTGGGACGCCGACATCCTGATCGATGCGATTCTGGATTCGTCGCCGGAGTCGGCCGAGAAGGAGCAGGAAGCGGAGGCGATCGAGGATTTCCTGCGGCGCATCTACTACGAGCTGCGC
>JBCCEE010000472.1:0-6689 GCA_039030415.1 Acidobacteriota bacterium
CGACCCTACAACAAGACCGCTGGTCCGCCCCCTACTACTGGGCTGCCTTTACCCTGACCGGAGATGGCCAGGCAACCCTGACCTCGCCGGCTTCCTGAGGACTCACTGCGCGATCACGAGCCGAAGCGCGGTGTCTTGGGCCGCCACCGAGGGCGGCAGGGCATCGCGATATTCAGGAATGCACTCGAGGGCATTGGATGACCGCACCGTACCGCCTTTGATGACGAAGGTGCCCTCCGGGCAGGCGTCGCCGGTGGGGTCACCAAAGGGTATGCAGCGTGAGCTGGTGAGCTGCCAGCGAGCCCCCAGGAGCTCGGCAAAGTCGCTACGGCTCACGAGCTCGGCGACCCTGCTGCAGGGTTGGAGGAGATCGTTCTGTGGTTTGTAGATCTCTCGGGCCGCCACCAGCAGCTGCTCTTCGGTAGGCAGCTCGAACTGTATCTCGCCGGCGCATCGCTCATTCAGAGCCGCAATCACCGTTCGCGCCTGCTGGAGCGAAATCCGCTCGGTGAATCCATCAAATCCTAGCTCCTGCAGCAGAGCGGGCGCGACCAGACGATCCTGCAGCAGGAACGGTGGGACATTCTGCTGTACCGCGGGCACCGACCGGTAGACGGTCGGCCAGACTGCGCCATCATCATCCAGCTCCAGCGCCTGATAGTAGAGCGCCTCAGCAACTTCCCTCTCGAGGCCGAGGGTGACGGGTTGCTCCGACGCGGTGACTTCGAGGAATCGCAGCCAGGCGTTGGCCACCACGACCACCACCTCGTGCCTTCCCCCGATGGCATGCCTATAGACCGCACAGGGCGCCGCAGCGCCCCCCTGCCCGAGCTCGGCGAGCAGCTCACGCCGCAAGGGTTCGAACGCCTCGGAAACCGCGCGGCTGATCTGGCCGGGATCGACGGTTGACGCAGGGCCACGCTGCTCGAGACGTCGCTCGATGCGCTCGAGCCGCTCATCGAGCCTGTCGAGCTTGCGGGTGACGCGCTGGCCCGATTGCGCCTCGAGCACTGGCGTTCCGATGAAGCCCACAATGCATATCAACACGAGAGCCAAGACGATCGAAATCTTCATGAGGAGTCCCCGGTTCAATCAAGCAGGTCGTCGGTCGAGCAGGTCGTCGGTCGAGCAGGTCGTCGATCGAGCACGTCTTCAGTCGAGGAGCGTCAGAGGGTCGGTACGGGCAGCTCGGTGGGCCGAGACCACCGCAACCAGCCAAGTGCAAGCGAACACGATGGCCGCGACTTGGAAGAAAGCGGTACCGTCGAGACCCATCGACGACACGATCACCGCGAAGTCGTTGCTCGACGACGCGTCTCGCCCCAACAGAGAGCGAGCGAGCGCACAGAGGCCCGCGGTCAACCCGGCGGCCAACCCCGACGCGACGATGGTCAGCAAGAGCAGCTCCGAGACGATCAGCCACCGCACAAAGCGTCGCGATTTGCCCAGAATCAGGAGTTGCGCGAGCTGCCTTTGACGCCGTTCGACGTCGAGCCGGGTCAACGCTCCCAGGGCAAGCGCGACGAACACCGCGGCGAGCAGCATCGTCAAGGAAAAGAGCGTGGCCAACCGGGTATCTTGACGCGCCAGCTTAGCGAGAGCCGTGACGTTGTACTGGATGCTCATGCCAGGATAGTCCTGGCGTAGCCTCGCCACCAGGGGCTCGATCGCTTCGACCTGTGGCCCATAGATCAGCATTTCGTCGAATACGACGCTCTCGGACACCGGCACGAAGGTCAAGGGGGAAGTCGACTGCAAGACCACTCTCGCGGCCGCTAGATCACGCAATCTTGTGGTCTCGCGCAGATCTGTGAACATCGAGCATCCCGCCGGATCGGCCACGCCCTCTGCGTCGACCTCGGGACTGCAGGTGTAGAGCGCGGCGATCCGGGCCGGCACCGCGGTTCCTTCCACCTCGAGACGGGCCGGGTCTCCAGGTGTCAGGCCGAGCTCTTCTGCGACCGTCAAGTCGATGGCGTCATCCGTCGGCAACGCATCGCCCAAACGATCGCGCAGCTCGGCGGCGCCCGGCAAGAGACGTCGCACCGAGAGCGGCGAGGCAACGACGGCTACCTCGAATCCCTCGCTGCTGTCCGCGGAGAACACGGCTGACGCCTCGATCTCGGGTAGGACGTGGGCATCCCGACACCCGTCGGCGAGATGGGGCGCGAGGAGCTCCTGACAATCTCCCTGGAAGGGCAACACCTCGATGGTCGAGGCCGAGGAGCGCACCTCGCGCAGGCCTACCCGCACCGACCGTCGATCGGGAACGCTAGCGAACTGCCCCTCCCCCGCCGCCCGGCGGGCCCACTGACGGGAGCTAAACCGGCGCTCCAGACGATCCAGCGCCGCAGCGTCACAGCGGGTATCCGCTTCGGCAACGAGGATCGTGCAGCTCTCGGCTAGAGCCTTCGGCAGGGCAAGCTCGAGTAACCCCGGCTCGGCCCTGAGCCCCAGCTCGGGCGCCCCGAATCCCAGGCTGTAGCGCCGCATTCCGTGCGCTGCTGCTGCGCTCAGATACAGCCCCTTTCCAGGCAGGGTCCGGCGCGCGACGACCCCGAATCTTGGCAGGAGCGGCAGATCATTGATGCGAACGGTGAGGGGTGGGCCATCGAACCCTTCCGGCGTCCACAAGCCGTCCCAATCCTGGCCATAGAGCAGACGACCCAAGCCTTCAGACACGATCACCTCGTCGAGCTCCAGCGCCCGATCTACCACCGGCTCGACGCCTAGCCAGCTGTGGCGAGGGTCGCGCTCCGCCCAGGATTGCGCCGTCGAGAGATCGGAGCCCTCGGGTCCTTCGACCGCCACCACCAGCTTGTGGTTGCCGACCACTCGCGTCCCTTCGTACGCCCTCTCGATCGCGACCGCCAGGTCGGTGTCGAGCGGCACGGCCGAATCCTGCGCGGGATGCATGACGATCTGCCGAGCGTTGTTCTCCTTCTCGATCTCCAGCTTGACCGCGTGGTAGACGCGCTCCCGAATCGAGCCCAGCACCAGCGGGGTCGAGAACATCCCGGCGATGACCAGCACGATCACCACGCTGTGCTTCCAATCCACACGCTGGCCCTCAACGACCAGGGTAGCGAAGAGACGCCATCTCCGGGCCAGCCTGTCGCTCAAATATTGATTCATGGAAAGAGATCCCTGGGTACGTAGAGGTGAGGCTTGCGGCCGAACGTCCGGACATTGGTCGGCTTCTGAGCAAACTCCCGCAGCAGCGACGTCTTTTCACTCAGAATCTGACTCAACCGCTGGTAATCCGCCGGCGACCAGGCGTTGAGCTCTTCGGCGGTGAACGACAGCACCGTGGTTCGAAACGGCAAGACGTTCGCTTTGCGCATCATCGACTCCAAGGATTCGCCTGAGCGAAAGAGCTCTTCCGGCGACATGTTGACCATCGCCGCCAGAGATGAGCGCAGGCTGGCGATGAACGCGTCCCCCCCTTCGGTCTCGCCCTCGAGAGCGGCCAGCGCGATAGTCTCGATGACGTTGGTGAGGCGCGTCACCTGGTTCTTTCCCATGAAGACGAACTCGCCCATCGCCAGCTGGCCTTTGACGCGTTTCGGAACCCACCCTTCGACGAACTCTGGCGGCGCTTGTCCCGAGCTTGTTGCCGGCAGATTGGCGAGGATGATCGGTAGCTCGTAGCTGTCGATATCGAGCTTGCGCTGGAGCGTCTTGTCTTTGGCGAGGGTGGTGGCATCGACCCCCTGTGCCACCGCCTGATTGCGCGTCGTCAGCAGGTCCCACTCGCGGTTCATCGCAGCCAGAAGCTCGCGTTGGTAGGCTCCGACTTCCGGCTCAATGGCGGTAAATCGGCCGCGGACTTCCGACAGGCCTGAGAAGGCCAGGCTTTCGTAGGCATCTTTTTCTTCGAGACCTATCTTGAACGTCAGGAACCGAACACGACGCTCACCGGATAAATCCGTGATCGAATCGACGCTCAGCGCGAGGGGATTCTTGTCCCGATTCGACGGCGGGTGTGGCGGAGCGTCACCGACCAGGAGCACGACCTTGAAGTAGCCGTCATGCCATTTGGGATCCTGGACCGCACGACTAAGACCGTCGAACACCGCCTCCGCCACTTCGTCACTGCCGCACGTCGTGGATCGAGCCGTGTCGAGGGCACGCAAGACCCGATCGATGTCGCCACTCAGATCGGCCGCCCATTCGGTCAAGTAGCCGATATCGCAGTCGGGGACGAGCTTGCGATCGCGGTAAAACAGGAGGCCTACGTTCAGGGCCGAGCGGACTTCCCCTTTACCCAGCTGGTCACGGATCGAGGACACGAAGGAGCGCAGTACTTCTGTGGTCGGCCGGAACCACTTCTCCATGCTGCGGGTCGAGTCGACTACTAGGATCAGGTCATAGCCCAAGGTGATCGGGCCGCTCGCGCTTTCACTCGATACCGACTCCGATTGGGGGCTTACTACCGGGCCGCTGTTCGTGACCCGCACAAAGCCACCCTTGTAGTTGTCGCGCTCGCGCTCCAAGACCGGAACCAGCAGCGCGTAATCATCACGCCGCTTACCCGAACGCTGGGGCTCACTACCGAGCGACTTGCAGCTGCCCGCCTCGCCGTTCAGCCCGAAATGCTCGGCACAGGGAGCATCACTGAAGATCTCGACCAGCGAGCGCCCGGATTGCGCTTCGAAGTTGATCATCTGCAGAGAGTTCCACTCTTTTGCCTTACTAGCGTCGAGCCAGCCGTCGGGCTGAGTCTTGTTGGGCTCGAAGCTCACGGGAAGCCTGCCTTCGCGCGCCCCCTCGAGCAGGAAGTAGACCTGCATGAACGGGGCTAGCTTGCCGTCGTGGCCGGTAGCGGCCTCGTAGAGCAGCGCGTCGTGGGTCACAACCACCGCCTTGCGCTGAACGTTCTCAGCCGTACGGGCAGGTACCAGAGCCTGCCCTGGCGCAGCGGCAAGCCAGAACATCGCGCTTTGGAGCAGCAAAACACAATAGAGCTCGAGTTTCCTCATCATTTCTTTCCTATCCAGCAGTCGCAGGCATGGTCTCCAATGGCTGTCGGGCTTTCGCTTCGCGTATACCCGTACTTTGCGACGACGATCGAAGCGTCCGAATCTGAATCTCACTTTCTTTCCGTTCTTCCATGGTGAAGATGCGGTCGACGGCAAGCGACTCGACAAAGGAGTGATCGTGCGAAACCACCATGAGCGCGCGGCCTTGTCGCCGCTGTCTCAGGAATTCAGCAACTTCTTTGCGGTTTCCCCGATCGAGGTTGTTGGTCGGCTCGTCGAGGAAGGCGAGCCGGGGCGCTTTGGCGAAGGCACGCAGCAGACCGAGGCGCTGTAGCTCACCGCCTGAAAGCTGCCAAACCCGCGAATCGACAATTCTCGACCAGTCCTTTTCCGTGAAGAGGACCGGTGAGCCTCCGTCTCGCGAGAACAGCTCCAGGTTGGCGCCAGCAGTCAGCGACCGCATCATCTCCGGACGCTGGAAGGCAAACCCAATCTGCCCCCAGAGCTTCGGACCCACTTTCCGCGACCAATTCTCAGAGCTGACTTCAACGACTCTTCGATCAGACAACGAATAGCGGATCCGGCCGCGCTCGAAGGGTCGCAGGGCTGCCAAGAGAGTCATCACAGTCGACTTCCCGCAGCCACTGACGCCGAGAACGCACCCAGCCTCTCCGTCGAGTAGCCGCAAACCCGCGGGTACGACATAGCGGCAGTTGCGAGACTCCGGATAGCTGAATTCGAGGTCTTCCAGGACCTCGACGACAACCCGCGACCTTGCCATGACAAATTCTTCCAATCTTCCCTCCTAACGGCGCAGCCAGACCACGCTCGATCAGCAGAGACACCGGCGCCTTCAAGGGTGGGGGTCGAATTCTCAAAAATATTGTTTTGAGCTAGCGGGCACGGCTGGCGATGCCGCCTCGTCACCGTCTCGGCAGATCGTTGCCCCCCGACTCCGAGCAGTACGGTGTCACTGGGTGTACGCCAACCCCTACCGGGAGATCTCTGCTCATGGAGTCCTGGTACGGGTTTCAAATCTTCGGCGCCAAATTCTGATCAGGAGGAACCAAGGATGAGAGCAAGGACCCGATTTAACCTGAGTGCCCGAATCGCGAGCGTCGCGTGCTGCGCCGCTCTGTCGCCTGCACTTCTCTTCGCCCAATCCGACGACGACGCCAACGGCGCCGTGCAATTCAACTTTTCCAACCCCGGAGCGCGCAGCCTGGCAATGGGCGGTGCTTTCGTTGGCGCCGCGGATGATGCGACTGCCGCTTACACCAATCCCGCCGGCTTGTTCCAGCTGTCCGAACCCGAAATCACAGTCGAGGGCCGGCAATGGTCTTATTCGACACCCTTCGCGGATCGCGGTCGCTTCTCCGGAGATCTAACCGGGTTGGGTGACGACACGGTCAACGGCGTCGAGTTTGGGCGTACCTCGGACGAGCTTTCCGGGATTTCCTACGCTTCGTTTGTCTACCCCAAGCCGAAATGGGCTTTCGCGCTCTTCTATCATCAAGTGGCCAACTATGAAGCCAACTTCGAGACCAACGGCGTCTTTATAGACGATTCTCGACTTTTCCCTGCACGGTCGAGCTACGACCTCGATGTCTCGCAAATCGGTGCCGCTTTAGCGTTCAAATTCGGCAAAGGCTCGGCTGGCATTGCGATCTCAGATTACCAGTTCGAGCTCAATTCGCTGACCCAGCG
>JBCCEE010000473.1:0-6647 GCA_039030415.1 Acidobacteriota bacterium
GACGGCGGCACGGCGCCGAGGTTGACCGCCACGAACGGATGATCCCGTCGCGGCCCGGCATCGTGGATCGCCCGCGCCGCGAGCTCTTTGCCGGTCCCCGATTCACCGCGCAGCAGCACCGGAACCTCGAGATCGGCCACGCGTTCGATCGACGTGCGTACCTGCTCGATACCTTCGCTGTCCCCGACCATCTCGCCCCTCGCCCGCGTGCCCGGGGTGGGAGCGTGCAGCAGGTGAAGCAGCAGGACGACCCGCGATGCGAGCTCGAGAACGACACCATGCTCGAGCTCGCGGCGTGTGAAGGTGCGTGCCTCGGCGACCGGTTCGCCATCCGCCTCCAGCGCCGTGGTGCTGGCGCTCGCATCGAGCTCGACTCCGCCGCGCTGAGCCGGCCGCAGAATCAGCGGTGAGCGGCTCAGATAAGGATCCTCGAGCGCTGTTCCCCACACGGATCCCGGGCTGGTGAACTCTGGCGCCGTACGGGACAGGGCGACCTGGTGGCCAGCATCGAGCTCCAGCAGCAGTGCCCGTTGACCGATCCTCTCGAGCTCCGGATGGCAGACGATCGTCAGGGTGGCGACGGCGGAAGGCTCCGCCTGGGTCCGCTTGGGATCCGGTTTTCGAGTGGTTGGGTTACGGCGTGTCAACGGTCATCTCCTGGCGGGTGCTGACTGGGGAGACCGGGTGAGATCAACGCAGTGAAAGGCGACGAGGCAGCGGCGTCGCCTCGGTTGGAGAGGTTGTCGACGCGATGCCACCATCGCGTAGGGATGTTCTATCGAGGGCCTATTATGGCCCGGCCCGCCCGATCAGCGCGCTGGCGCCACCGGCTCCAGGCCGAAGTTGCGGTGGTCGGCGAGGGTGCAACGGTCCTGGACGACCCTGATGCCGGCCAGCGTCAGCTGGCGGGTGAATTCGTCGTGTCGGATGCCGAGCTGAAGCCATACCAGCTTGGGCAGCGGCTGCATCGACGTGATGTCGTCGAGGTGGGTCATCAGCAGCTCGGGATGGCGGAAGACGTCCACGATGTCTACTGGCTCATCGATTTCGGCGAGGGTGCCGCGCACGGTTTCGCCCCACAGGGTGCGGCCGGCGAAGACCGGGTTGACCGGTAGGATTCGATATCCCTGAGAAGCCAGATAGTCGGGGACGTAGCGCGCTGGCTTCTCCGGCGAGGTGTGGGCTCCGAGCACGGCGATGGTCCGGGCCTCTTCGAGGACCCGGCGGAACTCTTCATCAGTGGTCAGCTCGCTCATAGTTGCTCCTACTCGGGTGCCGTGTGCTGCTGCTCGTCGGATCAGAAACTCGACGACGACGCTGCGGGTGCCAGGGACGGTAGCATAGACCACCGGCACACCGACGCAGTGTCCCGGTTCATCGCTTCGATTTGGTCTAGCCGAGAAGATTTAGCGAACAGATGCCCAGCCAGCAGACTTCCTGTAAGCAGACGTCCTGTGAGCAGACGCCTAGCGAGCAGGCGTCCCTAACAGTTCAGCGAATGATGGGGATGTGATCAGCCCCGCGAGGAGGATGAGATGCCCGAAGAGTCACACCCTGCCGGTTCCGCCCCCGAGCTGCAAGGCCCTGATCTGAGCGACCCGCGCCTGGCCGCGTTCTTCCCACTGCTCTATGTCGCCTGGGCGGATGGTGACCTGAGCCCGGAGGAGACCCGTACGATCTGCTCGCGGGTGAGCTCCAACGAAGAGCTCGGCGGTAGCTGTGGGGATTACTTCGGGCGCTGGCTCGACCCCGACAATCCGCCGTCGGCGCGCGATCTGCGGGCGCTGTTGACCGCCATTCGACGCTCCGCCCGCGAGCTCTCGGCTGACGAGAAGCTGTCTCTCACCCATCTCGGGGTCGAGCTGGCGCGGGTCGACGGCATCGACGTGCCCGAGTCGGAGATTCAGGCGCTGCAGGAGATCGAGGACGCCCTCGGCGTCGCCGGGCACGAGGCGACGCGTAGCCTGCTGGCCACCAAACGCCCTGAGGTCGCACCCACTGAGCCCGCGGCCGAGTTCGACGTCGCGGCGATGACCCGGCTGCTGGACGGCGAGCATCACGAGCTGCGCCAGCGGCTGCGGAATCTGCTGAGCGAGGAGCGCTTCGCTCGCCAGTATGGCCTCAGCACCGCGGATTATCGCGAGCGCGTGCTCGACTGGACCCGCATGCTGGGGGAGGAAGGCTACGGCGCCCTGGCCTACCCGGAGAGCTGCGGCGGCCGCGACGACGCTCACGCCTCGATCGTCACCTTCGAGACCTTGGCGTACCACGACCTCAGCTTGACGGTGAAGTTCGGCGTCCAGTTCGGCCTGTTCGGCGGCAGCATCCTGCAGCTCGGGACTGAGAAGCATCATCAGCGCAACCTGCGCGACGCCGGCACCGTGGCGCTGCCCGGCTGCTTCGCCATGACCGAGTCGGGCCATGGCTCGAACGTCGGCGATATCGAGACCGTCGCTCGCTACGATCGCTCCACCCAGGAATTCGAGATCCACACGCCGCACGACGGGGCGCGCAAGGACTACATCGGCAACGCTGCCGCCCACGGTCGGCTGGCGACCGTCTTCGCCCAGCTCGAGATCGACGACGAGTCCTACGGCGTGCACGCCTTGCTGGTGCCGATTCGCGAGCTGGACGGCTCGCCGTGTGAAGGCGTGCGCATCGCGGACTGCGGCGAAAAGATGGGGCTCTCCGGGGTCGACAATGGCCGGCTGTGGTTCGATCGCGTGCGGATACCGCGCGAGAATCTGCTCGACCGCTTCGCTGGGGTCAGCCCCGAGGGGGAGTACACGAGCCCGATCGCCAGCCCGTCGAAGCGTTTCTTCACCATGCTCGGCACCCTGGTCGGCGGCCGGGTGAGCGTCGCTCTGGCCGGCCTGTCGGGCGCCAAGTCGGCGCTGGCGGTGGCGGTGCGCTACGCGGCCCGCCGGCGTCAGTTCGGGCCGGCGGGGGAAGCCGAGATCGTGATCCTCGACTACCTCACCCATCAGCGCCGCTTGATGCCGCGCCTGGCGACGACCTACGCGCTGGACTTTGCGCTCGACGAGCTGGTCAAAGACTTCATCGACTCGCCGGTGGACGAGCGCCGCGACGTCGAGGTGATGGCCGCTGGTCTCAAGGCGTTCAGCACCTGGCACGCCACCGACACCATCCAGACCTGCCGCGAAGCCTGCGGCGGCAACGGCTACCTGGCGGTCAACCGCTTCGCCGAGCTCAAGGCCGACACCGACGTCTTCACCACCTTCGAGGGCGACAACACGGTGCTGCTGCAGCTGGTGGCCAAAGGCCTGCTGTCGGGCTACAAGCGGCAGTTCAACGAGATGAACGCCATGGGCCTGGTGCGCTACCTGGCGGGCCGCGCCATGACGCGGGTCGAGAAGCTCAACCCGATCGTCATCCGCAATACCGACGAGGAGCACCTGCGCAGCGACGAATTCCAGCTCGGCGCCCTGCGCTGGCGGGAAGAGCACCTGGTCGCCTCGGTGGCGCGACGGCTGAAGAAGCGGATCGACGCCGGCATGGACAGTTTCCAGGCGCTGATCGACTGCCAGGATCACGTGGTGACGACCGCCAAGGCTCACGTCGAGCGCGTCGTCCTGGAGCGCTTCATCGCGGGCGTCGGCCGCTGCGAAGACGAGCCGCTGCGCGCCGTCTTGAGCGATCTGGTCGACCTCTTCGCCCTCGAGCGGATCGAGCGGGACCGCGGCTGGTTTCTCGAGAACGGAATGCTAGAGGGTCCGAAGGCCAAGGCGATCCGCAAGCAGGTGCTGGCGCTGTGCCGCAAGGTGCGTCAGCAGGCGGTACCCCTAGTTGACGGCTTCGGCATTCCGGACGCCCTGTTGGCGGCGCCGATCGCGGTCGGCGATTCGCCGAGTGCATCATCGAGCGTGCCGTCGAGTGCATCTTCGAGTGGACAGTGATCGAAGGCTTGAGCCACGCCACCTTCGTAGTGCGCGATCTGGAGCGCACGACGCGATTCCTGGTCGAGCTGCTCGCGGCTGAGGAGGTTTACTCGAGCGGCGACGCTACGTTTTCGATCGCGCGTGAGAAGTTCTTCCTGATCGGCGGCGTGTGGGTGGCGATCATGGAGGGCGAGCCGCGCAACGAGCGGAGCTACGACCACGTCGCGTTCAAGATCCGCGACGAGGATTTCGACACCTACCTGGCGCGAGCCAGAGACCTTGGCCTCGAGCTGCGCGAGCCACGGCCCCGCGTCGAAGGCGAGGGCCGGTCTCTGTACCTCTACGACCACGACAATCATCTCTTCGAGCTCCACACCGGAACACTGGAGCAGCGCCTCGCGCGCTACCGGCAACCTTAGGTGACCTGTGATGAAGATCCTCGAAACCGAGCGTTTGGTGCTCAGCGAGCTCACGCTGGACGACGCCGAATTCATTTTCGAGCTCGTCAACGAGCCGGCATATCTTCGAAATATCGGCGACAAGGGCGTGAGGAATCTCGACGGCGCCCGCGCCTATCTGCGCAACGGGCCGCTGGCGAGCTACCGTGACCATGGGTACGGCGTTTACCGCACCGCCCTCGAAGACGGCACGCCGATCGGGATCTGTGGGCTGCTCAAGCGCGACCACCTCGACGCGCCCGACGTTGGCTTCGCCTTTCTCGCTGCGTATCGTCAGCAGGGCTACGGCTACGAGTCTGCTTCGGCGGTGATGACCTACGGTCGCGAGGTTCTGGGGATGGACCGCATCCTGGCGGCGGTATCGCCGCACAACGCCGGCTCGATCCGCTTGCTCGAGAAGCTCGGCATGCGCTTCGAGCGCACGATCCAGATGGGCGACGAAGGCGACGTCTGCCAGCTGTTCACGACCCCGCCTTCGAGCTAGTTCCCGTCTCGAGAGGACGGTATTGAGCTGAGGGTCGCGCTCGGTGGAACGAGCACGGCCGAGGACTGTTTGAGCGTAGATACTATTTGGAGCTCGTAAACGCCTGAACAGCAAAGGTCTATGCAGCTCGAAGCTGGGCCGGCGAGTTTGCGAGGTCGCGCGCAGTCTACCGAGCGCGACCGTTTGAGCTGGTAGGTCGCGCTGGTGAAGCGAGCGTCCTAGGTATGGATGGTGTCTGCGTCGAGTTTGAGGTCAGAAACCGAGTGCGCTAGGCCCGGGGTGACCCATACGATGTCCTTGTCAGCCAGAACTGCAGGGCCCGTTCCAGACAAGGAGTCGTAGAATGTTGAATTCGGAAACCCACAGCCTCCAATTCTCAGGTCGACCGACCATGCCGACGAGCAGCCAAACCTCCGCAGCTCGAGCGCTCGACGAGGAGCGTTGCTGGCAGGCGGTGCTCAGCCGCGATCGCACTCAAGACGGTCGCTTCTTTTTTGGCGTCATCACCACCGGCGTGTTCTGCCGACCGTCCTGCGCGGCTCGCAGGCCCCTGCGGAAGAACGTGCGCTTCTTCCGCACCGCGCCAGAGGCCGAGCGCGAGGGACTGCGCTCCTGCTTGCGCTGCAAGCCGCTGGATCCCATCGAGGACGGTCGCGTGGCGCAGATGCGCGAGCTATGCGATTACATCCGCGCCAACTGCGACTCGGGCGACCCCCTGACCCTGGCCGCCTTGAGCCGCCGCACCGAGCTCAGCGCTACACGGCTGCGGCGCATCTTTCTCGAAGTCGTCGGCGTCACCCCGCGCCAGTACGTCGAGAGCTGCCGCTTCGAGGTGCTGAAGCGCGGTCTGCGCGAGGGTGACTCGGTGACCGATGCGATCTATGAGGCGGGTTTCAGCTCGTCGAGCCGGGTCTACGAGCAGACCGACGAGCTGCTCGGCATGACGCCGACCGACTACCGCAGGGGCGGCCAGGGCGTCGCCGTGTCCTATGCCTTGGTCGACACCCCGGTCGGGCGCCTGATCGTCGCCGCCACCGACCGCGGGTTGTGTTTCGTCCATTTCGATACTTCAAACAGTAAAGCGTCAGAGGGTAATGCGTCAGAGGGTGGGCAAGGTGACGAGGAGCTAGTCGCCCGGCTGCAACGCGAGCTGCCGGAGGCTGAGATTCGAGAGACTGAGGCGTCGGATTCCGGACAGCTCGCCGCCTGGGTCGCTGCCCTGAATCGCCACCTGGCCGGCCGCCAGCCGCACCTCGACCTGCCGGTCGACGTCCGGGCCACCGCGTTTCAGCAGCAGGTTTGGGGCTATCTTCGCTCGATCCCACGCGGCGAGACCCGGTCTTACGCCGAAGTCGCCACCGCCATCGGCAAGCCGAAGGCGGTGCGCGCGGTAGCTAGCGCCTGCGCCGCCAACCGCGTGGCGATCGCGATTCCGTGCCACCGCGTCATCCGAGCCGGCGGTGAGCTCGGCGGCTACCGCTGGGGCGTCGAGCGCAAGGCGCGGCTCTTGGAGCGTGAGCGGGGCAGCTGACGTCGAGCCAGCGTATCGGGCCCCACCAAACATTCCGTGCGCTCTCCCCGTAGAATCAAGGGAAAGGGGAGAGCTATGTTTTCACTTGAACCGTTTGGGACTGCAGCGCGCCGCGTCCTCGTCCTGGCAGCACTGGCCTGGACGCCCGTCGCCCTTGCCGACTGGCTGATCACCCTCGAAGGTCGCATGATCGAGACCCAGGGACCGTGGACGATCGAGGGCGAAGTTCTGACCTATGTCGATCTCGAGGGCCAAGAGCACAGCCTGAGCGTCGA
>JBCCEE010000474.1:0-6642 GCA_039030415.1 Acidobacteriota bacterium
AGACGCTGCTCTCACCGTCTGGATCTTGCCGGCGCATGCGATAGACCGCGCGCTGTACCTTCCAGTCCAGCTCCTCGCGCGCCAGGTCTTGATCGAGCACTTCGACCCGGTGAATCTCGATACCTTCGGCCTCGGCCCGCTCCACCATCGGATCGACCTGGGTGAGTACCGTACTGGTGTTGCTGCGAGTGTAGACCAGGGCGATCTGAGACAGGCTCGGGCGCAGGGTGCGGAGGTAAGCCAGCTGCACATCCACCGGCACGTTGAGCGACGTGAAGGCGAAGTTGCTGCCGCTGCCGCCTTCATAGTCCTCGATCAAACCCATCAGAACCGGATCCTTCGAGCACACCGAGACCACCGGCGTGGCAGACCCTTCGAGGCGCTGATGCAGCCAAGCCGTGGCGTCCGACCCCATGGCGAAAACGAGATCGTAGTGCCCCCTCTCGACGGCGCGCAGCTCGCGGGTCGCGTTGGACAGCTCACCCTCGCTGTTCGAGAGGGTCCAGGAAATCTGTATCTTCCGACGCCCAAAGACCTTCAGAATGCGGTTCATCGCGATGCCATAGGCCGACGATCGCTTGGCGAAGACCACTAAAGCCTCGGCCCCGAGCTCGGCTTCGGCAGCGCTCGTCGGCCGCGGCACGATCCTGAGGGTGTTCGCAGCCTGCCCAGGGGTCAGCTGCCAAACTGCCGCCAGATCACCCTCGAGCTCGAACCAAGCGGTGTCCTCGGCGGCTTGCGCTCGCGCGGGCGGCTCGCCTGACAGGTCTTTCACGCCCGACAAGGTCCCCTCGCCCAACAAGGTCCCCACGCCCAACAAGACTCCCAGGCCCGACAAGATTCCCACGGCTAGAAACCTACGAACACTCGACGTCTTCATGATTGTGCCTCCTGCCATTTTCGAGCGCCGAGAGCCGCGAACAGCAGGCCGGCGGCGATCAATGCCATTCCAATTTGAACCAGGGTCACGAGGCTGCGATCGTTCAGGACCCAAAGGAACGAAACGATGGGTGGCCCGATGAGCGTGCCGAGCCGCTCGAGGAAGCGATAGGTCGAGGTGACGGTCGCGGTTCCTTCGCGGCGCGCCAGGGAGGAGGCCGCGACATAGGTCACGACCGGCCCGTGAATCAGGCCGTGAGCCAAGCCGAAGAGTGCCACCCCCAAGATCAGAACCGCGGTGCTGACCCAAGGGAAGAGGGAAACGCTCGGCAGGCCCAATCGATCCCCGGCCCCGATCAAGAGCAGGCCGAATCCCGCGCCACAGCTGCCGGCCACGAGCCAGACGTGCTGACTGGCCGTTCCCCCCAAACGCTTGGCCATCACGTTCGAGAGCAGGACGCCCACGGCATAGAACATCAAAATCTGCCCTATGTCGTCCGCCGCATAACCGAGCGACGACAGCATCAACGGCATGCCGAAGATCACTACCCCCGCGAGCATGGCCTTGGTGGGCAAGCCGATCAGGAGCGTCGTCTGCATGACCTCGCGGTCCCTGAGCATCCGCCAGAGGTCGGCCCCCAGGCTCTGGGCCTTCTGGGACCGCTCGCCTGAAGTCGACTCCTCGACCGGCTGCGGAGACTCCGGAGCCAGGATCTTCGCAACGAAGTACAGCGTCACGGCACCGAGCAGCGCAGCCGCCATGAAGACCCATCGCGGCTCGGTGTAGACCACCAGCAAAGCCCCTAGGGCATTGCCCGAGATCATGCCGGTCTGGTAACCGAGGACGATCAATCCCATACCGCCGACGGTGTAGCTCGGGAAAGCCGCCGTGCTCTGAAGGATGAAAGACTGAACCGCGACCAGCGCCATGCCCTGGCCGATCCCCGCCAGCACCCGCATCACGGCGAGCCAATAGAAGCCTTCGAAGAGCGCCAGACCGATCATGCCGGCAGTGGCGATCACCACGGAGAGCACCAGAAGCCTGCGAGGGCCGTGGCGCTGAGCGTAGCGTCCGGAAGGCATGAGACTCAGGGCATAGGCTCCGAAGTAGAGCAGGAAGAGGCTCGAAAGCTCGCCCGATCCTCTGCCGCCGTGTTCCAAGAGCGACTGAAAGTGCAGCGGCAGAAAGGAGGCACAAAGCCCTTCGAGCAAGACGATGCCGGTGTAGAACGGGCCGATCAGCTCGAGTCTGCGTTTGACGCGAGCCGAGGGTTCAGCGGTGACCGGCTTCTCGAGCGCCAACAGCAGGTGGAGCAGCAGCTGCGAGAGCAGGAAGACACCGCCAAACAGCGCCAGAAAGTTCTTAGCGCTCTTCCACAGCTTGGAGTAGACCACCTGCTTGGGAACCCGGAGCTCGAGCCCGTAACCGAAATCGGCGCCCTGCTCTGAACGGATGCGCACCGAAGTCACATAGTCGTTGCCCGGCTCTCCTGCTGACGAGCCCGGATTCAGCGACCCGGCGATCCCGGCGGTCGCTCCCGAAGTGAAGACGACTCCGGCCTCTCCGGTCACCCGAATCTGGCGAATTTCCGGATTGAGCTCCGTGTATTGATTCAGGATGCGATGGATCCCGGTCAGATCCTCCTCGGGACTGATCCCCAACTGCAAGGGCTCCCTGAGCCGCGAAGACAACGAGCTCGACAGCGCTTCGGCCTTGCCCAGGATGCCGGCAGAGTAAATCGACATCAGCGTCAGGACGATGACCGCCGACACCGCGATGAACATCGCGCCGAAGATCAGACTGCGAAACCACTCGAAGCGCGAATCGTGGCGCACCCGACGAACCGCGAGCACCGCGAGCGCCAGCGCCAGGAGCGCGACGAGGAGTAGCCACAGGAAGGCCTGCGTGATGGTGCCTTGCACGACCGCCCAGTCCCTGCTCACCCGCAGCTCCCCCGCCCGTTCGAAGCGACTGTGCAGAGGCAGGCTCACCGTATCGAGCTCTGCAACCGTATCGAGCTCTGCGGTCTGCCCGCTCACGGTATCCTCGGTCGACGCGGCGAGGCGAAAGACCGGGCTGCCTTCGGTATCGACCACTTCGATGCGGCGCAGAGAAGGATCCGAGGCCAGCAGCGGCGTCGCCATCGGCTCGAAGCCCGGGAACTGATCGATCGGCAGGTCGGCCTTGAGGAATCGCTCGAGCGCGATCTGCATGATCTCGCCCTGGGATTTCAGGCGCTCCTGTTCGATCTCCGGGTAGACGCGATACGCCTCGGCCAGCCCGACCGCCAGCAGGAGGGCCAGAGACAGGCCGGCAGAGAGCGTGAAAGCGAGCAGCTCGCCCCGGGACGTGGCGCTGGGCTGAGCTGTTTTCTGCGAGGTTTCTGCCGTCCGAGCCGCTGTGTCTGGATAGGTTTTCATGATCAAGCCTCCGCCAGCTCAACGCCGCAAGATGAAGAGTGTGCCCAGCACGTCGAAGTGTTCGCGGCCGCTCGAACGGTCTCGGCTGCGCCGCAGGTAGAAGACATCCAGGGAAGCCTTCGGCGAGAGCTTCAAGCGCGCTCCTAGGGGCACGATCCGACTCTCGAAGAGCTCTCCCCACCCTGCACCGTCCTGATGAAAAAACTCGGCGCTGAAGAACAGGCGATCGAGCCAGCCGCGCTTTAGCGGCCACTGGCATCGCAACCGATGACGGAAACGCGTGGAGTCTGAGGCGCCGTTCTCGTGGAAGACTTCGATCCGATTGCGGAAGTCGAACCGCAGCTTTCCCGCCACCCATTTGGGCGTGAGCTCGAGCTCGAGGCGGCCGTCGAGGACGTCGTTGCCTTCGATTTCGATGTATTTGATCGCACCGCCGATCGAGAGGTTGTCGTTGAGGTCATAGGTGAGCTTCGGCCCGCTGAACCACGCGAAGGCATCAGAGCCGTCGTCGCGGAGCCGAGCTTCGTAGTACAGCCCGAGGTTGAGCTTCTCGGTGCGATGGAGCGTGAACAGGTATTGGGACCAGGCCCGGAAGTCGTCCGCCGCCGATACCGGCCCGGCCGACAGCCAGCTCAGCAGGCAGAGTCCCACCCGGAGAAAGCGCAGCGTCTTCATAGGTTTGCCTCGTGGGCTACGAAGCCCTGCGGTTCAGGAGACTTCGTCCTCGTCTCGCAGCCACGGCAGCATCGACCGAATCGGGCCGAGCTCCTGCGGGCAATAGTCGACGCCGGACTTGAGGCGATAGGCCACTTGGCAAGCGATCAAGTCGTCGTAGCTCATGCCTCGACTTGCGAGGCCGAGGGCGATCAGGCTGCCGCGCTTACCCTCTCTGCAAGCCGCCAGATCGGGCTTGGGATTCGCTTCCAAGACCATCGGATTGCCGTTGCGGTCTTCTCGCACATCGAGGCGGATGATGAAGTCGAGCCCCAAGGCGCCAAAGGTCTTCTCCGCGATGCT
The DNA here is from genome assembly GCA_039030415.1 of Acidobacteriota bacterium. Lineage (GTDB taxonomy): Bacteria > Acidobacteriota > Thermoanaerobaculia > Multivoradales > J023 > JAAELT01. The sequence continues at coordinate 4,318 of JBCCEE010000474.1, forward strand.
CTCGAGGCGCTCGAGGACACTCGCGTCCTGGGCGGCATCGAGGATCCGGACCCGGCTGGCGCTGATCGCCCTCTTGTCGAGGGAGGTGAATACCCGCTCCCCTGGATCGAGGCACCTTTCGAGAGCCGCCGGAAACACGGGCCTCGGCGTTGCCAGGAATCCGCCAGCCGTACGGGTCAAGGGCGGCGCGACGGCAATGCAATACTCACGACCTGCCAGGTAGGGTTCGATCATCACTCGGTCCCGGGTATGCCCATGCACCTCGGCCACCGCCTCAGCCACTTCTTTCGCCGATGCAACCCACACGACATGCTGCGAGGCGCGTCCGCTCGCCGGCTTGACGATCAGCGGTCCTTCACTGAACCTCTCCAGCTCGAGGAGCGAGCGATCGTCCGCGGCCGGGAGGGCGCCACGGCTCGGATGCCACAGCACGAAGGGAGCCGTAGGAATGCCCATGCCCTGGAGCCAACCCTTGAAGAGCGGCTTGTCGTCCATCAGCGCGGCCGAGGCGGGACGGTGGCCGACATAGGGGATGCCAAGGCTCTCGTGAACGGCCGACGCGTGACACATCGGGCCATGCCCCTGAACCCCTCCCGAATTGAGCCAGCTCAGATGGATCCGCCGATCTCGCAGGGCTCGCGGTAAGTCCATCCCTTCAGCCAGCAGATCGACGTTGGCAAAGCCCAGCCGACGCAGCGTCAGGGCCAGATCCGTCGCTACAGCAGAATAACTCTTCCACGACCTCGGATTGTGCGTGCGGTGCAGCACCGTACCCGGCTCTTGATTGCTCGCACCATGAACGACCGCGAGCCTCGAGTGAGACAAGAGCCTCTCGAAGGCGGCGTCCAAATGCGGCTGCGGCACGCCGACCGATCGCGCTGCCTGCGGTAGCGTCGACAGGTCCGGGCTGAAGTCCCGCTGCGCGAGAAGGGCCAGCCCTTCGATCGCTCTTCCGTTGCAGTGTGCTGGGGTCTTGTCCATGGAGTCCTCCGTTTCCATTGAAACCATCGGCTCAGAAGAGGCGGTCGGCCTCTACTGAGCAGAACCCCATCGACTTGTCCCACAACAACGCGCGGCCAGAGCTCCAAAGGGGTCATCGCGGTTTCACCGGGCACCGTACGCAGTACCGGCGCAACCCCCGCGTTCGAGCGCTCCTGCGCTACGGCTCAGGGCTCACAGGCGGAGATCCCGACCAGCTCCAGGGTCAGATCGCCGGCGTCGGTAGCGACGCGCAGCTCGGCGACGTGGGAGGGATACGGGTAGCCGCAGATCGGCTCATATTGGACTTGATACCACTCCATCAGGCCGGGCTCGACGGTGGCGTTGGCGGGATGCTGGCTGGTGAGGTGGAAACGGGCGGCGTCGACACCCGTGATCTCGAAGAAGCCGCGCACCAGGGGCAGGCCGCCGTGGTTCAGGACCACTAAATTCTGTCGCGGCGAATCGGGGAGGATTGTCATGCGCTCGGGCAGGAGGCCCGGGATCGGCCCGGGGATCGATTCCAACCGGAAGGCTGAGGCGACGTGCTCCTGAACCGACGGCGCGGTGACGTCGAACGCCTCGACGCCAAGGGTGAGGCCAAGGCTGCCGAGCTGGCTGGGGCGACCCCACAGACGGATCGGGAACGACTCGCCGGGCCCCAGATCGAAGGGCAGGAAGCGCTGGTTCCAGACGGTCTGGGAGATCGGGCGATCCTCGCCGGCGACGGGCTGCCACGCCGTGAAGTCGGCGCTGGGATCGTGGGCGTAGAGGGAGCTGCCTTGGACGTCGACGCCTTCGCCGTAGAGCTGCAGGCTCTCGCCGTCGACCGTCGCGCTGCGCAGCAGGTCGAGGCTCTGGGTTTCGTCTTCGAGGATCTCCAGCAGGGGTACGTCGTCCCAGTCGGCGCCTGCCTCGACGACCACGCCGTCTTCATTCCAGCTGACGTCGACCGCCACCGGCACCGGTCGCGGATCGACGGGCATGGCAACGTCGAAGTCGGCGGCAGCGCTACCGTCGAGCCAGACTTGGGTAATCCGCAGGGTTTTGCCGCCGACGTTGGTGACGTCGGCGTCGGCCTCGACCAGAGTCCCGATCTGGCGGCGGCCGAGGTCGCGACCCGCGGGATCGATCTTGAGGAAAGCGCCACCAAACTCGGCACGCACGTTGAGCTCGATGAGCACCTCGTGTCCCTCGCCGCCTTCGCCGGCCAGCGGATCCTCCTGGAACGCCACCTCCCAACGCAGCGGCTGGGTGAGCGGATTGCCGTAGACCTCGCTCAGCTCTGCGACCCGATAGGTCGGCGTCACCACTAGGGACAGCGCCTCGCCGTCCCGCCGGCAGCCG
>JBCCEE010000475.1:0-6632 GCA_039030415.1 Acidobacteriota bacterium
CGACGCCTTCTTCGAATCCCAACTGGAGCGGCTGGAAGCGGCGTTCGGCATCGACTCGAGTGAGGCCGTATGGTTTATCCCAGCGGTATTCATCGTGGTGTTCCTGCTGCGTAGCCTGGCGGCCTTCGCCAATGGCTACCTGTTTCAGATCATCGGGCTCGGCGCCACCAACGACCTGCGAAACGATCTCTATCGGCGCATCCTCAGGCAGTCTTCGAGCTTTTATTCTCGGCACCCGTCGGGCGAGCTGATCAGTCGGGTCGGCAACGACATCTCGGTGATGCAAAACGCGATCACCAATCGGCTGCTCGACCTCTTCCAGCAGAGCTTGACGCTGCTGCTTCTGATCTGGTTTCTGCTTTCGACGCATTTCCAGCTCGCGCTGGTCTGCCTGGTGCTCGTGCCGGCGGTGTTCTATCCGATCGTTCGCTTCGGCAAGGGCATGCGCAAGACCAGTCACCGCAGCCAGGAGCGGCTGGCGGAGATCTCGAACTTGGTGGCGGAGGCGGTGCGCGGCCACCGCGTGGTGAAAGCGTTCGGCATGGAGGAGTTCGAGGCCGATCGCTTTCGGCAGGCCACCCGGCGCCACCTCAAGGTCAAGCTCAAGGCGCAGCTCTTGACCTATGCATCGAGCCCGGTGGTGGAGTCCTTGGCCGCTTTGGGAGCCGGGGCGTTTATCGTCTATGCCGGCTACACCGTGCGCCAGGGGGAGCTGACGCCTTCTCAGGTGGTGCAGTTCTTGACCAACCTGATGATGCTCTACGATCCGGTGCGCAAGCTCAACAAGGTCAACCTGGTGCTGCAGGAGTCGCTGGCGGCCGCCCATAGGGTGCTGGCGATCATGAGCGTTCCCAACGAGATCGAGGATCGTCCCGAAGCTCGGAGGATAGAGGGCATCGCGCAGGAGATCCGGTTCGAAGACGTCAGCTTCTCCTACGACTCGGTAGCTGTGCTCAAGGGGATCGATCTGAACATTCGGCGGGGCGAGGTGGTGGCCCTGGTCGGGTCTTCCGGCGCCGGCAAGTCGACCCTCGTCAACCTGCTGCCGCGCTTTTTCGACCCGGATCGCGGGCGGGTATTGATCGACGACGTCGACGTGCGCGACGTGAGCTTGCAAAGTCTCCGCGCTCAGATCGGCATCGTCACCCAGGACACGATCCTGTTCAACGATTCGGTGCGCAACAACATCGCCTACGGACGCTCGGATCTGCCCTTGGAGCAAGTGCGCGCGTCGGCCCGTGCGGGCTATGCCGATGAGTTCATCGAGCAGGCGCCCGAGGGTTACGACACGGTGATCGGTGAGAGCGGTCTCAAGCTTTCGGGCGGTGAGCGCCAGCGGTTGGCGATCGCTCGGGCCCTGCTCAAGGATCCACCGATCCTGATTCTCGACGAAGCGACGTCGAGTCTTGACAGTGAAGCCGAAGCGCTGGTGCAGAAGGCTCTCGATACCCTGATGCAAGATCGCACGGCCCTCGTCATCGCGCATCGTCTGTCGACCGTCAAGCGGGCCGACCGCATCGTAGTGATGGAGGCGGGGAAGATCGTCGAGCAGGGCACGCACGCCGAGCTGCTGACTTCGGGCGGCAGCTACAAGCGCTTCTATGATCTGCAGTTTCGGGACGACTGATGCTGAAGGCCTATCCGTCTTGGTGCCCCTAGGGCAGCTTTACATCTCTAACATTTCTTTGACATCGAGCTGAAGACTGCCTGAAGGGCATGCCTTAGATTGAGGGCATGAAACGGTCTTCCGACGCATTCGACCCGTCCCGCGACTCTGCCTCGTCGCCGAAGATTCTCGCCAGGTACCGCCCGAGCCTCGACCTCGGGCTGGACCTGTTGGTGCTTGCGTTGCTGGCTCTAATCTGGCTCGCGCTGCGCTGATCGCCCACCGCGATCGCGGGCGCTCTCGAGGTTCAAAGCTCTCACGAGGAGCCTTCATCCTTTCCAGTCGACGGCACACATTGCGATGGGGATGGTGGCGTAGCGCACGAAGCCGGTGTCCGAGCGACTGGCGTTGACGGTCAGCGAGAAGGTTGGGTTGTAGCGGCAATCCTCCGGGAAGTAGCTCATCAGCGCCTGTCGGATCGCCTCCTGAAGGTCCACCTGGGTGGGATCCAGCGCCGAGTCGGTACTCTTGCCATTGCTGCCGCTGGTCGGCGGCGGGTTTTTCGTGGCGGTCTGGTCGACGTAGGGAGCGGTAGTGAAGTCGCCGACATCGAGGTAGCGCTCGACGGAAGCTGCTGACAGCTGGTCGAGGTCGGTGAAGGCGTTGGCGTTGGTCGCATTGACGACAAAGATACGGCTGCGGCCGGTGCGGGCGCAGACATCAGTCGGGTTGCCGAATTCGTCCACCGCCGCCACGTCCTGCGGCTGGAAGGTCGTAAACACCAGCACGCTGACCAGCGCGAAGGCCTGGGTGATGAGCCGGTCGTCTTCTTCCAGGGCGAGCACCCAGCCTCGGCTGTCGGCGGGACGATCGAGCAGGTGGTTGGCGATGGTGTTGACGTCGTCGGCGTCAATGGCGGCATAGTCGACTTCGGTGCGCGGCAGGCTGCGGATATCGAGCCGGGTATAGTCCTCGTCGACGACGGTGAAGAAGCGGCCCTCGACGCCGTCGCGATCCCAAAGCGTGTGGCGGTTGCCGGTGCCGAACGCGACGGCGTACTGATCGAGCTCTGGCACCAGCATCAGCGTCGGCGTCATGTAGATGGGGCGGCCGCTGGTGTCGAAAATTGGATAGGGATCCCATACCGGATCGACGACGCGTCGTACGGTGAGGGTGGTGCTGCCGGTCAGAGGGCTGCCGACGAGCCTCGTATTGTCGATGGTGACGTCGGTCAGTGCGGGAATTGTGCCGCCGCTCGCGAGGTTTGTGAGGTCGACTTTGTAGACCAAGCCGGCGGTGGTAGCGGCGTAGATCAGATCGAGGTAGCCGTCCTGATCACGGTCGAGCACGGCTGGCGCTGCCGGCATCGAGCCCTGGAGCTGTCGTTTGTATATCGGCAGGCCGGTCTCGATGTCGATCATGTAGAGCCAGTTGCCGCGGCGACCGGAAGCGGGGTCGTCGGGGTCGAGTCCGCCGCCGACGATCGCCACTGAAAGGCTCTCGACGTCATTCGGCTCCGAGGTTTCGTGACAGATCGAACCGTTGCACACCCGAATCAAGCCGATGATCGGCTTGGACCAGGTATCACCCAAGTCGTGAAAGCCATTGCCGTCGGGCGTTGGGCTCTGGCCCGAGGTGGGAGCGAGTGGAAAGGCGTCATCGTCTTCGTCGAGCACTAGCAGATCGCGGCTGCCGGGTGCTGGATCGGGCAGCCGATCTGTGAAGCTCCACAGCTCGGCCGGAAACGGATACGGGGCGCTGTTCGCTGTAGGACAGGCGCCCGAGAACTGCTGGCGGCCACTGGCGTCGAAGCTCAGGCAGGAAGGTACGACTGCGCCGACCGGACTGGGGACGGGCAGCGGGTCGGGATCCTGCGGTGTCGCTGGCGGAGTCACGAGGACGTCTGGCTGAGTGACGTCGAGAGCGAAGTAACCCGACACGAAGCCGGCAGCGGTTCCGCCGCCTAGAATGTCGCCGCCGCGGCGCAGGCCACCCACCAGAACGGTGCGCCAGCTGCGCTCGGCGGCGCTGTTGTTGGTGCCATCGTGCAGCGGATCGATCAAGACGTCGGCAAGGCGGATGTGCCCGTCCAACGAATAGACGTGGCTGCCGTTGACGTGATCGTCGGCTACCGCGGAGCCTTTGAACTGCTCGTGCACCACCGGCATGACGAGTCGCGGCATGTAGGAGAAGAGCTCGAGGCCGGTACCATCGGTGAAGCGCGGCACCTGACGACGCAGCGTCGGGTCGTAGATCAGCTTGCGGATGCCGGCGTCGAAGAAGTGGAGCTGCCCGTCGTTGGCGGCCACGATCAGCATCTTGCGACGCCAGAAATGACTGCGCGCGAAATCGCGGTAGCCTGCGAGGTCGCTCCGGAAATAGCGCAGGTGATTGGGGCTCGTGATGACTTCCGGATCGGCATGGAAGATATCGCCCAGCACGTATTGGAAGGTTTGATCCGGCGCGAATCCTTCGGGGTCGACGACTACCTCGGTCTTGATCTTCAAGGCGTTGCCGATGATGCGCTCGGCTTCGGCTTCGGCAGCGTCTTCTTCGGCACTTGTCAATGCCGCGTCGTCGGTGTCGGCCGCGATCAGCCCGAGTCCGCGCCACAGGTCGTAGCTGTCGGCGACGTCGGTCGTTGGTCGCAGCAGCCGGAGTGGCGTCGGTACGTCAGGCGCATCGTCGTCGGCCGGCTGGCCCTGGCTGTAGAGCACGCGCCGCTGATTTTCGCCGGACCCTAGCTTCAGGATGCCGAGATCGGCCTCGGCTGGAGTCGGAGCTTGGGTCAGCAGTACATCGCCGGCATTCCACAGGTGGCAGGCAGACTGCAGGCCAGCCTCTTCGCAGCAACGGGTGCAGGCTTCGCCGCTGCCCGGAGGCGGAGGTAGGAACGGTGTGTCATCGTCGTTCAGCGGCAGCGGCTCGCGGTAGCTGTCGATGCGGCCGGGCCAGATCGAAACGTTGGGCAGCGGAGTGAAGCTCGACAGGTAGATTCTGTCTGAGGTCTCGTTCTGCACCGTCGGCACCGAAGCCGAGGCGAACGACCTGGCTTCGACTCGGATGTCACTGAAGATCTGGGTCAGCGCAGCGACCAGCTCCTGCTTGTTCTGAGGATAAATCGGCTCGCCGGTGCCGCCGTTGGCAGCCATGCAGTTGAGGCGGTTTCCCGAGCTGTTCTGGACTCCGAAGGCCACCACGAATGTCTTGACGCCCTGCGACTCGAGGTCGTCCGTCCCGGTGCAGGCGTCGGCACCGGAGCAGGTCTCGTCGCCATCGGTGATGACCAGCAGGAACTTCTTGCGGCAAGCCCACGACGGATCCTGAGATGCGGCGAAATGCTCCCAGCCGCTGTTCACCGGGCACGTGCCGCTCGAGCAGCCCTTGTACCAGGTGCGAAAATCGCGAATCGAGTTGCCGAGCGGCGTTGCTCCGTCCGAGATGATCGGTCGGAAGTTGTCGTCCTTCAGCCGCAAGACACCTTCACGGGAGCCGCAGGTGTTGCTACCCGAGCAGTCCGTATCCTTGTAGCACGTTGCGCTGTTGTCCGAGCAAGAGCCGCGGCGATCGTCGTTGAAGTAGCCGGAGACGCCGAAGTAGGGCTCCCCGTCGCGCGAGCCGGGCGCTAGTCGGGCGAGGACGTCGGCCTTGTGGCGGTCGGTCCAATCCAGCGGGATCAGATCCCCCGAATCGAAGCGGTCGGTATTGTTGGTGCCGTCGCCGTCGGTATCGTTGCGTGGATCGCTGGCGTCGGTCGGCCAGCGCAGGAGGTAGTCCGAAGAGCTGTCGGGATAGCGGTCCTCGCCGGTATCGTCGTTGAGGTCCATCCCGGCACAGGTGTCGTTGGCGCTGGCGTCGGCGGCCTGAGATTGGGAGAAGTAGCCGAGTTGACGCGGCCCGCGACTGGCGCCGTTGTCCCAGGCTAGGAACTCGTCAACATTGTCATAGTAGACGTGGAGCTCTCCCTTGCTGGTGCGTGACGAGCATTCGCTGTTGTCGCAGCGCTCAACTAGCAGCTTGGAGCGGTACTTGGCTCCGCCATAGGGCCAGCTGTCCTTGTCGTCTTGCCAGGTAGTGACGCGGTAGACCTTGCTGTCCGAGTCGTCGCGGATGTAGACGGCCCGCGTGCAGCTTTGCGTCGAGCAGTGTTTGGGCAGCAGCTGGACGCGGCTGAGCTCCCAGGGATCGTCGAGATCCGCCGGATACTGCGGGCGGCAGCCGCGCGCGTGAATACTGGAGTCAGTGCCGTTGTCACAGCCCCAGCCCCAGCCGAAGACTTCCTGGGCGCCGACTTCGGGGTATCGGCGCCCGCTGTCGAGCGCGATGCCCTGATTGGCGGTGAGTCCGTCCGGCTGAACCGAAGCAAACTGATACAGCCAGTGCTTGCTGCGCGCTCGAAGCTGATCTTGGTTGTAGGTCGCGAATCCAAACTGGACGCCATCGACGGTCTGGATCACCTCGTATAGCGCTTCCTTGGCCTGGTACAGCTTCGATGCCGGATCGTCGCCGTTCAAGGTGGCATAGCAGTCGCCGGAAGGGCATAGCGGAGAGCAATCGCCGGCATCGAAGTCTTCCTGAGTGCACTGCGGAGTCCAGTGCATCGAGCCTGACGTGTCGAAGAGGATGAACACATAGGGCTCGCCGCTGGACTGACGCAGCAGTTCGCGATCATCTGCGCCAAGCGGCCCTGCGAGGGTACACACCAAGCACGCTAGAGCGAGCCGGTACCAGGCCCACCCAAGGTGGGATATCTCTTGCTGTCTCAACATCTTCGAGTCTCCGCCAGGCAGGTTCAGTTGACCGCCACCGTGTCGTCGGAGTTGTAGATCTCCTCAGCGCTGGTCGGCGTCCGGATTGGCGACAACAGGTAGTGGGCGGTTTGTTGGGTCTGAGCCTGGATGGTGACTGCGGCTTCGCGGGGGTCGTCTCCCTCGTAGATTGGAGACGCTTCGGAGTCCGGCCAGCTGACCCGCTGAGCAACCGAGCTCAAGACAACCGAGAAGGTGTGGAATTGATCTTCACCCTC
>JBCCEE010000476.1:0-6613 GCA_039030415.1 Acidobacteriota bacterium
CGGTACCCAACGCCTTCGCCCTGCCGGGAGGCCAGATCTTCGTCACCCAAGGCATGCTCGATCTTGGCCTGACCGACGACATGCTGGCCTGCCTGCTGGGGCATGAGATCGCCCACGTCACCGAGCGTCACGGCACCCGCATCAAGAAACGCGCCACCCTGCTCAACATCTTGAGCCAGGCGCTGCTGGTCGGCGTCCTGGTAGGCGTCGACAACGAGGCCGAGAACCCCAACGATCCCTACGGTCGTCCGGGCAATCGCAAGGGCAGCCTGGTACAGGGCGCCGCCGCCACCGGCATGGTGGTCTCCGAGCTGCTGCTGCGCAACTACAGTCGAGAGTTCGAAGACGAGGCCGACGTCGAGGGGCAGCGCCTGGCAGCAGCAGCCGGCTACGATCCCGACGGTGCCCGCCAGCTGTGGGAGCTGATGAACCAGCGCATCCCGCAATCCAACGAGTACGGTTATTGGAACACGCACCCGTTCTCGGATCAGCGCATGCGGGCGGCCGAAGTGCGTGCGTCCGAGCTCAAGATCCAGGAGAACCCCAAACCCCCGGAAGACTTTCGAGCCAAGACGCAGAAGACGCTGCTCGCACACGAGCTGCGAGGCCGAGCGGAAAACAAAGAGGAGCTGCAGGCTTTCATCGAGCAGTCGGCGCTCAACGCCTGGCCCAAGGGTCCGCGCGCCGAAGCGCTACGCCTCGCCGCCCTGCATCGCCTGCGCGAGGCTGAGATGGAGAACGACGAGATGTCGCGGGACTACGGCGAGCTGGTCCGCGCCTACCACGTTCAAATCGAAGAGGTCCGCACCCTCACTCCGAACAGCACCTTCCTCGCCACCCTCGAAGACGAGCTGCACGAGCTGCGCGACAGCGCCGACAAGCTGCTGCCCAAAGCGCTCGAGATCTGGAACGAAGGCATCTATCAAACCCCCTTCCTCGAGATCTTCCTCAGCAACTACCCCACCGCTGACGCCGCGCCCGACGTCGCCTTGGCCCTCGGCAACGCCTACAGTCGTTTGGGACGCCAGGCCGACGGCGTCGATCAATACCTGCGGGCCGCCGGAGCCGGCGAGGCGTCTGAAGCCGCCCGCCGCGCCCTACAGGGCCTGCGCAACCTCACCCCGCATCTCGAGAATCCCGCCGCCCTGCAGCAGCTCAGCGACCAGATCGACGACCCCGAGCTGCGCGAGCTCGCCAGCCAGCGTCTCGACAAAGTCGCCTCCGAGTACACCAGCCTGGCCGATGGCGCCGAGTATCTCAGGCGCTTTCCCGAGGGCGACCATGCCGAGCAGGTCCGCGAGCAGCTCGAGGATCTGGCTCAAAACCTCTATGGCGAAGTCGTCCTCTACCAGGGCGTCGGCGATCACATCAAAGCCCTGGATCGCATCCAGCAGATCTTGACCCACGCCCCCTTGACCAAGGCCGCGGTGGCGCTGCGAGAGCGGGCCGAGATGGAGAGCTGACGCTCACTCCACCAGCACGACGTCACGGCCCAGCGTCACATTCCTGCTGAATGGCCGCCAGTCCCTCCGCCACCTCGGCGTTGCGCTGGCCCGCCAGCGCCCGCAGCGTCCAATCCACCGCCTCGATCAGGTACCAGCTGCGGATCGCCGCCACCAGCGCTGCGGGATCACGATCTTCGTACTCGCTCACGACGTCGGCGAGGACCGCTGGACCGAAATCCTCATAGAGGTAGATGAAGTCGCGTGCCGGCTCGCCGATCACTAGATCGCCAAAGTCGATGACGCCGGACAGGCGTCCGCTGGCCGGATCGCACAGCAGGTGCCCGGGAGCGATGTCGCCGTGCAGCAGGGCATCCGGCGTCTCGGCCTCGACCCGGGCGGCCTGCTGCAGCGCGCGAGCGAGCGCCCGACGCGGCGGGCCGTCCAGGAGGGGCGCAAGCCGCCGGGCTGAGGGATCCCTCAGACGTCGGGCCTGCTCGGAACGAACGACCCGGGTCAAGCCGCAGGTCGAGCCCAGAGCCGGCGGGAGGTGGTGCAGAGCCAGCAGAAACGCCGCCAGGTCGCTGGCGGCCCGACGCCGCGCCATCCCGGGCATCGACTCCCACAGCGATCGCGTGAGGACCGAGCCGATGATCTCAGTATGAACGCTGAACGGCGGGCACCCTTCGGGTTCGTGGTGAGTCGGCCGCGGTACCGCAACCGGCAATCGTCCAGCAATCGCCGCCAGCACACACGCTTCTCGCCGCAGAGCCACCGCCGCCGCGCCGTGTCGCGCAACCCGCACCACCCGGTCTCGCGAGCGGAACGCCAGGCAGAAGTCTCCCTGCCCAATCGGCTCGAGCCCTCCGTCGAGCCCTGCCGGCAAACGGCCCGCCAATAGAGCGCCGGCGCTCGCGTGGTCGAGCCTTGGCCACTTCCACTCTGGATCGCTCCCATCCCCGGGCGTCGGTCCCCTATCGTTCATGCGCTGGTTTCGAGGCTGGGCGGGCCCTCTAGAAACCAGCGCCAGGCGGGAACGACCCGAACTGAGCCAGACTCCAGTTCGACGTCGCCCTCCTCCCGCAGCGTAACCAGCACAGCCCGGTCGATCTCTGTCTCTCGCATGGCCTGCTGCAAGGCACGCGTCTCGCGCTTTCGGGTTGCCGCGTCCGCAACCTCCGCACTGACCTGCACCAGTTGCGTAGGGTGCATCGGGTGCTCGGCCAGAAAGTCGATTTCGAGTCCCGACGAGGTCAAGAAGTAGGCTAGGTCATAACCGCGTCGCCGCAGCTCGAGGTAGACGGCATTCTCCAGCCGCCCGCCAATCTCGCGCGAAGCTTTGAACGAGACGACCGACGCCATCGACGGATCCACCGCATAGCACTTACGCGGGTTGGTTTGTCGAACGCGCACCGATGGCGAGGCCACCGTAATCGTGAAGATCAGATAGGCGTCCTCAAGATGGTCGAGGTAGCGATAGAGGGTATTCTTGCCGACCCGTAGACCCTGTGACTTCAGATCGTTGTACAGTCGATGAAGGCTGAAGCGACCACCGGGGCCGGCCAACAGCCGCCGCTGGAGATAACGCAACGCGGTCAGGTTCTCGACCTCGTGACGTTCGGCCACATCGCGCAACAAGACGACATCGACATAGTCGCGCAGGATCCTCAAGCGCAGATCCTTCCCGACATTTTGTACTTCCGGGAAACCTCCCACCTCGAGATAGCTATCGAACTGGCTGGCGAGCAGGGAGCGTTGAGCCGCTCCCGGCGGCCACCGTTTTGGCACGTCGATTTCGCTATGACGTAGCGCCTCGCCAAAGCTGAACGGCAGCAGCTCGGTCGTCAAACTGCGCCCACGCAGGCTACTGGCAATCTCGCTGCTCAGCAGCTTGGCTGACGAGCCGGTCAACACAATCGCGACGTTCTCAGTATCGAGTAGGCGCCGGATGAAAGTCTCCCAGCCCGCGACGTTCTGGATCTCATCGAAGTAGAACCAACATCGCTTGCCGCGGCTCGACGGATGACGGCGGTAGAACGCCTCTGGGATGTGATGAAGCTCCCCGCCTTCGAGAGGGAGTAGGCGCTCATCCTCGAAGTTGAGGTAAAGGAGGCGGTCGTAACCCACGCCTTCGGCCAGGCGCTTTTGGATCTGCTGGAAGACGAACCAGGTCTTGCCCGTCCGCCGCATCCCGATCACGACATCCGCTTTGCCCGGTAGCTCTGGGAGCTCCTTGGAGCGTGACGTAAGGACCGGGAGCTCACGAGCTTCAAAGTCCGCAATCAGCGTATCGAAAAGGGCTGCGACACCGATCTGTCTTTCCATGAGAGACAGATTACCCCAGATCTTTCCTCTTGGGAAAGACAGATCGGCCCAAATCTTTCCTTCCAGGAAAGACAGATCCGCTCAAATCTTTCCTCTTGAAAAAGACAGATCAGACTGTCTAAGAGGCTGGCTCGACGACCAGGGAGCCAACTTGAAAGCACCGTACTCCTCACCATGTTCCAGTTTCACCGCCTTCCGCGCGTCCTCTCCTGAATCCCCGAAAACCTGCCGATTCTGCTCGGCAAGGAGCCTCGCTCGAGAGTCTACTAGGGAGCCACGCGCATGTTTGATCTACAGCCCAGCGACGTCCTCTCTTACTCGGCCGGCAGCACTCAGACTGGCCCAGAGGGTTTTCGGAGGGTCCAGCCAGACCGTATCGGCATGCTGGGCACGGCGGAGGATCGCTGGCCGGAGCTGGCGGAGGCGTTCGACGGCCGGACCACGCTCTTCATCAACGCCTACCCCGCTACCCTTGGCCGCTTCACCGCCGGCATCAGCGTCGACACCTACCTCAGTCCGCGGGTTCTGACGCGAGCCTTGAAGCTCGGCAAGGCAGCGGGACACCCCGTGATCCTGGTGGCGCAGCCGCTGTTTTTGGTGGACGCCTTGATGCGGCACCTCGAAGCTGGCCATCCACTGCCCGAGACGCTGATGCTGCAGGTCGGCGGCTACGTGTTTCCGCCAACCCTAGAGCGAATGCTCGGCGAACTGCTGCGACCGCACGTCGAGCGGCTGTTCCTGGTGCACTACTTCGGCGCTGCCGAGGTCGACGCTGGCGTGCTGATGGCGCGCGAGCGCAACGCAGACGGTGAGCTGATCTATCACCCGCGTCCCGACGTCGACGTCGCGGTCGATGGCGGCCGGCTGCTGCTATCGCTGCGGGCACCGGACGGCAGCCTAATCATGCACCGATTCGCTACCGGCGACCTGGCAACGCCGTGCGGCGACGGCTGGGTGATTCACAACCCGCGCCGCCTCCACCCCGACGTCCAGCGCGCCATGGACGGCTGGAGCAGGAGCGACTGGCGCCGCCGTACCGGCTACGTGCGGCGTGACGGCGAGCGCATCTGGATACAGCTGCGGCAAGGCGAAAGCCCTCGCTCGGCCGCCGAGCTAGAGCACTTCGAGTTCGCACGCCGCTTCGGCTTTTCCTGGCTAGAAAAACCCTACTGGAGGTAAGCACCATGGATTTCGAGCTCCGCTGGGCCACCACCGATGAAGACCGCGCGGCGGCCTACCGCCTGCGCTACGAGCTCTACGTCGCCGACCAAGGCTTGTTCCTGGATGTCGCCGACCACCAGCGACGCTGGCTCACCGACGAGTACGACGCAGTCTCGCGCATCGCCCTCGCCGAAGTGGACGGCGAAGTGGTCGGGACCGTGCGGGTCACCTTTGGCGATGAGGCGACCTTCTCCGCTTCCTCACGCCACCAGTACGACTTCGAACGCTTTACCGGCGTCGTCGACGAAGACGATCTCGGCATCATCACCCAGTTCCTGGTGCGCAAGCGCTTTCGCGGTCACGGCCAGCTCCCCTTCGAGCTGCTGCACATGGCCTTCGCATGCTCCGCCGCTCACGGGCTAGAGCTGCTGCTCGGGACCTGTGAGCCTCACCTCGTGAACCACTACCGGCACCTGGGCTTTCAGCCCTTCGGCAAAATCTTCAACCATCACACCAGCGGAGCCTTGGTGCCGATCGCGGTCGTCTTCGGCGACCGCGCCTACCTGGAGCGCCTCCAGTCGCCCATGGTCTCGATTCACGATCACCGCACGCGGCCGATGGATAGGGTCGATCACATCTTGACCCTGATCCGCAACGACGAGCGGGCGATCAAGAGTCGCGGACACGATCCCGAGGAGCATTGGGCGCCCATCTTTGGGTGGCTGGGCCAGCTTCCGGGTCTACTCGGCGAGCTGACCCACGACGAGGCGAGCGCTTTGCTGGAGAAGAGCCACATCCTCCGCTGTCGACCGGCAGACAGGATTATCATGAAGGGGCACGTCTCGCGCACGCTCTACGTGCTGCTCGACGGCTCGCTCGAGGTGCACGACGACGGCCAGATCCTGACGACCGTCGAGGAAAGCGGCGCCCTGGTCGGCGAGGTGGCGTTCTTCACCGAGAACCGGCGGATGCACGACGTAGTGGTCGGTCCCAGCGGCGCTCGATTGCTCGCTCTGAGCGCCTCCAATCTGCGTCGGCTCATCACCAGCGGAGGCCAGATCGCGGCGAAGTTCCTGCACTACGCGGCGCTCGGCCTCTGCGAGAAGCTGCAGAAGTGGGCTCCTCAGCCGGCCGACGCCCTGGCCCGTGCCGACGCAGGCCAACGCCTGTCGACGAACCCTTCAACACTCGCTACCAGCGCGCCGGCAAACCGAGCTGGCGCCTGGCATCATTGAGGCGCTGCGCCCTGCAAACGGTGAGCTCCGTGTCAAACACCCTGCGAACCCATGGGAACTTGCCAGCATCGCTAGGGCACTTCAAACACTGCGCTCCAGACTGGAGCGCAGTATGGTGGTCATCTTGGTTCAAGCGCTGAGCACTTAGAAGAGACAGCCAGGTTCCGTGCAGCCCAGGACGCAGTCGCAGAACTCGCCGGCCGGTCCTTCGGAACAAACATTCCAACAATCAAAGTCATAGCGGCAGAAGGGCAAGTCTTCGCAGATGTAAGGGTTGGATCGATTGATGGGCCAGGCTTCAGCAAGCAGAGGCACACCAACATAGGAAGTCCTATCGACCAGTGGGCTCGCCAACGTTTCCGATAAAGATACAGTGAGAGTCGGCTGAACGTTGGTCACATACGGCTGCGATACGCTTGCGATCGCGACGATTGGAAGAGCGACGAAAAC
>JBCCEE010000477.1:0-6608 GCA_039030415.1 Acidobacteriota bacterium
GAACGAAGGCCACGGGGACCTGGCCGCGCTGTTCGTCCGCGCGGCCGACGACGCCCGAGCCGATGATCTACCAAGAGGAACCCGGAAATGCGTTCGAAATCGTTTGCCTGCCTCGCCATAGCTGCCCTATTCCTAGCGCTGCCTGCCGCTGGCCAAGACCTCAACGAGGATCACAATGGTGCGCTGGGCATTCCCGACGACTTCGCTCCTCCGGGTGAGCTCTTTGACAACGACGTCGCCAATGGCACCACGTCGCTGGCCTCCCAGGATTCCGCCGGCACCTTCTTTGCCCGCTCGGCCGACGAGTTCTCCATCGACAACTCTCTGTTCGATTGTGAGACCGGCCTGTACGAGATCACCGGCGTGCGCGCCCAGGTCACCCAGGCCCCAGCGGCTCCTCAGCCGTTCGGTTTCGAGTTCTACGCGGGTGACGCTTCCGCTCCGATGCCGGCCGACGCCGCTGTGCCGGTCGCTGGCCCCCTCGCTGAGGCGAGCCGCGTCGACCTCGGCCCGTTCGGCACCATCCAGCTCTTCGAAGTTGGCTTTCCCGGCGGCGGCACCGTGCTCGAGGGTGACACCATCTACTGGACCTCGGCTTTCGGTACCGATGCCGCGGCCAACGCGGGTGGCTTCAACAACTTCTACGCCGCTTCCGATGGCGCTGCTGGCTCCGTCGCCAACTCCGTGATCATCGCGCCGGACGCCGGCGTTCCGACGTGGACCCCGGTTGACACCGTCATCGGCCCGCCGGCCCTCCACTTCTCCTTCGCCATCGACGGCTTCTGCATCGTCGAAGAGACTCCGACGATCGCCATCCCGACCCTCAACAGCTGGGGCCTCCTCCTGCTGGTCGGCATGCTCGCCGCCGCCTCGATGTTCTTCATGGCTCGCACGCGCCGCGTCTAAGCCAGTCTGAACATCCCGCCGGAAAGGGCGTTGCACCTCGGGTGCGACGCCCTTTTTGTTTTTGCGCACATTTTCCAGCGACTCCAGCAAAACGCGCGATCCGCCACGCATTTTTTATGACGGAGATGGGGGAAGGCACGAGCCTCACCAATCCTGCGCGCTTCAGCACTGTGATTCTTCACTCAACGCGACGCGAGCTGGCCTAAGAAGGTAAGGGGGTGTGACAGGATTCGGGGTGAGGCCCAGGTCATCAGCACTCAGGCATCCGACCGCCATCGGGCGGCCCGCAAGACGTGACTCGAATATCACCGAAACAACGTCCCCTCACCTTCTTGGGTCCGCGTCCGCCACGCTTTAGGCAGACTCTCACCGCGCTCGGCGCCCTGCTGTCCTTGGCGCCGCCGCTTCTCGCCGACAGCCCCCCATCGGTACCTGTTCCGAGGACTCCTGAAGGGGTCGAGCTCGAGCACCTGACGATCGAAGACGGGCTCTCCCACAGCACGGTTTGGGACGTCCTGCAAGATCGCCAGGGGTTCCTGTGGTTCGCCACCAACGGCCTCCTGCAGCGTTACGACGGCTACAAATTCCGCTCCTTCCGGCACGATCCTGAGGATCCTGGGTCGGTGACTTCGGGGAAGATCATGGAGATCTTCGAAGACCGCCGAGGGATGCTGTGGCTCGCAACCCGCAGCCAGGGCATCGACCGATTCGATCCGGCCACGCAGCGCTTCACCCACTTTGTTCCCGATCCCGACGATCCCGCAAGTCTCCCGGACGGCCGCGTACGGGCGTTCCACGAGGATCGATCCGGAGCGCTGTGGATCGGCAGCTACGCCGGTCTGCATCGATTCGAGCCAGCAACCGGCTCCTTCATCCACTACCGGCACGATCCTGATAATCCCGACAGCATCAGCCCCAGCACGGTGTCGGCGATCTTCGAGGACAGTCACGGCGATTTCTGGATTGGGCACGGCCTTGGGCTCGACCACTTCGACCGCTCGGCGGAGACCTTTATCCACCACCACCACGACCCAGAGGATCCCGATTCTCTGAGCGACGGCAGGGTGCACACACTCTTCGAGGATTCGAGCGGTGAGCTATGGATCGGAGCCGAGCGCCTCAACCGCTTCGACCGCCAGCGCAATGCCTTCGTCCGCCACACGCTAGCTGCCAGCGACTCCATCCGCGTCAACACCATTCTCGAAGATGGTGACGGCGAGCTATGGATCGGGACCTTCAGAGACGGCATCTTTCGCACGGATCGCGCCGCGCCAGGCCAGGAAGCGGACGCCAGCGGTGAGCGCTTCATCCACTTCCGCCATGACCCCGAGGACCGCAGCGGCCTGGGCTCGAACCAGACGCTAGCCCTGTGGCAAGACCGCACCGGCATTCTGTGGATCGCCCATCGCGACGGCGTCGACAAATACGATCGGCGTCGCGAACGCTTCGTCAAGTATCGCCGGGGAGAAAGCGAGCTGCCACCTACGGCGGACTCAGCCGGTTCGAGCCCGATTCGGATGGGTTCGTCCACACCACCAACGATCCCGACGACCGCAACAGCTTGAGCGCCAACAGCGTCACGTCCCTCTACCAGGACGCCGACGGCATCTTCTGGATCGGCACCGTCAGCGGCGGCCTCAACCGCTGGGACCGGGAGCGCGGCGCGTTCAGGCACTACCGGGTGCAGGACGGCCTGCCGAGCGACGACATCGTCGGCATCGCCGGAGACGACCGAGAGCGGCTGTGGCTGGCGACCCGGCTGGGGCTGGCTCGCCTCGACCCTAGGACGGACCAGATCCGCCGGTACGACGTCGACGACGGCATTCACGGCAACATCTTCTTCATCGGTCCGGCCTACCGCACCCGCGACGGCGAGCTGTTGTTCGGCGGCAATGGCGGCGTCACCGCTTTCTTCCCCCACCACATCGAAGACGACCCGAACCCGCCAGAAGTGGCGATCACCGACTTCCAGATCCTCAACCGTTCCACCCGCTTGGCCGAGCGCCTGGCGCCGGGATCCGTCGCCGGGGATCCGACGACCCCACCCCATCTCGTCCTCGACCACCGGGACGACATCTTCGCCTTCGAGTTTGCGGCCCTCCATTTCGCGGCTCCCGACAAGAATCGCTACGCCTACCGGCTGGAGGGCCTGCAGTCCGAATGGGTCGAGACCGATGCCCAGCGGCGTTTCGCGCAGTATACGAACCTCGACGCGGGCGACTACGTGTTCCGGGTCAAAGCGTCGAATCGCGACGGGATCTGGAACCAGGAGGGAACGTCGCTGCACCTCGCCGTGCTGCCGCCGCCATGGCGAACCTGGTGGGCCTACGGCCTCTACCTGCTAGCGCTGGCAACCGCCGTGGCGACCTACCTGCGCGGCCAGCGCAACAAGGTCGAGCGCGAGCGGCAGATCGCCGCTCGTGAGCGTGCCGCCAACCAACGGTTGCGCCAGGCCGACAAGCTCAAGGACGAGCTCCTCGCCAACACGTCCCACGAGCTGCGAACGCCCCTCTACGGCATCCGGTCATCCGCCAGGTCCTGGTCAACCAGCTCGCGGTTCGGGGCTATCGATTGCGCCAGGCGGTCAACGGGGCCGAAGCTCTCGCCAGCATCGAGCAGCGGCTTCCAGACCTGGTGCTACTCGACGTCATGATGCCGCGCATGTCGGGCTACGAGGTGTGCCGAACGCTGCGCGAGCAGCATACGCTCACCGAGCTGCCCGTCATCTTCCTCACCGCCAAGAGCCAACCGTCGGATCTGGTCGTCGGTCTCGCCGCCGGCGCCAACGACTACCTGATGAAACCGATCGCCAGAACCGAGCTCCTCGCCCGCGTCAAGACCCACATCGACCTGCTCGGCGTTCACCGCCAGCTGTCCATGATGGTCGACGAGCGCACCTCGCAGCTGTCCGAGCGCGAGCAGTTGCTGACTGAGCGGGAGCGCTTGATCCACCAGCTCGAGAACCGCAACGCCGAGCTCGCACGCTTCAACTACACCATCTCTCACGACCTCAAGAATCCCATGACGACGATCAAGAACTTCGTCGGACTGGTGGCGCAAGACGCCGAGGTGGGCGACTACGACAGTCTGCGCAGGGATCTTCAGCGGGTCGACAAAGCGGCCGACCGGCTCCACCTGCTGCTGGAAGAGCTTCACGAGTTTTCCAATGTCGAGAGGAGTCCGGGGCCATGCGTCGAAGTGCCTTGGGATGAGCTGGTCCAGCATGCGGTAGACGAGCTAGCCGACGTCATCGCGCAGCGCCAGGTAGAGGTCGAAGTGGAGCCTGAGCTGCCGGTGGTGTGCGGCAACCGCGAGCGCCTGAGGCAGGTGGCCCGCCACCTGCTGCACAACGCGGTCAGCTACCTGGGCGATCAACCTTCACCGCGGGTGGAGATCGGTATCCGACGGACGGAGACCGAAGGGGTCGTCATCTTTCGAGACAACGGCATCGGCATCGACCCGCAGTACCACGAGAAAGTCTTTGGTCTCTTCGATCGCTTGGATCAGCAGGGCCCCGAGGGTACCGGCGTCGGGCTCGCCCTGGTGAAGCGCATCGTCGAGGTGCACGACGGCAGGATCTGGGTCGAGTCCGAAGGCCCCGGCAAAGGCTCCGCGTTCTGCGTCGCACTGCCGCTCGTGGATTGACGCTTGGACAAGTTTTTCCGCCGACGCGTGTCCGCCAACGCGGTTTGAAATTTCTCCAAGACCGCTGCGGGCGGCCCGAAACGGTTCGAGCATTTTGCCATTGAGCCTTCTGACCGTCAGGAGCGTTCCCAGCATCTTGCCATTGAGCTTTCTGACCGCCAGGAATCTCCACAATCCGGAAATAGCGAGCTCTCCCTCCGCCTGAATCGCGTCGGGTCGATCGCCTTTTGTCTTTCTGGCCGCCGATTCAAGGCTTGGGAACGATTCAGAGGCTTCCGGGCCGTCTTGGGCGCCGCTGGGCAGATGCCAGAGCGTTGCCGGGCCGCCCTTGACGGACCATATACAAATCCACAGCGTCCCCGGCCGTCCTGTGCGTTTCTGAGATCGATCCACGACGTTCTGGCTCGTCCACGATGGTCCCGTTTCGCAATTTCGATCGAGCTGGTTGAAAGGGCGCCCCGATGCGCTCGAAAAGCTCCAACGAAATCTAAAATGCGACAAGCAGATGGACGCCCAGGCGACATACCTTGGATCTCTAATCGCTGGCGCGGCACTTGGTGCCGTTTTCTTTCCAGCAGCTCACCGCCGTTGGCCCACTCTGGTTTCGAGGTACGCGAAAGCAAGCTTGGAGAAACGCGGGCTTGCCGCTTTTGTCGACGCGTGGATTGGTGCCACTCTCTTTGGACTACTCGTTGCTTCGCTCGGCTTCCCGTTAGCGTCACTGCTCAGCCCCTTCTACCTGCTGCTGCGGGACTGTGCTCTTCCGGGACAAAGCCCCGGCAAGCTTATCGCCGGTCTCGTAGTCGTCGATCTGGACTCGGGTGCTCCAAGTGGAGCGCTTCGTTCCATGCGCAGAAACGTCTTCTTTGTAGTTCCAGGCTTCAATTTTGTGGCCATGATGTTTGAAGCGCAGGCGATCCAGCGAGACCCCCAAGGCATGAGGCTAGGCGATCGATTGGCACGCACCCAGGTCGTCGAGGGCAAAGAAGCTCCGGAGCTCGTGAAGCGATTGCAGAGCTGGCTGTTGAATGCGTGGGTGGAGCCCGGCGGGGAGCCGAGCCACGACCGCCACCAGTGCCAGAGCCAATCAATCGGGAAAGCCTGACGGGTCGATGCCGGGGATGATCCGCAGGGCATTCTTGTAGTAGAGCTTCTTCAGCACTTCGTCGGGCAGATCGAGGCCGTACATCTTCCAGAAGGCGTGGCGCCGACGGTAGTAGTCGAAGTATTCGTCGTCGGTCTCGAGCACGCGGAAGTAGGTGTAGTACTCCTCCGGCGCCCAGCTGTCTTTGCCGAACATCACGCGGTCCTGATACTTGATGAACCACTCGCGGGCAAAGCGCGGCTGACGCCCGAGCTCCGCCAGCACAGCGCCGATCTCGGTCACCATGTTGGGCAGCTCGTCCATCAGGCGTCCCAGGGCGGCGAGGTCGTTGCCCATCCAGCCCAAGTGAGCGTTGATGAACGTCGTGTTCGGATGCTTGCGGAAGACGTTCTGCTGCTCGCCCATGATTTGCTCCCACGACGCGACCTTTTCGGGATCACGGTAGCGCTCGGGCTTCTGCATGAGCTCAAGCAGGCGCTCGTTGTTCTTGTCTTTGGGATGCCAGAATGAAGGCGGCTCGCCGGAGTGGATCAGCACCGGGATACCGAGCTCGCCGCAGCGCTTCCAGATCGGGTCGATACGGGGATCGTCGACGGCGACCCGCTGGCCGTTGCCGTCCTTCATGTCGAGCCCGAGGCTCTTGTAGACCTTGAGCCCGTTGGCACCGTTGGCAAAGTCGACCTCGAGCTGGCGCACCGCGCGCTCGGTCCAGTCGGGCTGTTCGATGCCATCGAAGTCGACATTGGTGAAGATGACGAATCGCCCCGGTGCCGTGCTTTTGGCATTGTCGACGGCGCGCTTCAGGAAATCACCGTCGTGCAGCGCCAGCCGGAAGCTGCCGTCGGCATTCTCGGCGCGGATGAAACCACGGCCGCTCAAATTGACCATCACCGCCATGTTCAGCTTGTCCATCTCCGCCGCGAGCTCGCTCAGGTCTTGATCCGGCATGCTC
>JBCCEE010000478.1:0-6606 GCA_039030415.1 Acidobacteriota bacterium
CGCCAACCTGGTGGGGTGGACGCAAGACGTTCGCTACCTTCGACGACCACCACCACGGCGCGGACCGTATCGCGGTGTGGGTGAAGTCGACCTTTGATGAGCAGGAGCTGCGGATCGCCTCCGATCCCAAGACCTACTTCAAGCCGCCCTACCTAGGGCCGAGCGGTTGGGTCGGCATGCGGCTGGATCACGACCCCGACTGGCAAGCGGTCGAAGACCTGCTCGAAGACGGCTACCGCATGGTCGCACCCAAGCGCGCGATCAAGCAGCTGGACGCCGACTAGTCAGTCTTTGGCCTCAGAGTCCGTTCCCGGCACAGTGTCTGCTCCCGGTATCGTGAAGCAGAACGTCGAGCCGGCGCCGGCGCCGTTGGACTCGGCCCAGATGCGACCGCCGTGGACCTCGACGATGCGTTTGACTACCGCCAGACCGACGCCGGTGCCTGCAACCTCGGAGCGCAGGTCTGCGCTCGAGCCGCGATCGAATAGCTCGAAGATCGTGTCGTGATCCCCGCTTCTGAGCCCGATGCCATTGTCGCGCACGTAGATGATGGGCGGTTCGGCCTGCTGCCAGCCGATTTCGATGCGCGGCGACGGTTGATCGCCCATGAACTTGACGGCGTTGTCGAGCAGATTTTGAAGCACTTCCGTCAATCGCTGGCGATCGCCTTCGACGGTCGGAAGATCGTCTGCAATGTCGAGCTCGACCGCCCGCTGCTCGAGCTCGCTGGCCAGCAGTTGAGCAACCTCGCGAGCGACCTCGGACAGCGGCACTTCGCGAGCCGTGGCAATGACGCGACCGCGGCGAGATAGCTCGAGCAGGTCGTCCAAGAAGGCTCGCATCTTGTGCGCCGCGGCCTCGATGCGCTCGCTACCGGCCAACACCCGCTCGAGATCGCCGGCTGCGGCCTGCTTCTGCATCAGCTTGACGAAGCTGCTGATGGTGACCAGAGGAGCCTTGAGATCGTGCGAGACGACGTAGACGAAGCGCTCCATCTAAGCGTTGCGAGCTTCGAGCTGCTGCTTGCTGCGCTGCAGCTCGGCGAGATAGCTCTCGCGCTCTTCAGCGCGCAGCGTCTCCGCTTCCAAGCGGCTGTGCTCGGTGACGTCGTGCAGGGTCACCAGCACCAGCCAGCGCCCGCTGAGGGTAAGCTGCGCGGCCCAGGCTTCGAACGTGCGCTCCTCTGCCTCGCCGTGGCGAAATCTGTGGAGCAGCACCGGCTGATCGCTCGTGGCCTCGTCGAGTCGAGCTGCGATGAGATCCAGCCAATCGGGCTCCACGGCTGTCGTGGCGTCGCCTGCTGCTAGCGTTTGAGAGAGTAGCTCAGTGCCCGAGCGGTTGATCTCGACGATCTCGCCGTTCGCCGGATCGAGCAAGAGTTTGGCCAGGCTGGGATCTTCAAACAGCTGGCGATAGAGCTGCTCCGACTCTCGTAGTTCGCCGAGAGCTCGTTCGAGGTCGCGATTCTGGGCCGCGATAATGTCTGCGGTGCGCGTCTTCACGCGGTAGCGGCTGGCGAGCAGAATCCCGGTCAGCAACAGCAATACCAGGCCAGCCAGTAGTGCCTGGCGCACCGTCTGCTGCTGGCGCATCTCGACCGCTGCCAACGCCTGCTGCTGGTTGAGCAGGGCGGCTTCTTTCTCCATCTGATCGAACTCGAAACGCGAGCGGGTAGCGGCGACGGCTTCGCGGTTGGCCTGTTCGCGGACCTCATGCTGAATCTCTTGGTAGCGCTCGAATGCCGCCCAGGCTTCCTGATCACGCCCGCTGGCTGCGAGGAGGTCGGCGAGCTCGCGGTAAACCCCCCGCAGATCGCCAGGATTCCCGGAGTCCTCGGCGATCGACCGCGCTTGTTCGAGATATTCCAGGGCTGCTCCATAGTGCTGACGCTGGCGCTGAATCGCCGCCAGCCGGATCAGCAAGCCGGCGATTCCGGCTCGCTCGCCGAGGTCGCGCTTGATCGCCAGGGACTTGCGGAATTCCTCCTCAGCGCGGTCGAGATCACCGCGCTCCTCGTAGGCCAGGCCGAGGTTGTTGCGCGTCGAAGCGATGCCATTCGGGTCGTTGAGCTGCCTCTTGAGCTCCAAGGATCGGTGGTAGTGTTGGATTGCCGAAGCGACCTCACCTTCGAATTTGAGCACTACGCCGATGTTGTTGAGCAACCTGGCGACCTGCGGTAGGTTGGCCTCCCGCTGCTGGATCTCGAGCGCCTGGCGATAGACGCGAAGCGCCTCAGCGTTCTGACCGAGCCGCCGGTAGACGACGCCGAGGTTGTTGAGCGAGCGCGCTAGCCCAGCCTTGTCGCCGAGCTCACGGCGGATGGTGCTGGAGCGCAGATAGGTGCGAAGTGCTTGCGAATAGTCGCCGAGCTGGCGATAGGCGAGGCCGGCGTCGTTGAGCAGTACCGCCAAGCGCCGCCGGTCGCTGAGCTGATCATAGATCTCGATCGCTTCACGAGTTGCCTCGAGGGCACGTAACGGTGCATCGACGGCACGATGCACGTCTCCGATCAAGTGCAGTGCAGTCGCCAGCTGGGACTGATCCCTGCGGGCGCGCGCCAACTGCTCGGCCAACACGCCGTAGCGCAGGGCGAGCTGAGGCTCGTCGAGCCGGAGGTAGGCCCTGGCGAGAACATTGCAAAGCTCGAGCTCTCGCGGACGATCCGGGACCTTACTCATCAGCTGCATGGCCTCTTGGCCAAAGGCCACAGCTTGCGCCGGGTCGGGGTGACGGTCAGCGAGCTCCACCAGCAGCTCGAGGCGCAGGCGACCGGAGGCTTCGGTCAGCCTCGCTTCGAGCCGTTCGATCTTTCTTTGGAGATCGCCCTCGCCCTGGGCATGGATTGCTGGGGCCAGGAGCAAAGAGGAAGTCAGAGTACAAGAGACTGCCAGGACCAGCGATATTGCCGGGAGTTGACGGGGCGTTCGGCGCATGGTCAATGGGCTAGCTGAGCGCGGTGGCAGGAATCCGCCGGGTGGCTCTCGATGTCGGCGGCACCGTCGGAATTTGCCGGCTGCAGGGTGAAGCAGAGCATCGCACCGCACCCGCTACCTTCAGATTCGATCCAGATCCGACCGCCGTGAACCTGGACGACTCGCTCGGCCAAGGCCAGGCCGATACCGGTGCCCTCGACTCCCGGTTCAAGCTGCTCGAAGACTTTGAACACCCGGCGCTGGTAGTCCTGCGAGATGCCGATGCCGTTGTCGCGTACTGTGATCACCGTCTCCGAGGCCTGCCGCCGCCAGGCGATCTCGACCTTCGCCTGCGGCTGATCGCCGAGAAATTTGGTGGCGTTGTCGATCAGCTGGCGGAAGAGCTCGCGCAGGCGTTCCGGGTCACCGATAGCCGGCGGCAGGTCGTCTGCGATCTGCAGGGTGGCGCCTCGCAGATCGAGTGTGGCGGCTGCCTGCTGCGCCAGCTCCCTCAGATCGACCTCTTGTGACTCCCGGGTGACGCGCCCGACGCGCGACAGAGAGAGCAGGTCGTCGAGTAGCTCGCTCATTCTGCGCGCTGCTGTGCCGATGCGTGCCATGTCCTGTTCGATGCGCTGGAGTCTGCCGGCTCGGGCGTCGCGGGCAACCATGCCGTTGAAGCCCCGGATCGTGACCAGCGGCGTCTTGAGCTCGTGCGATACGGTGAAAGCGAAGCGCTCTTTCTCTTGGCTGCTGGCTTCGACTTCGGCTTTCCTGGTTTCGAGCTCGCAGATGTAGCGCTCGCGCTCCTCACGCCGCAGCGCTTCTTCTTCGAGCCGTCGACGCTCGGTGACGTTGTGCAGAGTGATCAGCGCCGCGGCTTTGCGCTGCAGCTGAAGCTGGCTGGCCCAGGCTTCAAAGTACCGTGGTGTCCAGGTTTTGAGCCTAACGGTTGTGACCCAGGGATCGTGCAGTCCGGCAGCTTCGCGCTCAGTCAGTTGACCCAAGATCGGCTCCAGCCACTCTGGGACCGGGCCCCTGGCGACGTCTGGCGCTTCTGCTAGCAGCAGTTCTGCCGAATCATTGGCGGCGAGGATCTCGCCGTCCTTCGTATCGACCAGCAGCTTGGCGAGGCTGGGGTCGTCGAACAGCTGGCGGTAGCGCTGCTCGGACTCGATGAGCCGGGCCAAGGACTGTTCGAGCTCCTGATTTTGCAGCTTGATGGTGCGCGTCGCTCGTATCGGCAGTCGTATGCGATGCACCAGCAGAAGCACGAGCAGGCCCAGCAGAGCGAGACCCAGGATCAGAGCCTGGCGGAGGGTCTCCTGGCGCCGCAACTCGCCTGCATCGATGGCCTGCTGTTGCTTCAGCAGCTCGATCTCCTTGGCCTTGCGCTCGGCTGCGAAGCGCGCCTGCATCTCGGTGATGACTTGGTTGTTGAGATTGCTGAACATTTCCTCAGCGATCCGGTCATGCTCTCGCCCTGCCGCCAGCGCCTGGCGATACCGCCCCATGGCGGCGTAGGTGATCGCCATGTCGCGGTAGGCATCTTGGATCTCGTCCCGCGCCTGGATGCGGCTGGCGATCGCCAGAGACGCTTCGAACGTGGCGATGGCGCGCGGGTATTGACCGCGCTCGTGATGTACCGTCGCGATGTGCTGCAGGGTGTTGGCAACGCCTTTCAAATCATCGAACTCTCGGCGAATGGCGAGCGCCTTGCGGTAGTGCTCGTGCGCCTGGTCGAGATCACCAAGGTTCTGATGGATAAAGCCGATGTTGTGCAGGCGGGTGGCGACGCCGGTTCGATCGCCGGTCTCCTGGTCGATCGCCAGCGAGCGATTGAGATAGTCGAGCGCACGCTCCAGATCGCCCTGGCGTCGGTAGAAGTTTCCGAGCCCGTTGAGCACGACGCCCACCGCTTCGGTATCTTTCAGCTGCTCGAAAATCGCCAGCGCCTCGCGATAGGAGGTGAGCGCTAGTTTGTTTTGTCCGAGCGTCCGGTAGAGGATGCCCAAGCGGTTCAGCGACCAGCCGATGCTGGCGCGGTCGCCGGATTTTTCGGCTGCCCGGTAGGCCGCCAGGTAGTGCTCGAGAGCTTGGGAGTAGTTGCCGAGTCGACGGTAGATGCTTCCAACGTCGCCTTGCAGGTCGCTGATCTGTTCCGGGGCACCAAGGACGGTGACAAGGTCGAGGGCCTCGTGGAGCGATTCGAGGGCTCGCTGATAATCGCTCGCCTCCCCGTACAGACCGCCGCGAGCGGTCAGTGCGTTGGCGAGCTGCTGGCGGTTGTCGTCAGCCCGAGCCAGTTCGACGGCCCGGGTCGCGTGGTCGACCGCGGTCGCAAAGTCACGTAGGCGACGGTAGGCGATGCTGAGAGAGCGTGAGAGCTCATACTCGAGCTGACCGTCTGGAGCTCTCGCAAGCAGCTCGCTGGCCTGTTCACCGAGCTCGACAGCTCGTTCAGGCTTGGATCGACGTTGGGTTCGCACCAGCTCGACCAAGAGCTCGAGCCGCTCCTGGCCGCTAGAGCCCACCAGCCGTTCTTCGAGTTGGGCTGGGGCTGCCTGACCCACGAGTGAGCCTGGGACTGAAAGGAGCAGCGCAAAAAGGACGAATCGGATCAAGAGGCCTCAGCCTGGCGGTGGTCTCAGATCACGGCATCAGGCGCGCGCTGCCCGGGGTGCCAGGCCGGGCAGACTCTGAGCGCGCCAAATTCAACTCAATTTATTTTAAGGGATGGGCAGGTCGGTAGTGTCAACCCTCCGTCTCGCGTTTTCCGTCTGGCTTTCACGGCTCGGTAGTAGGCAGAAAGATGGAGGCCGGTGGCAGGCCGAGACGAACCTGCCACCTTGCAGCCGAGCGAAACGACCTTCAAGCCATCATGCCGCCGTCGACGCGCAGCGCTTGACCGGTGACGTAGGAGGCGCCCGGAGAGGCCAAGAAGGCGATCGTGGCGCCGACTTCGTCGGCACTGCCGGCGCGCTGTAGCGGCACCATTTGGGTGAAGCCGGACGGATCCCCGCCGGTGGCGCGATCAAGCAGCTCGGTGTCGATCGGTCCAGGAGCGATGGTGTTGACGCGGATGCCGAGTCCGGCCACTTCCAACGCTACCGACCGGCTGAGCCCCTCGACGGCGTGCTTTGAAGCGACGTAGGACGAGAAGGCTGGAAACCCTTTGAGACCGGCGACTGAGGTGGTGTTGATGATCACGCCGCCACCGCGCTCGGCGAGGGCGGGGATCTCTGCGCGCATGGCGTGCCACAGGCCGAAGAAGTTGACTTCCATCACCTGGCGTGCGTTATCTTCGCTCTCCTCGGTAATGGGCGCCAGGGCGGCGCCTTCTATGCCAGCGTTGTTGAGGGCGATGTCGAGTCCACCGTATTCGGAGACGGCTTTGGCGACCAAAGCCTCGACCTGCTCCTTGTCGGTGACGTCAGTTTTGACGAAGATCGCCTGGCCATCCTTTGCCTTGATCTCATCGACTACTGCCTGGCCGCGCTCTTCGCGTCGGGCTCCGATCACCACCGCGGCTCCGCGCTCAGCGAACGCTAGTGCTGCGGCCCGTCCAATGCCTGAGTTGCCGCCCGTGATGACGGCGACTTTGCCGGTGAGCGAGGTGGCTGCAGTGAATGTGTTGTCTGACATCGAGGTTCTCCTTGTCTGTACTGATGGGTCAAAACTGGTGTCTAAGAAA
>JBCCEE010000479.1:0-6598 GCA_039030415.1 Acidobacteriota bacterium
CGAGTGCTGGGTTAGGTGGCTTCGAGTGGGTCACGCTGATTCCTATCTCGGGTCCTGATGCCAGCCCAGGCTCGGTGCCGCGTGCGACGCACTAGCGTCTGTCGACGTAACAACGTCTTTCGACTCCATAGGCTCAAATAAGCTCGGCATGGTCTTGCAGCAAATCCTTCAGACGCTCTTTCGCCTGATAGAGCTGGGATTTCACGGTATCGACCCGGGTGTTCATGATCTCGGCGATCTCGCGATACTTGTATCCCTGATCCAGGCGTAGCAGCAGGCAATCGCGCATACGTGGCGGCAGCTCATCGAGTGCATCGCGCAGCTGCTCGCGCCGCTCGTCGGACATCAGGTTGTCGAGGGCATCTTCTGCCGGATCGGCGACCGTCTCTTCAATCCTGCGCTCGCCTTCGGTGTCATCCATCGAGATTTCGTTGGCGGTGCGTTTCTGGGTGCCGCGCTGGCGGAGCCAGTTGCGCCAGGTGTTGGCGGCGATCATGAAGATCCAGGTAGAGACGGCACTTTCCTGGCGGTAGCCGTCAAAGCCCCGGTAGACCGCGATGAACGTCTCCTGGGTCAGCTCGCGACTCTCGTCCGGGGTGCATCCCCGGCGCGCAAAGTAGTAGTTGACCGAGCGATATTGGCTCGCAAACAGCGCTTCGAACGCGGCTTCGGAAGACGGTGATGGCGAAGGAGGCTCGCTGGGATTCGCCATGGGATGCTCGGTGTCGATCCTCTGAGCGTTCTCGCCTGGAGAGCTTCCAGCTCGCGGGCTGCTGGGCGAGGCAGCGGGTGCAAAACGAGCTCGAGCTGGAATCGAACCGTAGCCATAGTTTATCCGATTGCGTCGGCTCGAGCGGCCCAGGACCCTCGAGGTCGTGGGCAGGCGCGCCCACGAAGGGCGCCTGCGACGCGGCCCGAGGTGGAGCACCCGTTCCGGAGAACCGATCGGGGCGCCGACTGCCAGCAACGGGCCTTCGGTCGAATGGTGATCGAGGTTTGGCGTCGAAGAGCTCATGGTGAAAGTGCGGATCATCGTGGGGCGTCCCAGCCCTTTGAGACACCAGCGCTTCGGCATTGTTCATAGACCGAGAGCAGCCGACTGCGATCGCGAGAAGCGGCCAGGGGTGTCGAGGCGGTTCCTAGGCGATGGATCACCACCCGACGCTGTCACGGGAAGGCGAGGATTCCCCTCGGCCATTGATCTGTGCTGCTTTGCCATAGTATCCTCGCTATAAGTTACTTGAGTGCCGCATAAAGCAGTCTTAGCGACGCAACGGTCTCGCGACGTACTGGTCTAGCGACGTAACGTTCGAGCGACGCAACGTTCTGTCGATGTCGCCGGCTGGCAATCTCGACGCCTGGCGACATTGATGCCTGGCGTCACTCGGCCCGCTCTCTGCATTCGGCAGAGAGCGTTCCAGAGCCCCGCGCGCTGCCATGGGCTGCTGAGCGGATTTTTTTCATGGCTGGCTTAGCCCGAGTCCTGCCTCCGAGCAGGGCAAGGACCGAGTGTGCTGCAAAGGCGGGCTTCTGCTGAAGTCTCGCCCAAGGAGTCTCATTGATGAAGTTTGTATGCCGAGCTCTGGTGCCCATCCTCCTTCTCTCACTCCCAACGTCTGCGTTCGCCGCGCCGATTCCGGATTTCTCGTCCATCCCGGATGAAGCGCTGGTACCGATGGCCTGTTTTGCGCCCGGCACCGATCCCGCGCTGGTCGACACGCTGCACAAGCGCTTCAACGGCAGCCGGCTGCGCACCTCGCTGGACCTGGGCGGCGGCCCCCGGGACTTCCAGTTCGACGACCCGGATCGCTGGTCGGTGACGGCGACCGATGGCGGTGGACTCGGTCAGGGTGATCCGATGACGCTGACCTGGAGCATCGTGCCGGACGGCACCAGCATCTTCGGCTACAACGGCGAGCCGACGGCGCCCAGCAACCTGCGTGCGCGCCTCAATCAGATCTATGGCAGCCAGGCGGTTTGGCTGCCGATCTTCCAGGGCGTGTTCGATCGCTGGAGCGAGCTCAACGGCGTCAACTACGTCTACGAGCCCAACGATGACGGTTCCGCCTGGACCTCCACCAACATCGCCGCCGGCCAGCTCGGCGTGCGCGGCGACGTGCGCATCTCCGGCCACTTCATCGACGGCAACTCCAACGTCCTGGCCTACAACTTCTTTCCCAACTTCGGCGATATGGTGATCGACACCGGTGACAACACCTACAACAACACCTCCAACAACTCACTGATTCTGCGCAACATCCTGGCGCACGAGCACGGCCATGGCCTGGGCTTGTCGCACGTTTGTCCGGTCAACCAGACGAAGCTGATGGAGCCGTTCCTCGCCACCGCCTTCGATGGCCCGCAGTTCGACGACATCCTCGCCACCAACCGCGGCTACGGTGATTCCTTCGAGCACAACGACACGCCCGGTACCGCCACCAACCTCGGCACGATCGCCAGCGGCGGCAGCGTCAACCTCGACACCCGCAGCATCGACGACAACAGCGATCCGGATCTCTTCCGGTTCACGGTCGGGAGCAACGCCAACGCCTCGGTGACGGTGACGCCGAACGGCAGCACCTACCTCTCGGGGCCGCAGAACGCCAACGGCTCCTGCTCACCAGGTACCAGCTTCAACGCGCTCGACAACCAGAATCTAGTGCTCGAGATCCTCGGTAGCAATGGCTCGACGGTGCTGGCGAGCGCCAACAGCACCGGCGCCGGCGGAGCCGAGAGCCTGAGCAATGTCGCCCTGCCGGGTGCCGGCAGCTACTACGTGGACGTCAGCGGCGGCAGCAACGAAGCTCAGATGTACGAGCTGTCACTGTCGGTCGGCTCTACCGGCGGCGGCGGCAGCCTGGCGGCCGCCAACGTCACCACCGACGACACGATCCGCACCGTCAACCTCTCGGGTTTCTCCACGCCGCGAGTGGTGATGGGACCGCCCTCGTTCGCCGGCTCGCAGCCGACCACGGTGCGGGTCCGCAACGTGACGTCGAGCAGCTTCCAGCACAACCTGCAGGAGTGGGACTATCTCGATGGCGCCCACGTCGACGAGAGCATGGGCTACCTGGCGCTCGAGAACGGTGCCCAGAGCCTCGGTAGCCTCGACGCCGACGCCGGCACGGTGAACATCAATCACACCTGGACGACGGTCAACTTCAACCAGTCGTTCAGCGCCGCACCGGTCGTGGTCGCCCAGCTGGCGAGCAACAACGGCGGCCAGGCGGCGGCGACGCGGATCCGCAACGTCACCACATCGAGCTTCCAGGTTCGGCTGCAGGAGGAAGAGGCAAACGACGGCACGCACGCCGTCGAGCGCGTCGACTGGGTCGCTGTCGAGGTCGGCACCAGCACCTTCAGCGGCAACAAGGTGGTCGCCGGCCGAACCGGCAACTCGGTCACCAACGCCTGGGCCACGATCAACTTCTCGAGCGTCGGCAACCCGGTCTTCCTGGCCGCGATGCAGACTTTCGACGGCAGTGACCCGACCGCTTTGCGCCAGCGCAATCTGAGCTCGACCAGCGTCCAGGTCAAGTGCGAGGAAGAGCAGAGCGGCGACACCGAGGTGGCTCATACCACCGAGGTGGTGGGCTACATCGTCGTCGGCGATCCCTGATCGGACTCTCGAACCCATGGGCAGTGCGTCACAGCGTTGCTCAGCTCAGCTCAAAGGCGCCCTGCGGGGCGCCTTTTCCGCAGGGGAGAGGTACCGAGAGCGCGCTAGCTCCGCCAGCCCCAGCTTGCGCAGCCACCACCCGGGACGGCTCATGGTCTTGCGATCTCGGAATAGCGCACAGAGCGCCAAAACCTCGTTCCATGCGGCCTCGCGATCGCCCAAGAGGTAGAGAATCTGAGCGTTCTCCTGACTCGGCCGGGAGCGTTCGAACCATCGGTGGCGGCGGTAGGAGAGGGCGTTCTCGATGATCTGAAGCTCACAGGCGAGCTGCGCGAGCGCGGGCTTCAAATTATCGAGGACTCTGCCCGGGGCGTCGCGGTTGGCGCGAACTTCCCAGCGCTCCGGAACGTCGTCGATGAGCTCTTCCAATCGTGCCCGGGTGCCGCGCCCCTCGCACTCGTACTCCTTGGGACGGTCGAGCTGCTCAGTCCCGGTGAGCCGGCACAGATCATCGAACGACAGACCGACGTTGATATAGAAGCGCTTGGCTGCCGGCGAAGAGCCGTGGCTGTTTTGGAGGTTGACGACCTGAATCACATCGCCGTTGCGGCGATGGAAGTTCAGTCCCGACTTGCGAAACCCATAAGGCCTGAGCATCGACGTCACTCCCCGCCGGACGACATCATCGAAGAGCTTTTGTAGCGGTGATTTGGCGCAGGGCATACGTCCTCCGACGAGGGGCAGAGTTGAAATTCAGCAAAGCTCAGCGCGAGCGCCGGCTTTAACCTGCAAGGCGAATTTCGACCCTTGGAGTGCTCAAACTGGTGAACATTCCTGCTCAAAAGTGCTGGACGCACTTCGGCCCCGCGATTCGGCTTGGCGGGCCCGCTAGCTACAGCTCAAGGTGAGCTCGTCGAGCGGCTCGATGACCAGGCGTTGGTATCGCCGGACTCGAAGCCATCGGCAAAGAGCTCGGGCACCAGCTCGGAGAGGTAGACGCCGGTCGAGCTAGAGAGGAAGAGCCGTGCGGGACCGCTTCGACTGTGAGCCATCCGCATGCCGTCATCGCTCGAGATTTGGCTGGGCCCGGCGACCTCCAGGCCGAGATCATAGGGAGCGAAGCTCACGCCCTGGTCGCTGGATCGCCGGACCACAGCGCCGGTGCCAAACGTCGCGTAGACGACGGACGGATCGCCGGGGCTGCACAGCAGGCGCGCCACCGGACCTGCAAATCCGGTCGGCGCCCAGCTGGCGCCGCCGTCGGTCGAGAGATGCAGGCTGCCGGTCTGGGGCGGCACCAAGGCATCGTTGGTGGCGGCGAGCAGGTGGTTGGGCTGGCCGGCGATGCGGCATAGGGAGCGGCCGTTGAAGTCGGCCGGCAGCCCGGTGTTCGAGGGGAACCAGCTGACGCCGCCGTTGACCGAACGCAGCACGCCGCCCGGCTGACCCGAAAACGGCGTCTCGAAGACCGCCACCATCTCGGTGGGCTCGCCGTCTCCGAGGATCTCCAGCTCGACCACCCGTTCTCTGGGCTCGGTGCCTTCGTACACCTTGCTCCAGCTCATGCCGGCGGTGTCCGAGCGCCAGAGGGTCGCCTCACCGCCGAAGTCGGACCCGGTCGCCATGATCAGATCGGGATCGTGCTCGCTGAAGCGCAGCGAGGTGAGCTGGGTTTCGAAGAAGGTACCTTGGTCGGGCCCGAGGTAGGTCCAGGTGCCGTCGCCGTTGCGGCGGTACGCGCCCTCTTGGGCAACGCTCGTAGGACCATCGTGAACGGCATGGAGCACGCCTTGGGGGGAGTAGGCCACGTGGGTCACGCGTCCCGAAGGGAACGCCTCGTCCAGCGTCCAGCTCGCGCCGCCGTCCGTCGACCGGTAGACGCCGCCGCCATTCAGGCTCCTGAAGCTGGCGGCCAGCTGGGAGGCGTCCTGGGGATTGACCGCGACGGACGTAGTCTTCAGGCTGGTGAGTCCGGTGTTCGAGGCCGGAAACGAGCCGCCACCGTCCTGGCTTTGGAGGACACCGAACGACAGGGTCCCGAGCAGGACGTTCGAGTTGTCATGCGGGGAGATATGTATCGCGTCGACCGTTCGCTGGAAGGTGCCCGGCAGCGTCGTCTGCCAGCTGACGCCGCCATTGATCGAGCGGTGGACGCCGGAAGTGGAGAGCCCGGCGTAGATCACGTCCGGGTCGTCCGGCTGGATCGCCAGGCTTCGCACGGTGCCGGACCAACCGTTGTTGAGCTCGATCCAGCTCATGCCCAGATTGCCCGAGGCATAGAGGCCGGAGCTGCTGCCGACCAGAATCTGTGCGCCATCCTGCACCATCGCCAGCGCCTGAGCGTTGGGCAGGCCGGCGCTGCGCTCATTCCAGCTCATGCCGCCGTCCGTCGAGATCCAGAGCTGGCGCGGAAACTCGCAGGCCATGGCGATCACGTTCGTATCGACCGGATCCATGGTCATCAGCGTGCACAGCGAGTCGACCGGCACCGGCGAGGCGATTTCGTCCCAGGTCGTGCCGCCGTCCTCCGAGCGCAGCAGGGGCGCTACGTTGTCGGAGATTCTGGCCCACAGCAGCAGCGGGTTGGAAGGGGCGACGACGAAGCCGTCGACGGAGTCTGCTACGCCTAGTGCCGTCCAGTCCTGGCCGCCGTTGGTGCTGCGCCAAAGATCGGCAAAGTCTTGAAGAGCGAAGGCCACACCGTCGGCGGCAAACGAGATCTTGGTGATCTGGGTATTGGCCGGCACCGAAGCGTGGGTCCAGGTATCACCGCCGTCGGTCGACCGGAAGAGGCCACCGTACTCGCCACCTTGAGCGAAGGTTCCCGCCAGCACCAGGTTGGGGTCGAGCGGCGAGACGGCTACCGCTTTGACGCTGCCGCCATAGGGGCCGAGGGTCTTCCAAGATCCTGAGGACGCCGGCGATCCCAAAGCGGCAGAAGCGGCGGCAGGCGATCTCGCTGGCGCCGGTCGAGCGTCC
>JBCCEE010000480.1:0-6593 GCA_039030415.1 Acidobacteriota bacterium
ACGAAATTGGCTGCATTGCTCACGGGGCATTGAATCGATGGTGATCGCCCCCGGTGCTACTGTTCGACTCAACCTTCAGGGCAGACTGCCGAAAGCGCAGGACGTCCGCGGGGCTTGGGAAACGAAGGACGGGGACATGGCCGTAGCTCGCGCTCTCACTCTGGTTTACTTCCTCATTGCGGCACTTGCCGCTGCGATATTCGCCTCATCGGTGCTTGCCGAACCATCGGGAAAGAAGGCACCACAATGGGAAATTTCGGAGTGGATCAACTCCGAACCGATCAACCTTTCCGAGGCGCAGCCATAGGACGCGGTTGCCGCGAGCTGGGGTAGAGTCCATGATTCGGCACAGGATACCTACATCCGTCTGGCAAGTCATTCCGTTCGGCAAGTCATGAAGCTGGCCATCGTCCTCGTCCATTACCACACGCCGCGGCTCGCCCAGCGAGCGTGTGAGGCGTTGCTCGCCGACGCCGAGCGGAGCCAGCACGAGCTCGAGCTCGTGCTGGTCGACAACGGCAGCCGCGAGCAAGACTCGAGGCTCCTGTCTAGCCTGCCGGCGCGCCGTCTCGATCCGGGGCGCAACCTGGGCTATGCCGGAGGCGCCAACCTCGGAGTGCGCGAGACCTCGGCCGAGCGGGTCGTGGTGATGAACCCCGACGTCATAGTGCTCCCTGGCTGCCTCGAAGCCCTGGGCTCGACGCTGGAGGCGGGCGTCGCGGTGGCCGGGCCTCGCTTCTATTGGGACGCCGAGAGGCGGTTTCTGCTGCCGCCCACGGAGCGCGTCGGGCGGTGGAGCGAGCTGCAGCGGGTGCTGGCGCTGCGGGGGGGAGGCTGGGCGAGCCAGGCTCGCCGCAGCTGGCGCCGCCACGCCCGGCGCCATTGGCTGGCCGAACAGACGATTTCAAGCTGTGACCTGAGCGGCGCCCTGCTGGCGTTCCGCCGTTCGGTCTGGCAGCAGATCGGTCCGTTCGACGAGGGCTACCGCCTCTATTTCGAAGAGACCGACTGGCTGCAGCGCCTGGCGCGCTCCGGCGCGAGCTGCCGCTACGTGCCGGCCGCCGAAGCGGTGCACCTCTACGCCCAGAGCACCGTCGCCGAGGGCCAGGCGCAGAGCTGGTTCCTGCAGTCCAATCGCCGGTTTCGGCGCCGCACCTACGGCCCCCGATTCACGAGAATTCTCGAGCGCCTGGGTGGGCAGAGCTCGCCGCCAGCCACTGCCCCGCAGCGCTCGGTGGCTTCGTCCGCGCGAGCCGCCTGGCTCGAAGTTTCCCCGTCGCCCCTAGGCTTTCCGGCAGCCGCCTGCCGTTTTGCCCAAGATACCGAACCCTCGACACAGCTGCCCGCTGAGATTCGCGAGCGCCTGGCACCCGGGACCTACCGCCTGCGCATGCTGAGCGAGGCCGACCGCACGCTCGCCCTCGACACTCTCGCCGTCCCGCCTTGACTCCCGGGGGTGAATCCCCGCTCCTGGTGACCCGATCGCCAGCGTGTTAGTCTTCCTCGCTTGTCGAAAGGCGCTAGCCAGCATGACCTCGAGCCCTTCAAATTCCGCTTCCGAAAGCTTCTCCGGCCACGTCGTCCTGGTCACGGGATCGACCCGCGGCATCGGCCGGGCGATCGCCGCTGAGCTGATCGAGCGTGGCGCCACCGTCGCGGTGCACGGTCGCGATCTCGCCCGGGTGCAAGACGTCTGTGGCGAGCTGTCGGCGGAGCACGCCATCCCTTTCGCGGCGGATTTGTCGACGGAAGACGCCGGCCAGCTGGTCGCCGCGGTTCATGAGCGCTGCGGGCGGCTCGACGGCCTGGTCAACAATGCCGGCGGCGGCAAGGCGATCGCCTTTCGTGGCTTGAAGCTAGAGCAGTGGAGGGCCACCCAGCGTCTCAACCTGGAGGCCGCGTTGACCGCCTCACAGCAGGCCTATCAGCTGATGCGGCGAAGCCGACGCGGCTCGATCGTCAACATCGCCTCGCTGGCGGCGCACGGTCCGGGGCGCTGGATGGGTGCCGACTACGCCGCGGCCAAGGCCGGCCTGGTGAGCCTCACCCGCAGCCTGGCGCTCGAGGCCGCGCGCTTCGGTATCCGCTGTAACGCGGTGTCGCCGGGCTTCATCGAAACCGACATGACCGCCGCGCTCTCCGAAGACAACAAGAAGCGCCTGGCGATCCCGCTCGGACGCCTGGGCGAGCCGCGCGAGGTCGCTAGAGTCGTCGCCTTCTTGATGTCCGATCAATCCTCGTATCTGACCGGTCAGGTGCTGCACGTCGACGGCGGCCTGACCATGCAGGGATGAGCATGGAACGCCGTCGAGTCGTTGTCACCGGGTTGGGAGTGGCGAGCGCCATCGGCGTCGACGAAGCGTCGATGTGGCAACGTCTGCTGGCGGCGGAAGGCGGCATCGGTGAGCTCCAGGCGCTCGATACGACGGGATACAAAGTGTCGATTGGCGCCGAGGTCGACCGCCCGGCGGTTACCGCCCGGCTCGAGTCGTTGGGGCGTCGAGCGATCGATCGCGCTCTCGACCTTGGTCTGGTCGCTGGCGCCGACGCCCTGCTCCAGGCCGGGTTGGTAGACGAGCCGCCGTACCAGGAGCAAGACGTGGCGGTGATCTTCGGCACCGGCGTCGGTTCGGCCCAGAGCCACCACACCGCCTTCAACGCCTTCTTCAAGAAAGGCGTGCGGGGCCTGCGGCCGACCACCGTGCCGCGCTGCATGTACAACGCCATCTCCTCGGGCCTGTCGATTCACTTCAAGCTGAGCGGCCCCAACTACATGATCGTCTCGGCCTGCACCTCGGCGACCAACGCGATCGGCACCGCCTTCCGCATGGTGCGCGACGGCTATGCCGAGACCGTCCTGTGTGGAGGCGCCGAGGGTTTCTTCGACCCGTTCTTCTACGGCGTGTGGAACAACCTCGGCGTGCTGTCCACCAACCCGGATCCGGCTCGCGCGTGTCGTCCGTTCGACGCCGATCGAGACGGCTGTGTGCTGGGCGAGGGAGCCGGAGCTCTGGTGATCGAGTCCTACGACCGCGCCCGGGCCCGGGGAGCCCGCATCCGCGGCGAGATCCTGGGCTACGGCGAATCGTCCGACGCGCTGCACCGCACCAGCCCGAGCGCTGACGGCCAGGCCAAGGCCATGCAGCAGGCGCTGGCCGAGGCCGGGGTCAAAGCCTCCGAGCTCAGCCACATCAACGCCCACGGCACCGCCACCCACGCCAACGACTTGACCGAGAGCCAGTCGATCCGCAAGGTGTTGGGCGATGCCGTCGACGCCGTGCCGGTAGTGGCCAACAAATCCTATTTTGGGCACACGCTCGGCGCCTCTGGAGCGCTCGAGACGATCGTCACGCTGCTCGCCCTGGAGCACGGTATGGCGCCGCCGAACCTCAACCTCGATCGGCCCGATCCGCAGTGCGACCTGAATCTGGTCGGCAGCGAGCCGGTGCCGCTAAACTCGCCCCTGGCGATGAAGAACAGCTTTGGGTTCGGCGGCGGCAACGGCGTGCTGGTGCTGCGGAAAGCGGATTGAGCCGTTTTCGACGACGAACCCGGGACCGAAAACGAGAGACGACAGGCTATGAGTGACGAAGCGATCATCATCCGACTGCGCAACATCCTGCGCGACAACTCCGCCGAGGAGTATGACTGGGACCAGGTGAACGGCGATACCACCATCGAGTCGCTCGGCATCGACTCGCTGTCGATCCTCGACCTGCTCTACGACATCGATCAGGAGTTCGACATTCAGCTCGAAGGCGCCGACGTCGTCGATACCCGAACCGTAGGTGAGATCGCCGCCCTGCTGAAACAACGCGGCGCTTGATTCGGCGCCCCAGGGTTGCGCGTGGGCTATGCGCCCATCGCCCGCTGAATCCTGCGGATCTCACGGCCCACCGGGTCCAACAGATGCTCCGGTGGCTGGAGGCCCTGCAGGATCACCAGGGCCTCCTCGAAGCGTCCGTGCTGATGCAGCACTTGAGCGGTCGCGAGCTGAACCTGAATGTCTTCGGGATGGCTGCGGGTCCAGTTGCGGAACAGGTGGACGATGTCGCGACTCGCCAGAATGGGCTCGAGCCGGATCTCGGTCGCCTCGAGATATTGCTTGGCCCCTTCCTCGAACCGCCCGCTGCGGCCGAGTGCGGCGGCCAACAGCACCTTGGCGTCACGAAAATCCGGCATGCGCTGGGCGACATAGCCGAGCGCCTGGGCAGCCTCTTTGAAGCGCCCGAAGCGCAGCAGCGAGCGCCCGAGCAGATACTGCCCGTCGAGCTCGCTCCAATAGCGCGATAGCTGCTGCTGGTAGGCGTCGTCGCCGCCGAGGGCCACCAGATCGGCGAGTACGAAGGGGTCGCCCGGTGCGCTCTCGAGCGTCGCCTCGAGCCCGGCGATAGCCCGTTCGCGGTCGCCTTCCAGGGCGTCGACGATGGCCAGCAGGTGGCGCGGCTGAGAGGGCTGCTGGCCGCCGCGGTAGAAGCTCCAGCCGCCCTCGGCCAAGGGCTCCAGCAGCTCTCGCGCTGCCGCGGTGCGTCCCGCCGCGATCCTCACCGCGGCGAGATCGAAGTCCGCCGCCGCACCTCGCGACGGGCGCGATGTCAGCAGGTCGGCCACTCGCTCGTCGAGCGTGCCCTGATCCTGCGGGAAGTAGGCGGGACGCAGCCAGTCGAGCCACCAGGGAGCCGCCGCCACGGCTTCGACCGCGAGCTCGGAATGGAGCGCCAGCGGCTGCTGTCGGCTCTTGGTGCGGGTCTGCTCCAGCAGGATCTCGGTCTCGAGGGCGGCGCCTCGGCGGTAGCGCTCGTCAGAGATGGGATCGTCGGGCAGCGACAGGGAGAGCGTGAGCAACGCCACCAGCGCCATCCACGGCCAAGCGGCGCGTCCGTGTCGCCTCAGGCGCTCGATCGCCACCGCCGCAAAGTAGAGCACGGCCGGCAGCAGCACCATGCGCTGGCGGGCCGAGACGTAGAAGGCCAGCATGACCGCCAGCTGGCTGAGTCCCAGGGCGTAGTACAAAAGGCTGGGCCGCCAGTTGCGCACTTCGAACAGGGCGCCGATCAAGGCGAGCGCCGAGAGCAGGGCGAACGGTAGGGTCGGTATTAAGCTCAGCCTGCCGTCGAGCTGCCACGCCAGCATCACGTCATGCCAGCGGAAGCTGTGGAAGGCTCGCACCAGCTTGTTGCCCAGGAGCCCGATGAAGCGCTGCGGCTGGTCGCGGATGAAGCGCAGGGCGCGCGACGACCAGTAGGCGTTCACCTCAGAGATCGAGAGATTTCGGCCGGTCGCGGCGCGGGCTACGGTGCGGTAGTGGGCGTGGGCCGAATCCGGAATATCGGCGCTGTGCCTGAGATGTGCCAGCACCACCGGCGGATAGATTGCGCTGGTGCCGTGGGACAGCGGGTTGTTGCCTTCGAAAAAGACCGTTCCCGGATTCATGACCGGAGACCCGGAATCACCGGTGACGGTACCGGCGCGCCAGGCCAGCAGCGCGAGCGTCAGGGCCACCGGCAAGAGAAAGAGCGCCGAGCGTCGCACCAGGCGCCGGCTACGATCGCCAGCTACCCAGAAAGCCAGCGGCACCAGAAGGAAGGCCGGCAGGAACGTCGGACGCGTGGCGAGACAGAGTCCGGCGAAGATCCCGGCGAGCCACGGCCGGCGGTACAAGACCGCCAGCATGGCCAGGAGGCAAAACAGCAGGATCGCCTCGGGCTCCAGGATGCGGGAGTAGATCAGCAGGTGGCGGTCGAACGCCATCACGGCCGCCGCCAGCGCGGCGAGCCGCGGGCTGAACCG
This sequence comes from Acidobacteriota bacterium, assembly GCA_039030415.1. Lineage (GTDB taxonomy): Bacteria > Acidobacteriota > Thermoanaerobaculia > Multivoradales > J023 > JAAELT01. Next base: position 5,791 of record JBCCEE010000480.1, read on the forward strand.
GCGACGCAAGAGCTCGAACATCAGACCGACGGAGGCCGCCGTGAGCCCGATCTGGACGGCTGACAGCACCAGCTCGGGGCTGGTGAGCCAGCGCTCCATCACGACGCAGAGATGGAAGTACAGCGGCGAGAAATCCATCAGCCGCTCGAGCGGCAGCTCGCCGCTCAGAAACTGCTCGGCCGCCAGGCCATACTTGCGGAACGCCCCGGGCAGCGGAAACCCGAGGGCGAGGAGCCCGTGAATCACCAGGGTGCCCAGGGCGACGAGGTAGGGCACCCGGGGCTGGCTCCACGCGGTGCGACGCTCGCTCGTCGGGTCCGGTTTCGCGCCGGGCGTGGTGGTCGAATCAGCCATCGTTCAGCCCCCTGCGGCCACGCGTTCCGAGTCCTGTGCCCGTGAGTCCGATGCCCGTAAGCCCAACGACGACTAGCCCGATGATGCCGACCAGGAGTCCTAGCCAGGCAATTCGGGTGGGGCGGCGATCCGCCCAGATTTTGATCCGGTGGTCGCCGGCCGGTACCTCGAGAGCCAGTCGGTGCAGATTTCCCACCACCAGCGGTGCCGGCTGGCCGTCAATCGTGGCGCGGTAGATGTCGAGGTAGGCACGCTGGGTGAGCAGCACCGAGGGCGTCGCACTCGAAGTGTTCAGCTCGAGCGCTTCGGTGCTTTCGGCGACGACCTCTACCTTGCCCGGCGCGCCGCTGAGCTCGGCGCCTCGACCGGGCAGCACCGCCATGGTTTGCGGATCGAAGCCTCCCGCCGTCAGGATCCTCAGCGCACTGTTCATCTCCGGCGCTCGCCGG
>JBCCEE010000481.1:0-6587 GCA_039030415.1 Acidobacteriota bacterium
AGGTGCCGCTGGCGGTGCAGAAGGCCACCGGGCAGTCACCGGTCCAGGTGCAGGGCGGCGGTGCGAGTTTGGCGGTGGCGGTGGTGGCGCCGAAGGCGAAGACGGCGAGCAAGAGGCTGGCGAAGGCGAGGCGGGTCAGGGTCTGCTGCTTCATGGTATCTCCTGTTGAGATGAGGGGTAGGGATGGCGGAATACGGGATCCGCCGCGGAACGCGAGTCGTTGTGTAGGCGGCTAGACGCCTATGCCGAGCTTGGCGAGGGCGCCTGTGGTGAGGACGCCGAGCCAGGCGTCGGTAACGGTGCCGTCGGTGCCGATGCGGACGGTTTCGGGAATGCGGGTCAGGCCGAGAGTTTCGGCCAGAGCGTTGGGGTCGCTGGCGCTGACGGTCGGGAAGGGCAGGCCGAGCCGCTCGACGTAGGCGGCGGTCTCGGCAGGATTGTCGAGGCTGACGCCGAGCACGTCGATGGAGTCGCCGAGGGTGTCGTAGAGGGCACGCCAGTGGGTCTGGTTCTCGCGGCAGGCGCCGCAGCGGGTGTTGAAGAAGAACAGCAGCTGCGGTCGCTCGGAGGCGCCGACCTGGAACACGCGCGGCTGGTCCTGATCGGCTGTGATGACTTCGAACGGCGCCAGGGGGGCTCCGACCTCGAAGGCGGAGGGCGATGCGTCGGCGCTCTGCATCGCGATCAGGTCGCGGTTCTGGCTCGCCAGGGTGAAGGAGCTGGCCGCCAGGGCGATCAGCATGGCGTGCAGGAAGATGGAGTACAGACGCGAAGGCTGGGCCATGGAGGCACCTCCTAGGTGAGAGCGGTGACCGACGTGCGGTCGGTAGAGGACGGCTGAGGCGGCTTCACACCCAGACGCGCAAAGCGGGGCGAATCCATGCCACGCCGGCGAGAAAATCCGCGCGAGCGGGTCGCTGGGCTCAGCTAGTGGGCTGAGCCAGCAATCTGGCTCAGCCGTTCAGCTGAGCCAGAAGTCGGGTGGTGCGCTCGATGCTGGCGGCGGCCGAGTCGCTGAACGGCTCGAGGCCTTCGAGGCTCAGCCGCAGCTCGATCTCGGCTTCGGCGGTGCGACCCTGGCAGTGCAGGCTCTCGCCGAGCAGGCTCTGGGCGTCGAAGTAGCGCCACGGCTTGCGCTCGCGTTCGAGAAGCAAGGCGAGGCTCGCTCGCAGCTCGGCCTCGGCTTCGGCGCATCGACTTTGGGTGAGCAGGAACCTGGCGAAGGCGGCGGTTGGCCGCAGGATGTAGCTGAACGAGGTGGTCTGGCGACCGATGGCGGCGGCCTGTTGGTAGAGCTGGTGAGCGCGTTCGAGATCGCCACGGTCGCGGGCGTCGACCGCCAGACCGCCCAGCGGCTTGACGCGCTCGTAGAAGTCGGGGCCGAAGAGCTGGGCATAGAGCTGATCGGCACGTTCGAGGGCAGCGACGCGATCCTCGCCCCGGCCCTGCTGGCCGTAGATGCGGGCCAGGTTGTTGTGCACCTTGGCGAGCGACGGGTGGCCGCCCGGGTACTGGCGCTCGAGGATCGCCCGAACTTCCCTGTAGCGCTCGATCGCGATCTGGGGATCTCCGGCGTGGCTGATCACCTGGGCATGCAGCAGCAGGGATTCGACGGCTTCGGCGTCGTCGCTCGCGAGCTTGGCGCGGGCCAGGGCGAGCACCTCATGGGAAGCGGGCAGGGCGTCCTGGTAGTTGCCGCGCCAGCATTCGAGATGGACCTGGTTGTTGAGGCTGCGGATCAGCAGCCGGGGGTCGACGTCGGGCGCGGCCCGCAGCGCGGCCACGGCGTCGCGGTGGGCGGCTTCGGCCTGCTCCAGGTTGCCGAGCTCGCGCTGCGCCGCTCCCAGGGTGTCGAGGCTGACCGCGGCTTCACGGCTACTGGCGCCGCCAAGCTCGGTGTGCAGCCGGTGGGCCTGACGGGACCAGCTCAGCGCCTTTTCGGGCTGGCCGAGCTCGAGGTAGATCTCGCCCAGCACCGACACCAGGGCGGCGTGGATGCGAGGCTCGTCAGGCGGGCCAGCGGCGAGGTGCTGGGAGCTGCGGTCGAGGGCTTCCTGCAGCGAGACGTCGACCCCTTCGGACACTAGCGGACCCGCCTGCTCGAACACGCCGAAGAAGAAGCGCGCCACTTCCTGCAGCCGGCTGCGCTCCTGCTCGACGCGTCGAGCGTCGAGCCACAGGGCACCGGAGAAGGTCAGCAGGGCGGCGAGGGCGGCAGCCGCCGTCGCCACCGGCCAGCGGTGGCGGCTCAAGAAACGCAGCATGCGGTAGCCTCGTCCGCCGCGCCGCGCTCGCACCGGCAGACCCTCGAGGTAGCGACCGAGGTCTTCGTCGAGGCTCTGGACCGACGGCGTGCGCGCCTCCGGCTCAGGGCTCATGGCGGCGAGCACGATGGCGTCGAGATCGCCGCTCAGCGCCCGGGCCAGCTTACGGTCGGTGGCGTAAGCGCTCGGCTTTTCCGGTCCGTCGACAGATACCGGCAAGACGTCAGACGTTGGCAAGACGTCGCATAGCACCTGGTGGAGGATGACGCCGAGGGAGTAGACGTCACTGGCGGTCGAGAGCGGCTCGCCGCGCAGCTGCTCGGGGCTGGCGTAGTGCGGAGTCAGGGGGCGCATCAGGGCGGCACCCGCGTCGTCGGCGCTGCCCGGCTCGAGCAGGGTAGCGATGCCGAAATCGAGCAGCTTGGGCTGGCCTTCGTCGCGCACCAGGATGTTGCTGGGCTTGAGGTCGCTGTGCACGATCAGGCGCTGGTGGGCCGCTGACACGCCCTGGCAGACGCGGCGCATCAGGACGACGCGCTCTTTCAGCGACAGGCCGTGGTGTCGACAGTAGGCGTCGAGCGGCTGCCCGGGAACGTATTCGAGCACCAGGTAGGGGAAACCCTCGTCGGTGGTGCCGCCAGCGAAGATGCGCGCCACCGACGGGTGGTCGAGTCGTCCGAGCGCCTGCGCCTCGGTCTGAAATCTGCGCCGTGCCTCGTCTCCGAAGGGGAGCCAGCTCAGCACTTTGATGGCGACCTCGCGATCGAAGATGGCGTCCTGCTGGTGGGCGAGGTAGACGGTGCCCATGCCGCCCTGGCCGAGGCGGCGCAGGATCCGGCAGTTGTCGAGCTGGCGGCCCACCAGATCGGGGGCTGCCAACACTTCGTGCGCTAGCCAGTCGTCCCCAAGGAAATCCGCGGCGTCGGCGTCGGCTCTCAACCACGCCTCGACCCGCTGGCGGAGCTCGGGATCTTTGGCGCAGCGGGCGTCGAGCAGGGTGGCGCGCTCTGCGACCGGCAGCTCGACGGCCTCATCGAACAACTCCCAGGCGCGCTGCCAGCGCTCAGGGGGCAGCGTCATGGTCTGCAGCGTCATGGTCTTCGGTCATCCGAGCGTAGAGCCAGGCCTTGGCGCGTCGCCACGAGCGCGCCAGGGTGCGGAGCGGTATGTCCAGGATGTCAGCGGCTTCGTCCTGGGTGAGGCCGGCGAATACGCGCAGCAGCACGATCTGAGCGAGCTTCGCGTCTTGCTTCTCGAGCTCGTCGAGGGCGCGGTGTAGGTCGATGAGATTCGGAGCTCCCGCGGCCGGCCCGGATGATGTGGCATCGAGCGAGGCGGCATCGAGTGAGGCGACATCGAGTGAGACCTCGTCGAGGGGATTGAACTCGAAGTCGCCGCCGCGCTTGAGGCTGCTGGAACGGCGGGCGTGATCGACCAGGATGCGTCGCATGATGCGGGCGGCGATGTTGAAGAAGTGGGCGCGGTCCTGCCAGCGCACCCGCCGCTGGTCTACCAGGCGCAGGAAGGCCTCGTGCACCAGATCTCGCGTCTCTAGGGTGAGTCCGTCTCTCTCGCTGCGCAGGCGATTGGCTGCCATCTGGCTGAGCTGATCGTAGACCCGCTCGAACAGCTGCTCGCGCGCCGCGCTGTCGCCGTCGCTCCACGCCTGAAGGTAGCGTGTGATGGTGGTGGCGTCGGGCGCCGGGTCGGTAGGGGTTCCCGAGGGTTGGGATGGATGCTTCGGGCTCATCTGAGGCTACGGTCGACGACCCTGATTGGCGGTAGCGAGGGACGCGTCTCGACCCTACGGAGTTAGAGGATACACGCATCCCCGAATGACCCGAGGCGCTCGAGCTGGGCTGCGCCGATGAAGTCGGTTCTGCCCTGGTCCCGGTTTCGGTCCGATTCCGCATGTGGGGTCATGCCGGCGCGATCCGTCGTTTGCACGGGGTCGCGTCGCGTAGTCCACGTTGTGTTGCGCCCCTTTCCAACCCGGGAGACCTCTCATGAAAAGACATCTGTCGCGGCTCGTCCGAACCCCCCTGACCCTCGCTGCCTGCCTAGTGCTAGCTGCCTTACCGGCCTATGCCCTCGATCCACCCGTCTTGCAATCGCCTCCGAACTACACCTTTGATCCAACGCCGCTATTCCGCTGGTATCCGGTGGTTGGGGCCACGACCTATCGCCTGGCGATTCACCTGGCCGATGGAGATACGAATCACTATGAGACGACCACCACTGGGACGTCCTGGACTCTGCCGTCGAGCGCGGCGTTGGCGTCCGAAAGCTGCTACTACTGGTGGGTGCGCGCCGAGACCAAGTCCGACATCGGACCGTGGTCCGACCTGGGCACCGTGTGCTACGGGCCGAGGCTCGACGATCCGGCGCCGAAGCCGTTGGCACCGCGGGGCTGGGAAGAGAATCTGAAGCCGCGTTTTGAATGGACGGCCGATCCGGTCGCCGTCACCTATCGCCTGACGGTCCATCCGATAGATGGCACCCCGAGCTTCGATATTGTCACCAGCGCGACCCACTTCACGCCCACCACCGATCTCGAGACCGACAAGTGCTACAACTGGTCGGTGCGCTCCGAGCGTCCCGGCGACTATGGGGCATGGTCCAAGCCCTTCGGCATCTGCATGGGCCCAGGCCCGCCGCGGTTCGAAGATGTCGTGTACACCAGCCCTTTGGCCGGCATGACGCCCAAGGAGCTGGACGCGGTCATGCAGATGCACAACATGAATTTCGCCGCCTTCGCTGCCGCTTATTACCCCAAGCTGGGGCTGCCGGTGGAGCGCCACGCCTTTCGAGGTATCTGGTTCTACCGCTCATGGCCCGATGGCACGCCAAATGGGACGGTGTATGACGGCAACGCCTGCTCGAGCCCTCCTTGCCCACCGATCAAGCCAACGTATCCGGGACACGAAGGGACCGATTTCTGGGTGGATTTGTTCGATTACTGTACGCCGCGCAACGGCAGCTCGTGCGGCACGAACTATGTGATCAGCCCGTTTCCGGCCGGGGCCCAAGTGTGGGTCGAATCGATCGTCAACATCTACCCGGAGGGCACCCAGGTGCCGAGTCCGGGCAATACCCTGAAGCTGGTGTGCTACTTGGATGGCGTGCGGGATCCGAGCGCGCCGGCGTGGCGCAAGATGACGATCGACTTCTTCCATGTGCTCAAGGACTCGTTTCTGGTCCAGGTGGGGGATCAGGTGACGCCCGGCCAGCGCCTGGCCGAGGTTGGGTTGACCGGCAATACCGGCCAGCCCGGCCTGCATTTGCACATGCAGTTGTTTGGGAATCGCGATCCGTTCGACGGTATCGAGAACGTCGACCTGACCGAGTCGTTGTTCTGGGATCAGCCGTCGGTCGAGCGCATCGCGAATTATCAGAAGTTGGGCGAAGGGCATCAAAACCTGCGCATCGATGGCGACTATCTGACCACCAGAGTTGCCGACGAGCTGAGCACCTATACGTTCTCTTCGACCCAGCCGATCGAGAAATTGATGGTCGCCGAAACGTCACAGGGGCCGGTGACGCCACCGGTCGACCTCCTGACCTACTTGCCGTCGGTCGGCATCACGGTCTTGGAAGGGACGGATACAAAGGTGGTTGCGGGCATCACCTACCACCTGGAGACCGTGCGATTCAACTGGCAGGTCCAGTCGCCAATGCCGGGTGAGTGGGCGTTCTATGCCGTCGACGGTTCCGGCAACAAGAGTAATCTGGTTTGGATCGACTATCTGCCGGAGCCCTAGCGGGGCCTCACTCGGCCCCGGACGTCATCGTCAGCTCCGCGAGCCGTTGCTCGACCTCTTGCGCCTGGTCTGGGCGCTGCCACAGCCGGTAGAGGTCGAGCAGCCATTCGAGGACCTCGCGCTGGCGATCCGGGGCAGTTTCGGGGTTGCTGACGTGCAGCTCCCGGGCGACGGCGAGGTGTTGCTCGGCGGCCTCGAATCGTCTCTGCTCGGTCAGACTTCGGCCGAGCAGGGACTCGGCCTGAGCGAGGCGCCAGTGACCCGCGGCGTGACTTCGGCGCAGCTCGTCGAGGGCCTCGGTGAGTGTCCCCTGAGCTTTCATCGGCTGGCCGAGGTCGATCCACAGCCGGGCCAGGGCCAGCTTGGGGTAGGCGATCGCGCGGTGGCCTAGCGGCAGGTTCTCGGCGATCCCAGCGGCCAGCAGGTAGTGGCTTTCCGCGGCCAGCCGATGAAAGCTCAGGGGACACTCACCGAGGCCCTCGACGAGCTGCGCCGAAGTCACGCCGCGGGTCACTGGCGCCTCGCTCAGGCCGAGTCCCTGCTCGGCCGAAGTCTGACCGAG
>JBCCEE010000482.1:0-6573 GCA_039030415.1 Acidobacteriota bacterium
CGGCACCAGGACGCGACGGCGTCGTGCGCTCGTTCCCCTGTTGCCGGGTCGAGCCGAGCTGCTCGGCTCGTTCGCGCAGGGCGGCAGCGGCCTCGGCGGGCGTCGAAACTCTGGGGGAGGCGCCGGCTGGGTTTCCGACCGCACCCCCCGTCTCGCCTTCGCCAGGCGGCTCGAGCGCCGGCGCCACGACGGCGGTCTGCGAACCTTCCGGCCCGTCTTCGCCTGCAGATCCGGGAATCTCGGCCTCCGAGTCTTCGGGATCTTCCGAGGCGCCCTCCTCGCCGAAGACGGGCGGGCGCGTCAGGTAGATGACATCGATCGAGAAGCTGGTCGAGCCATCCTGCAGGTTCACCGTCTCGCCAGGCAGGAACGGATTTCGAAACGACGGGCTCGCGTACAGCGTGTCGATGAATCCCATCAGCGCTTCTTGCGACTTGGCGACGCCCACGATGTCCAGCATCACTTCGTTGCGCTTCAGATCGGTCGACGACGGCGTTTTTTCTTCCTCGGTCGTCGAGGCAGCGGCTGCCTCGGCGGCCGCATTTTCAGCGGCTCGGGCCTCCGCAGCTCGAGCCCGTCGCGACGTCGAGCGACGCGGGGTCGCTGAGCGACGGCGGCGAGGTTTCGGAGGCTCGACGACCAGCTGCACTGCCGGCCGGACGCTGGTCAAGCGAACGTCGAGCGGCATCACCTGTTCGAGATCATCGAACAGCGCGCTCCACGGAAACGTCCGGTAGGAGATCAGCGAATTGAGAAACTTCGTGCGCGAGTTTTCCCGCGGCAGGTTGACTTTGGTGAGCGCGGGATTGTGCTGGTTGAGCTCCTGATCGGCCTGCTGAATCTCCTGCCCCACCTCGGCGAGCTGCTGCCGATAGCCGGCCGAGCCTTGCCAGTAAGAGCTGTAGAGCCTGAAGTTGATCAACAGCAGGATGGCGCCGATCAGCCACAGCAGACCGGCCAGCCGCAGCACCGGCTGACGGTTGACGAACGGACGGCGAGCGAGATTGACCGCGCGCATCTCAGCTCACCTCGAGGCTCGCCGCTCCCAGCAGCGGTGCGGTTTCGAGCCAGGTCGGACCGACTTGGGTGCGGGAGATGTCGAAATGCTCGAACGCCAGCGGCTCCGGCGTGATGCCGAATTCTTCGAACAGCCACTCCAACCAGACCTCTTCTTCTTCCTGCGGCGCCGCCAGAAAAAGGCGCCTGAGCGGGGTGTCGTCAAAGTGCTGCTGCAGGAAGCTGGTGGTCAACCGAAGGTCGCGCCGCACCGAGCTGCCGACGACGCCTTCCGTGATGGCCTTGTAGCGGTAGAGCACCGGCTCGCCCTGGCGGTAGAAGCTCAGGGTGTAGGCGTCGGACTGCAGGGTAACCAAGCCGACCAGGCTGTCGGGATCGAGCGCATGTTCGAGGCTCGCAGCCACCGCCAGGGTCGTATTGGTGATGCGACCGAGCGCGATGCCGGTCGCCCGGAACGCGTCTTCGATCTGAGTCAACAGCCGCTCGACCGCGAAGCCGATCAGCAGGCGAGCGGGCTCCTCCTGATTCGGGAACGGCGTCACCGGCTCGGCCGAGATGCGCAAATCTTCGATGCGGAAGGGCACCAAACGCTTGAGCTTCCAGCGCAGCATGTCTTCTCGCGCCTGGGTCTTGCGCGGCAGCTCACCGATCTCGGAGAACGTCAACCGCAGCCAGGTATCCGGCACCACCAGTGACGCTTCCTTGACCGGCTCCGGCAGCCGGCGACAGACGTCTTCAATCAGGGGCGGCAGCTCGCTCGTCGTGGCCAATGGCCCGCCAAGTGGCCCTTCGGTGAAGAAACCCTCCGGCACGTCGACGGACTCGGCGGCCTCGTAGACGAACCCTTGGGGGCCACGATGAAAGCAGCCATAGCGTAGCTGCCGCTCGTCGAGAGAGAAGACGTGCGGCGGTGAAGCGACCGGGTTCAGGCCCAGCAGGCGCTTAGTCCACGAAGGTAACTTTGTTGATCTCACGTAGGGTTGTCACTCCTTGGAAGACCTTCTCCAGTGCCGACTCACGCAAAAAGCTCATCCCCTCTTCCTTCGCCGCGCGACGGATCTCCGCCGCCGGCCGCTTCGACAGGATCAGCTCGCGGATCGGATCTGAGAGATGCAGCAGCTCCGATACCGCCAACCGGCCATGATAGCCGGCACCGTTGCATTCGATACAACCTGTCCCTTCGTAGAATGTGAGATCTTGGTAGGTCTCGGGCTCGAGACCGCTTTGCTCGAGTAGCTTGTAGTCGAGCTGCACCGGACGCTTGCAGTGCTCACAGATCTTGCGCACCAGGCGCTGCGCCAGAATGCAGTTGAGAGCCGAGACGAAATTGTACAGGTCGACGTGCATGTTGAGGAAGCGCCCCAGCACATCGACCACGTTGTTGGCGTGCACCGTAGTGAACACCAGGTGACCGGTCAACGCCGACTGGATGGCGATCTGAGCGGTCTCCTCGTCGCGGATCTCACCGACCATGATCTTGTCGGGGTCGTGGCGCAGGATCGAGCGCAGGCCGCGGGCGAAGGTCAGCCCCTTCTTCTCGTTGACCGGGATCTGCGCGATGCCCCCGAGCTGATACTCGACCGGATCCTCGATAGTGATGATCTTGTCTTCGGGTGAGCGGATCTCGTTCAGGCAGGCGTAGAGCGTCGTCGTCTTACCGGAGCCGGTGGGACCGGTCACCAGCACCATGCCGTAGGGCTCGCGGATCGACTTGCGCAGCTTCGTCTTGGTGTCCTCGTCGATGCCCAGGACGTCCAGCGACAGGTTCTTGAACGCCTTGTTCATCGACTCCTTGTCGAGCACGCGGATGACGCAGTCTTCGCCTTGAACCGTCGGCAGGATCGAAACGCGAAAATCGATCGTGCGTCCGCGCAGGCGGAGCTTGAACCGACCGTCCTGCGGGATCCGCTTCTCGGAGATGTCGAGCTCCGACATGACCTTGATGCGACTGATGATGGTCTGATGGTGCTTCTTGTCGATCGCGTCCATCGCCTGGTAGAGCGCGCCGTCGATGCGATACTTGATCAGCACCTCTTCTTCGCCGGTCTCGATGTGAATGTCCGAAGCGCGCCGCTGGATGGCGTTGAACAGCGTCGAGTCGACCAGCTTGATGATCGGGCTCTGATCCTGCGTGATGCTGTCGATGGTCAGGACTTCGGCATCGTCGCCTTCGCCCTGCACCAGCTCGACCCGGAAGCCCTCGGTCGCCTCGTCGACCACCCGCTGGGCGGTCTCGGACTTACCCAGGATCTCCTCGATCGCCGAGCGCGCTCCGACCTTGGCCTCCACTGGCTGACTAAGCTGCAGCTCGAGCTCGTCCAGCCGCTGGACGTCGGTCGGATCGGCCATCACCACCGTCATGCGGTCGGCGAGCTGATCCTCGGGGATAAAGCAATAGCGCAGCATCAAGTCGATCGGGATCCGGCGGAAGAGATCGTTCTCGATGCGGAAGTTCGGGACGTCGACGAACTCCAGGCCAAACGCCTCGGCCAACCGACGCGCTTCCGCCTCTTCCTCTTCCGGACTGATCGTCCCTTCCGCGATTTCCTGCGCCAGATCTGCTGTCGCTTCCATGATCGACTCCAAACGTACTCTCTAGATGCAGCTTCGAGAACGTCCGCACCTCGACCGCCGCGACTCGCGGGGCCGGGCTTGTCCGCTCAGTTGCCTACCTGACCCAGTGCTCCGAACATCGGTAGATAGATCGACACCAGCAGCAGCGCGATGATCGCACCCATGACGATCAGCATGATCGGCTCGATCAACGTCAACAGCCGCTGAACCCGCGTTTCGACGTACTCGTCATAGTAATCCGAGACGCTGGTCAACATCTCGTCGAGGGAGCCGGTCGCCTCACCGACCTTGATCATGTCGATCGATATCTTGGGGAAGACTTCGGTTTTGTCCAGCGCCTCATAAAAGGCCTGACCCTGGCGCACGTCGTCGATCGATGGCCGTATGCGATCGCCGATGTAGGCGTTGCCCACCGCGTCGACCGCGGTCTCTTGCGCCGAGACCAGCGGGATGCCGCCCGCGATCAGGGTCGACAGAGCGCGACAGAACTCGGACAGCGCGAAGCGGTGGAAGATCTCGCCCACCAGCGGGATCTGCAGCTTGAGACGATCGAGAAAGCGTCGACCGCTCGGCGTCTCGCCCCAGCGCCTGAGCGCGAACACGCCGACGACCAGCCCGCCAACGATCCACCAGAACCGCTCCTTGAGCCAAAACGACACCGCCAGAGTGATCTGGGTGATGGCCGGCAGGTCGGCATCGAGGTCGCTGTAAAAACGCGAGAAGCTCGGCACCACGTAGACCGCCAGGATCGCCAGCATGGCGATCGACAGCCCGATCAGCACCGCCGGATACACCAGCGCCGAGACCACCCGCTTGCGAGCGTCGATCATCAGCTTCAGGTAGCGGATGAAGCGCCGAATGACCTGCTCGAGCTCGCCGGAGCGCTCGCCCGCTTTCAGCGACGAGGCGTAGAGCGGCGGAAACATGTCGCCGAAATTGGCGAAGGCGTCGGACAGCTCGGCACCCGACTTGACCTGATCGCGGATCTCGGTGAGGACGTCGCGCAGGTGCGACTCCTCCATCCGCTCCAGCATCAGCTCCAGCCCCTGCAGCAGCGGCAGGCCGGCACGCAGCAGGGCCGCCAGCTCCTGGTTGAATGCCAGGAATTCCTCCATCGGCATCCGCTTGCGCCGCTGCCCGAACGGCAGCTTGATGTCGAGCGACAGACCTCGCGGCTTGACCTCGAAGATGTGAAAACCCTGACGCTCCAGCTCACGCTGCACCGACATCGCGTCCGTGCCCTGCTGGACCTGGGTCAGGATGCGCCCGTCAGGGGTACCGTACCTGCAAACAAATTGCATGGTCTTGCCGCGCCTTTAGATGATCCAGAAATCGTCGATGACCGAGGGGACGCCGCCCATCAGGGCGTCTCTCCCTCCTCTCGACGGCAGGAGATCGCCACCATCAGAGCTTCCTGGCGCGACTCGTCCTGGGCGATGACGACGTTGAACGGTCGATCGAGCCATAGATTGAGCGTCGCGTGAAAGAGCTCTTCCGGCTCGAGCCGTCGCCCCTTGGCAGGGTTCTGGAGTTGTTTGAGGATGCGAAACCCTTCGAGCTTGACGCGCTGGCCGGCCATCACGGTGCCGGGGCGGAAGCTGACGCTGTAGGACTGCCCGAGGGAGTACGTTACCTCTTCCCCCTCGCGGGAGGTGACGCCGGCTTCGGCCAGCACCCGGTAATCGTCGTACCGCAGCACCTCGCGCAGACGCGCCGCGAGCGCTTCGGACAGCTCGGATTCCACTTCCTCGCTCTCGGGCTGGGGCGGCGAGATGCCTTGACGCTTGGGGCCGGCGCGAACGATCTGGATATCGAAGCGCAGATCCTGCGGCGGGCGGTCGAACTGCGCCAGCAGCTGCCGAACCCGCTGGATGACCAGGGGATTCTCGCGGATGACCAGGGTGTTGCTGCCCGGCTGCACCTCCACCGTACCGCGTGCCGTCAGCAGCGGGCGTACCAGAGCCAGCGCCTGATCGGCCGGCTGGTGCTTCAGGGTGTAGGCGAATGCCTTGATCGGACCGGAGCCCCGCTTCGGCTGGGCTTCGGCTGCCGTGACCGCCGACAGGCTCAGCAGGACGACGACCACGCCGAGAGCGGCGGACATCGAAACGCGCCTACTGCTGTATCGAGGCTTATCGCAAAGCGATCTTTTGCAATACGGTCTCATCGAGCCAGAACTCTCAAAAAACGATCGGTCAGATCAAGCGTCCGCCGGCAGCACGACGACCACCGAAATGTCTTGATCGACCACTTCGATGATCGAGCCATAGGAAGGGTTGGCCATCTCGACCAAGGGTAGTCTACTCGCGGAGCGGGCCTCGACCAGCATCGGAACGACTTCCACGGCGCCGACCGAAGCGTCGGCCAGCGAAAAACCGTCTGACGAAAAACCGTCGAGCGTGGGACCGCTCAGGGCCAGGCTACCCAGGCTGGGGCCTTCGGGGAGCGCGAGACGTCGCGCTTCGGCAGCTTCCAGCCCACCTCTGGCCGACACGGCAGCGGTCGAGACCTCGGCGGTCGACGCATCGGCGATCGGAATGGGACTGTCGGCCACGCGATCCAGGGCGTCCGAAGGCGCGACGCGCGGCTCACTGCCGCTCAGCAGCACCGAGCCCAAGAGCACTGCCGCCACCGCCGCAGCGCGCATCCACGGCCCGGTAGAAGACGCCCGCCGCGGGGCGATCTTGGCCCGGCGTCGCATGCCGGCAACCGCCTGCTGCATCGCCGCCACTTCATCATCACCGACCTCGGGAGCCGGCAGCCGTCGGAACATCAGGGTCGGATCAGCCGCCAGCGCCTCGGACTGACAGTCGGAGCAGCCGTCGAGATGCTCGAGGGCAGTACGCCAGGTCGCGGAATCCAGCTCGTCCGCATCGCGCCGATCCGTGAGATCCTGCCAGTCTGGGCAGCTCATGAGGCACCCCCGTCGCGGCGTCCCGCCGCGTATTCAGGATAGCGTTCCAGCATCTTGCGCCGCAGGTA
>JBCCEE010000483.1:0-6548 GCA_039030415.1 Acidobacteriota bacterium
CCGGCTGGCCGGCGAGGTTTGGACATCGGGCCGAGCTACGCGATCTCGATGGATCTGAGCTCGTCGATCATGCCGCGGACGACATCGAAGCCGCCTTGCCAGAAAGCAGCGTCCGTGATGTCGATACCCATCTCGTTGAGGATCTCCTCCGGCCGAGCCGAGCCTCCGTAGGACAGCAAGCGCAGGTAGCCCGGCTTGAAGGAATCACCCTCTTGCTGAAACCGGCGGTAGAGCGCCAGCACCAGCAGCTGCCCAAAACTGTAGGCATAACAGTAGAACGGCGTGTTGTAGAGGTGCGGGATCGACACCCATTCATACTGGAACTCGGGCGTGATCAGCATCGAATCGCCGAACTGCTCTTTCAGATTCTCGAGGTAGAGATCGAAGAGGTCGTCGGCCGACTTGTTGGCCAGGATGGCTTCATGCGCGGCGAGCTCGAAGCGGACGAAGTACGTCTGCCGCATGACGGTGGCGTAAACGTCGTCGACCGCCGACGCCAGCAGCTCACGCCGCACCATGGTGTCGGTCTCCTCCGCCAGCAGCCGATCGGTGATCAGCATCTCCGAGAAGACCGATGCGGTTTCAGCCAGCGGCAGCGACGGATGTTGAGTCAGGTGGGAGTGGTGCTCCGACAGCATGCTATGCACGGCGTGTCCCAGCTCGTGCGCCAAGGTCGCGACATCCCGCACCTTGTCGGTATAGTTGACCAGCACCCACGGCGTGTACTCGGGCAGCACCGTAGCGCAGAAGGCGCCACTGCGCTTGCCTTTGCGGATCTCGCTGTCCAGGTGCTTTTCTTCCAGGACCCGCTCTGCTAGCTGTGCGAAGCGCTCGTCGAATCCACGGAACGTCTCGAGCACCGTGTGCACCGCCTCGTCGAACGAGATGGTCTGGCTCGAGGCTGCCAGCGGCGCGTAGAGATCGTAGCGCCGCAGCGGTTCGATCCCCAGCCACTTGGCCTTGAGCTTGAAATAGTCTTGGAACACCGGTGCGTTGCGATGCACGACGTCGAGCAGTGTCTCGACCGCCTGATCCGGGACGTCGTTGCGCAGGTTGCGCACCGCGATCGCGGACGGCATGCCGCGTAGCTCGACATATTCGTCGTGCCAGTCGCGTACTCGGTTGGCGTAGATCTGGGCCAGGATCTGAGCGTCCGGTTCATAGACCCGGAAGAGCTCCTGGTAGGTCGCCTTGCGCACCGCGGGATCCGAGGAGAAGAACAGACTCCTCATCTCCCCCTCGGTCAAGGTGCGCTGCTCACCCTCGATCTCCAGTTGGAACTCTTGCCGGTTGGTCAACATCGAATAGAGCGTCATCACGGCGCTGATACCGTTGGCGTTCTTGGTGTTGATGATCTGCTCGGAGCGCTCGTCCAGCGTGAAGGGACGAAAGCGGCGGAGCTCCAGCAGGTAATGGCGCAGATCTGCCTCGCTGGCCGGAGGCATGAGGCGCTCGGCCTCAGCGTCCTCCAGCCCCTTCCACCAGAGGTCGAAGAACATGATGCGGTTCTGCAGCCGGATCAGCACCTGCTGTATCCGGTTGCGGTGACCGAGCGCGACAGCCGACTGGGTGTCCGAGGAGAACCAAAGGCTAGCATGCGCGCCCAGCACGTCGATCTTGGCCACCAGGCGCTCGTTCTCGCGCATGATCTCGAGAAATGCCGCGGGCTCCATATCCGAGTGCAGCTCGCCGCGACGGCTCACGAACGCTTCGGTGGCTGCTTCGACCCTAGCGATACGTTCCGCGATCACCTCTTCGGTGGTATTGGGAAGCAGCTCTGAAAGATCCCAGGCACCGGGAACATACTTCGGCGAGTCGTCCGTCGAGGACGACGGCTCGGCGTCGGCAGACTCGAGAGCGACGGTGTTCACTTCAGGGCTGAGTAAGGTTGGCTTGTGTTGGATTGGCGGCATCTCGCGCAGGCCTCTCGGCTAGTAAAAAGGGATCATGGAAACCTGATGGCATCGGGCTAGGTGTTCGTCTCGGGCCCCTTTTTCGCGGTTCTCTCTTCAGACCAGGCCAAGTCAAAGCTCCCCAAGCAAACGTTGAGACTGCACCGCCAGGCCATGTCGGGCACGAGAGATCCTCGAAAATGTTCAGAAGGTTCCATCCAACGAGACACAGGGTCGCAACCCGGAGACTGGAATCCAAGGGCACTCCGGATCCAAGTCCACAAGACAAGACAACAGAAGACTTCGCGCTTTCGGAACCCGAGTTTGAAGACTTGCAGCCTAGCCTTCACTGGCCTTTGCAGCTCGAGCCCGTCAACCGCTCGGTATTCTACCGGAAGCCTGCTCTAATTTACGCTGTTGTACGGCGGCGGTTTCCGGCGGCAGGCACAAAGGCTTCACCGTCGCACGGCGTCGAGCCGAGCAGCTCCAACTCCGCGGGAAGCTCGCCGGGTACGAATCCAGCCACGCAGCGAGTTGATCAGGAAGACCTCGTCGGCACGCTCCAGGGCTGAGATTGGCAAGATCTTCTCGCGAATCCGGCCGCGCGCCAGCAGCTCGGCACGGTAGGTGCCCGGCAGCAGACCGCAGGCCACCGGTGGCGTCCACCTGTGACCCTCGATCTCGAGCACCAGATTGGCCCGGGTCGATTCGGTCAGCTCGCCGCGAGCGTTCCAAAGGACAACCTCATCAGCCTCCGGGTGACGGTTCAGCGCCTCGTCGTAGGCCTGGCGACGGGTGGTCTTGTGAAAAAAGAACGGGTCGGAGTCGTCGATCGGTCGATCATCGAGCACGATACTCCAGCTCGTTCTGCCTTCGCACGCCCAAGGCTGGGCCGAAACTTCGAGCCGACCGTCGCGGTATGCCACGAGTCGCACGCGGTGTCGTACCGCCTCGAAGGTCGCCGCCTCGCGCTCGAGCCGTTCAGCAACCGCCGCCCCCTGCAGGGCAAACCCGAAATAGTGCGCCGAAGCCGTCAGGCGTTCGAGATGGCGCTGCAGCCAAGCATAGCCGCTGCGCGGTCGCCACAGCAGGGTCTCCAGCAGGCCGAAGTCCGGCGGCGCTGGCCTCAGCACCAGGGCCTTGGCACGGCATTCCTCGAATTCTGCCGCGACCTCGGAATCCCACACGATGCCGCCACCCGTGCCGTAGGACGCAACGCGACGCTCGCGATCGACCATGGCGGTGCGGATCGCGACGTTGAGCTGAGCTCGGCGCCCCGGTGCGAAGCAACCGATCGAGCCGGTGTAGATACCGCGTGGTCCGCTCTCCAGCTCACGAATCAGGCGTGAGGTGGCGATCTTCGGTGCGCCGGTGATGGAAGCCGACGGGAACAGCGCCCGCAGCAGCTGCAGTGGGGTGGCACGGGTCCGCGCCCGCACCGTCGAGGTCAGCTGATGGACGGTCGGAAACTTCTCGACCGCGAAAAGCTCGTCGACCTTCACCGAGCCCGCTTCGGCAACCCGCCCGAGATCGTTGCGCATCATGTCGACGATCATCAGATTCTCGGCTCGATTCTTCTCCGATGCCTGCAGTTCGGCCGCCATTCTGAGGTCTTCCTCCGGATAGCGACCGCGACGCGCCGTCCCTTTCATCGGACGCGCCGTGACCCGCTCACCGTCCAACGCGAAGAACAGCTCCGGCGACGCCGAGCACAGCGCAAAGCGCCCGAGGTCCAGATAGGCGCTGTAGCGCGAGCGCTGAGCCGCTACCATCGCCGCGAAAAGCTTCTCGGGCTCGACCTCGCACGGCGCCGTGAGCGGAAACGTGAAATTGACCTGGTACGTGTCACCCATGGCGATACGGTCGCGGATCCGCTCCAGGGCCTGCCCGTAGCTAGCCTGGGAGATTGCCGGCTGCCAATCCAGCTCGGGCGAATCGCCCGTCAGACTCTCGCTCAACGCGACCTCGCGTGGCGCGTCGAAGATACCCCACCAGGTGAGCGGCAGCGGCCCAGGATCGTACGCCGCCAGCGAGGGATCGAACGCCGGTGCCGCTTCGTAGCTGATGAAACCGGCAGCCCAGCGCCCCGCCTCGACCTGCGCTGTCGCCTCCTCGAGCACCGGCGCGACCTCTTCGACCCGCCGTGTCGCCAGAGTGGCGAGCGGCCGCTGAAAGAGCAGCCAGCGCGGTGCCGCCGTCAGCTCGCTGGCCTGCAGCAAGAGGGTGGGTCCGGAGGGCGTATCCTTCAAGATCTGGAGCAGATCGGCCATGACTGCGACCAGCATATCGCGTTGCTCGCAGAGCACCGCAGAGGGTTCAGCCCATCGGCAGATACAAGCGCGCCTGGCAACCCGTGCGATCCGGCCGGTTGGCGAGCTCGAGGGTGCCACCGTGGGCCTCGGCGATCTGGCGACAGAGCACCAGACCAATACCCGTGCCGCCCGGCTTGGTGGTGAAGAACGGCACGAAGAGATTTTGCGTGTTCGACAGCCCGGGCCCTTCGTCCACCACCACCACCTCGAGTGTCGCGTCGCGCTGGCTCCAGCCGACCTCGACCCCACCACCGGTCTCGAGCGCTGCCTCGACGCCGTTCTTGACCAGGTTGATCAGCAGCTGCTCGAGCTGGTCGACATCGGCGGGTGCATAGATCTCCGGCCCATCGCGCAGACTGACCGGCAGCCGAGTCTCGAAGCTCACAACGCGCCGCACCAGTGCCGCGATCGCCGTCGGACGCAGGGTTGGCGACGGCAGGCGGGCCAGGCGCGAATAGGCCGCCACGAACCGGTTCAGAGACTCGCAGCGCTCGGCGATCATCTGCAGACCGCGCTCGGCGTCGTCCTTCCATCCTTCATGGGGGTGATCCCTCCGCAAGACCCGAGACAGGGTCGAGGCGGTCGACTTGATCGGCGCCAGCGAATTGTTGAGCTCGTGGCCCAGCACCCGGATCAGACGGCGCCAGGCCTGGCGCTCCTCCTCGCGCAGCGCCTTCGAGAGATCGCTCAGCACCAGCAGATGGTTGGGCAGGCCGCCTTCGCGAAAGGTCGAGCTGCGGCACTGCCACCGGCCGGTTTGTCCCGGGAAGGCACGCTCGAAGGTGCGACCGGCTTCGCCTTCCAGACAGTCCGCCAGATTGAGGTCGCTAGCGGAGCGGCCGATCAGGCGAGCAGCAGGCTGCGCCATCATGCGTTCGCCGGCACGATTGACCAGGCGAAGGAGGGTCGCTTCGTCGAAAGTGAACACCGCGACATCGATCTCTTCGATGATCTTCTCGAGCAGGGCGGCGGCATCGACGGCGTCGAAGCGACTGGTGCGCAGCAGATCGCCCAGCTGATTGACCTCGAACATGACCTCGCCGAGGGCGTTGTCCGGACGCGGCTGGCGAGCCCGGATCGAGTAATCCCCCTCGCGCAGGGCTTCGAGCAGGTTGGCCAGGGTCTGCAGCCGAGTCACCACCCGCTCGCGGGCAGCGAACGCGAAACCCCACCACAGGCTGAGGATCAAGACCGTGAACGTCCACTGCACTTTTGCCGAGTAGTCGCCGGTCCAGAAGATGATCAGCGCGATCATCGAACCGGGGAGTCCGGCCGCCACCGCCATCCAAAAAATGCGACGCTCGTGGTTCACGCGGCCGGCCCGGGTCGCCAAACGGCCGCTAGAGGCCGTACTTCTCGAGTCGCCGATAGAGCGCGCTGCGGGATAGCCCCAGCCCCTTTGCCGCATCGCTGACGTTGCCGCCAAAGCGTTCGAGCGCCTTGCGAATGAGCAACCGCTCGGCGTCCTCCAGGGTCATCTCTTCGATACGGGCGGCGTCTGAGACCGAAGTCCGCAGTCCGAGATCGCCGAGCTTCACCGCCGCACCGTCCGACATCAGCACGGCCCGCTCGATGACATGGCTGAGCTCGCGCACGTTGCCCGGCCAAGGATGATCCAGCAGGCTGCGCATCGCCTCGGCGTCGAAGCGCTCGGCGGGCTTGCGGTAGCGGCGACCGTGCCGGTTCAGGAAGTGCGCCGCCAACAGCGGGATGTCTTCACGACGGTCGCGCAGCGCCGGCATACGAATCTCCACCGTGTTGAGCCGGAACAGCAGGTCCTGGCGAAACCGCCCGGCTTTGACCTCTTCATCCAGATCGGCGTTGGTCGCCGAGATGATCCGAACGTCGACGCGCCGCGTCTTGGAAGATCCCACGCGCTCGAACTCGCCGGTTTCGAGCACTCGCAGCAGCTTGGTCTGAAGCGACGGCGGGACGTTGGCGATCTCGTCCATCATCAGCGTACCGCCATCGGCGAGCTCGAAGCGGCCGACGCGATCGCTCTTGGCGTCGGTGAACGCGCCCTTGACGTGTCCGAACAGCTCACTTTCGAAGATCGACTCGGATAGCCCGCCGATGTTGACCGTGATCAGCGGCTTGCCGGAACGATGGGAGACGCCATGGATCACCTGCGCCGCCAGGCTCTTGCCGGTGCCATTCTCGCCGGTCAGCAGGATGTTGGCATCCGACGGGCCGACCCGTCCGATGAGCTCCAGCACCGGCGCCATGCCGGCGGACTCGGCCAACAGCTGGGGCTTCGCGTCACCCTTCAGCAGCTCGACCGCCGCATCCAGACGCTCGCCGCGACGCAGCGCTCGGCCGAGCGCGGGCTGCGTCGTCAGAATCG
>JBCCEE010000484.1:0-6520 GCA_039030415.1 Acidobacteriota bacterium
GCAGTCGTCCCGGATGGCCTCGAACAGAGCCCGGTTCAAGCGCCAGCGATAGCCGATCGCGTGCCGCCGGCTCAGCGAGTGCTCGGTC
This sequence comes from Acidobacteriota bacterium, assembly GCA_039030415.1. Taxonomy (GTDB): domain Bacteria; phylum Acidobacteriota; class Thermoanaerobaculia; order Multivoradales; family J023; genus JAAELT01. The sequence goes on from JBCCEE010000484.1 coordinate 89, forward strand.
TTGCGCCACAGCTGATGCAGCCGTGAGCGCTGCTGTATCCAGCGGCCGATGGCCGAGGGCCGGCTGTCCCGGGTCATCGGCATAAGCTCGTCGCCGACCAGCCGAAAGGCGGGCTTCTCGCGCCAGATGTGATCGCGGCGATAGCTCGACAGACTGCGGTCGAGGTCATAGCGAATGAAGCTCAGGATCACCAGATCCGGCTCGAGCGGTAGAGCATAATGCCGCAGGGTCAGCCACATCTGATCGATGCCGAAGGCTCCGATGCCGAAGTTGTAGCTGCGGCTGCCCGGCAGCAGCGTCTCGAGCCGTGAGGCGAAGGTCTCCTCATCTTCGACGCCGCTGCCAAAGGTGTAGGAATCGCCGAGGAACGCCAGCTTGCGATCCTCCGTCGGCTGGCTGAAATCGTGGCGCGAGCGGAAGCCCTGGGGGTTGGATCGAATGGTGACGTCGAACTCGTCGCTGACTTCCGGCAGCTCGACGTTCGGCGGGAGTTTCCAGCCGATTAAGGAATCGTAGGTGGCGTCACGCTCGGCCTCGATGTCACCCGGAAACCACGGCGTTGGATAGAGCGTACCGGCGAACAGCCACAGAAGCGCCTCGCACAGCGCGATCGATACGGCGCACGATCCCAGAGCCAAGAGCAGTTTGGATCTCATCCTGCTTCGGGTTCGCGACGTAGATTGGAATGCGTTGGGGGCATGAGTAGACTATGCGGCCCTGCAGCCAGACCTGCGGGATCCTAGGACCCAGCGGGTTGAGCTTTGCTGAGCCAATACGTTTCATCTTAGCCTGGGAATATGATCCAAACGGAGCCTCTCTAGCATGATTCCTGTGACATATTTATGTTCAAAGAAAAAACTGATCGGTCGTTCTCTCGACAAGTCGCGACGAGCGATTTGCCGGACCTCTGGCTGGCTGCTGATAGCAGCATGCTTGCTCACGGTCGCGTCACCTGTGATGGCCGAAGAGACGGGCTGGTCGGGCACCGCCGAGCTCAGTTTGGTGGCGACTGCCGGCAACGCGGAGTCGACGTCCCTGGGCTTCAAGAGCGCTCTCGAGCACGCCTGGGAGCGTTCCAAGCTCATCCTGCGGGCGGAGGGCGTGCGTCTCGAGTCGACCTCGGATCGCTTTGCGGTGGGCACGTTGGACCGCTTCGAGGTGCGCACTCCGGAATCCGAGACGACCGCCGAGAGCTACAAGCTGGAGGGGCGCTACGAGCGATCCCTGGGAGAGCGGCTGACCGGTCACGTCGGCCTGTCCTGGGATCGCAACCGCTTCGCCGGCATCGACAGCCGTAGCTCGTTTCAGGTCGGCGTCGGGCACATTTGGCGGGACAGCGAGACCTTCAAATTCCGCACGGACTACGGCGTGACCGTCACCCGTCAGGAAGATGTCGACGGCACCGAGGAGACCTTCCCGGGGCTGCGGTTGGCCTCGAGTCTGTCGAAGACCTTCGGCAAGGGGGCGACCTTCGAGCACACCGTGGTGGTCGACGAGAACCTCGACGACACCGAAGATCTACGGATCGACATGGTGGGCTCGATCGCGGTCTCGCTCACCGAGCGGCTGGCGCTCAAGGCGAGCCTGCAGCTGCTGTACGACAACCAGCCGTCACTGGCCGACATCACGCTCTTCGACCGCGACCTGATGCCGACCGGCGACCTCGTGGCGGTCGAGCTCGACGAGCTGGACAGCATCTTGACGACGGCGCTAGTGGTCAACTTCTAAATCCTCAGCTCCCAAGACCCAGATTTGCCAGGGGCCTGCTGTGTCTGCAAGGCCGTAACCGAGAGACATGAGGCCAACGGTCAGAGCGTCGGAGCCGGCGCGGACGCAGAGACCGCTGAGCTGACGGTGTCCGATCTCCTCGAGAAAGCGCTGTAGACCCCTGGGGTCTTGCCCCAGGCTACCCGCCAGTCGGCTGAGCCAGATCAGCAGCTGGCGCTCTTCCGGTTCGGCGATCAGGTACGCGCTGCGTACGACCAGAGGCCGCGGTGGATGGTGGAGGGTCGCGAGCCAGGCCGTGATCTCTTCCGGAGCCACGATCCACTCGTCCGGAGCGACGTGGTCGGCGAGAAGGCGCGCGGCCTCGAGCTCCTGGGTCGGCGCTTTGAGCTGCCAGGGACGGACTTGCGTGCGGTTCGCCTCCGATATGAGCCAGTGCTCGGGGCCAAATCCCAGAAAGGCAACCAGCAGGCCCGCGGTGGCGAGAAGGCGAGTGCGGCGAGAGTCCGGACGATCGGGCCAGGCGTAGGGTGCGGTCAGCATCAAGGCGAGGAAGACCGGCAGCGGAATCAACCACAGCAGACGCCAGAAGATGCTGGTGTGCACCAGAGTCTCCGCGATCCATCGGGAGATGGCGGGATTCAAACTGATGGCGCAGGCCAGGGGAGCCAGCAGACAGAATCTCCGCGCCGCGACGCTACGGCAAGTCCACCATGCCGTGGCCATGGCGAGGCATGCCGCGACGCGCAAGCTACCGTCGCCGAGCACCAGGGTCGCGGCGTCGTCGGTCAGGGCGACGGCGGTGACGGTCTCGGCGCTCGTGCTCAGCGTGGAGCCCATGGTCACATGCAGCCAGCCTCCCCAGACCAGGGAGTAGAGGCTGGCGATCGGAGCCGTCAGGACCGGTCGCCAGCTGCTGGCAGCGCTGCACACTGCCAGCATCGAGACGGCTGGCACCATCCACAGGCCCGGCGGTGACAGGCCCATGCCCGCCAGGTGAGCCGCTGCCAGGCGGCCGAACCCCCGGCCACTCGGCCGGCGCCCGTAGTCGAGGCCGTAGACGGTCGCCAAGGGGAGCAGGCAAGACAGCAGGATGCTCTTGCCCTGCCACAGCCTGGCGAAAGCGAAGTTGCCGTGCCACCGATGCACCCCGCCAACGGTCAACAGCACGATCATCAGCACCAGCAGCGCGACCAGCCAGCGTTCGGGTGCCAGCCGCCGCAGGAGTCGAGCCTGGGCGGCGACCATCAGCAGCGCGCACAGCGCGGGCACCCACAGGTGATCGATCGCGAGCACCGACATGCCGGTGAGCCGCGAGGCTGCCGCCAGGCTCATCTCGAACGTTCGCAGTTGGTCGCTGGGCCGGATCGGGATCTCCGGCTGAATCGGGTTCCAGCGCATGAGCGGAGCATCCGGGTGATCGACGGCGCGGGCTGCCAGCCGCAGGTAATAGGCGTCGTCGGCATCCGGGCGATGCAGGCTGGTGGCGGCGAGTGCCGCCACCAGCGCGATGGCTACGAGGATCCAAGCCGGGGCTCGTGCCGGCGGCGCGGGACGGATCGCTGCCGGGCGTAGCGCGTCGCGCGCGGCCACCGACGCCAGCGCTAGAGCACCCAGCGTCAGGAGCAGCCAAGACGGCAGGCTGGTGAACGAGGCTCCGCCTGCGACGAGCGCTACCAGTAGGATCGCGTCGTAGCGGCCGGCCAGCGGGTCGATCAACACGCGGCCATGCGGTATCTCTCCCGCCGTGCGGTCGGCTCGCTGCCGCAACATCCAGGCGGCAGCTGCGACCAGGATCGCGGCCATGATCGTGGCCATGATCAGCTCGTCGAGCGATCCCCCCAGGGCGGTCGCTAGATGACAGAGCAGAGTCCAGCCCGCGAAGGCGAGCACCACGGGATCCGTGGCGGCGGTCAGCGGTCGGCGCCAGGCGTCGCTCATGCGTCTTCGCATCGTGCCGCCCGTGCCATCGCCGCGGCTCTCAATCCTGGTGCAGGGCGTGCTGGCCGCGCAGCCAGCGCAGCACACGCCGCGCGGTGGCCCTTGGGCCCGCGTCGCGCAGACTGCGCAGGCCGCGCTCGAACAGACTGGTTTGTCGAGCTTCGAGGGTCACGGCCTGGCGGCAGAGCAGGTGCAGGTCCGGCAGGATCTCGCGGCTGTAGACGTCGGGCTGCTGGCGGGCGAGGTCGCTGATAAGCCGCTGATTCTGCTGGTCGACATAGAACCATTTCTTGAGCTGGCCGTCCGAGCCGGGGCGCTGGCGGTGGAAGTAGAGCACCTCGGGCAGAACGTCGACCGCATGGCCGTGAGCCAGCAGCTTCAGCCAGACGCCCCAATCGTGGAAGCCACGCTTGTCGTCGGGGTAACCGCCGATGGCTCTCAGCGCTTCGGTGCTAAGGATGCCGCAGGCATCGCCCTGGATATTCTCGAAAAACAGCACCGGCAGGGCGGGACCGATCATGCGCCAGTACCAGCGCGCGTGCTGCCGGTAGCTCGCCGGGGCGTCGACCAGAGCCGGCTCGTCGGAGTCGTAGAACGTCGCGTTGTGACACGACAGCCCGGCCAGCTCAGGGCGGTTCCGCCTGCCTTGGGTCAGGGTCGCCACCAGCTCGGGCCGCGCGATGTTGTCGGCATCCAGCTCGATCATGAGCTGAGCGCGGGTGTTCGCCAGGGCATGATTCATCGCATCCCCGACCCCGCCATTGGCCTTGCGCAGCAGCCGTACCGCGGGTCGATTCTGGGCCACGTCCCGCAGGAGATCCAGAGACTCCGGATCATCGCTGCCGTCGTCGACGACGATGATCTCGAAGTCCGCGCCGGTCTGGCGCTCGAGGGAGTCGAGACAGGCGTCCAGATAAGGCGCGGTGTTGTAGAACGGAATCACTACGGCGACTTCCGGAGTGCTTGCAGGAAGCGCCGGCGCGGCGGGCCGAGCGCGTGGGGTGGCGACCGCTCGCTCCAGGGTCCGGATCGGCTCGGAGGTATCCTGGAGCTGACGCCAGCGCTGGTGAATGGCGGTCATCAAGTCGTGCTGATCGCCCGCGTCGAGGGCGCATAGCTCGTCGATCCATTTCTGAATGGCTGCCGGGTCTCGCGGCGGAACGGCCAGCCGAGACGTGAGCTCCGGGCCGAGCGTCTCGGGAATCGAGTCGACATCCGAGATGACGAAGGGCAGGCCGCGATGCAGCAGCTCGAGCACGACCGGGTGAGGTACCGGGCAGGCTCGCGGCAAGAACACCATCAGCGCGGGGTCGTCAGCCAGGCGCTCGAGCAGCTGGTCGAGGCTTTCGATCGACTCCTGTGCGCTGCGCGTCGGGGTGCCGCGGAACGCCTGTTCGATGGCGCGCGAGGTGGACGGCGAGCTGAAGGTGAAGGCCAGCTGGCCGTTCACGCCGAGAAAACGGACGGTCCGTGGCGATCCCGCGAGGGCAGTGAGAAAGGCCGGCAGGCTGGCCGTTTCGTCGAGATTCGGGGTCCCGAGCAGGCAGACCTCAGAGCCGAGCTGCGGTCGCGGACGATGTTCGGGGAGCGCCTGGCGCCACGATTGGCGCCACGATTGGCGCCAGGGTTGGCAGGGCTCGCTCGGAGGCGTGGCCTGCAGCGTCCAGCGGGCTTCGGACCAGCGCCCGACGTCGGTGGAGACCGCTAGCCGAACGTCCGCTTTTTCGAAAGCGCTCCGTTCGAGCCACGCGACTTTCAGCGTCTCGAGGTCGACGTGATCGATCTCCGCCGCGGCGCGCAGGAAGAGCAGAGGACCGTGTAGCGTACAAACCAAGCGAGCCCGGCCGTAGCAGCAGCGGCTGCGGTGCTGCAGCGCGGGGATGAATCCGAGCGCCCCGACGTCCGGGTAGGCGATGAGATCGAGCTCGCCCTGGCGCGTACCCAGCGCCAGCAGCGCGTGATGAAAGACCGCCGATCGACCGTGCAGCGGATGGCAGTCGCGCAGCAGATCATCGACCCGCTCGCCAGCCCGCCGTCGGTCGGCGTTGCTTGGCGTCTCGCGCTTGGGTCCGCGGTCGGCGAACGCTTCGAGGGCCAGCGTCCGCGCGTCCCAGGTGGTGACGCCTCGCTGACGCGTCTCGGGTCCCGGCGTCGATTCCGTCACGATGTGGACCTGCCAGCCGCGCGCGGCGAGATCCTCGGCCAGTCTGGCGTAGTAGTGAGCTACCGGGTCAAACGTGGCGCCGCGCGTGTGGCCGATCACCGCCGGGACGAGAAAGCACAGGCTGCCGCGCGCCTCGGGATCAGCCATGGGCTTCTCGGCGAGGCACCGCTTGGCGGGGTGCTGCTTGGCCGGGTGCTGCTTGGCGGGAGACTGCTTGGCGGGGTACTGCTGGGCGGGATGCAGCGGCGCCACCGGCTGAGCCGGCGGCGAAACAACCATCCATGTTCAGATAGGTGAACGTGCCGCTGCGTCCGATCGTCTCCAGCCCGTCGATCTCCGAGAAGCGAGTCTGGACCCGCTGCAGGACGTCGCGGTAGCCGAGCTCGTAGACCGGATACGCATGGGCGACTCGATGCACGCCAGCAATCTCGTGGGCATGCTCCGGCAGGATCTTCAGGCGCACCAGCTCCTGGGCTACGCGTTCGGCCAGCGTCGCATCGCACCATACTTCGTCGTCTTCGAAGCAGGTCACGTCGGCGCACAGCGAGGTCGCGCCGGCGGGCGCGTTGTTCGGACTGAAATACGTCGGCTCGTGGATACGC
>JBCCEE010000485.1:0-6508 GCA_039030415.1 Acidobacteriota bacterium
GATCGCCCCTGGCCGGTGCTGCGCCTCCTCAACGAGAACGAAGCCTTCGAGCCGTTCGTGGTCATGGCCTCGCGGCTGGTCGGGCTCGATCCGCTGATCGGATATCACAATGCGTTCGCTGCGCTCAGCGTGTTCGTCTGGTGTGCCGTCCTCGCTGGCCTGCTCACCCACTTTCGAGTGCCTCGAAAGTGGGTCGCCGGAGCCGTGCTGCTCAGCGCCTGCCTGCTGTTTCTCGACGGCGGAACGCACCGCTCGTTCGGCAACATGACGCTCATCCGGTTGTGGCAGGGCAAAGTCGTCGCCTGGTCGATCGTGCTGCCACTCTTCGTGCTGCTCCAGCTGCGATTTCTCGCCCGGCCGCAGGTCTCGCGATGGGTTCTGGTCGTCATGGCGGCGACCGTCGGCGTCGCCTTCAATCGTTCCATGGTGGTTCTGCTGGTGGTCGCGGGCACCGCGCTGCCGATCGCGTACGCGGTCGCGTTTGGTGCCCGCCGGCATCGCCTGCGACGGGTCGGCCTGGCGCTGGCGGCCCCGGCTCCAGGGTGGATCCTCGGCGCCATCGTGCTGGCTCTGGTGTGGCGAGCTAGCCCTGGCGATCTCTCCGACGCTCTGGCCGGCTGGCCGACGAGCACCACTGGAGCCGCCGTCGCCTTCGAGAGGATCGCCGGCGCTTGGTGGACGATCGTGGCCCGAGATCTGCTGCTCGTGGGGGTCCTGCCGTTCATGACTTTGGTTCAGCCGCTCGCGCGCCTAGTGGCCGCCTTCAGTGGCGTTGCCGCGTTCATCTCCTACGCTCCCCCGATCGGCGGTCTGCTGTCGATGGCGCTCGGATCGTCCGTCTGGCGCCTCTACTACGTGCTGCCGCTGCCGCTATGCTTGGCCCTGCTCGTCCTCGTCATGCGTCCGGCTCGGGGGTCTGTTGGAGCGCAGTCTTTGGGATCGCGGTCCCTAGGATTGTGGCGCGCTGGACGCTGGGGGATTGCGGGGTTGATCGCCCTGCTGTGGGCGTCCCACCTTGCACCGGTGCTCTCGCCCGCCAACCAGGTCGAGTGGAAGGCCCCACTGGCCACCCGCTTTCCCGCCGGAGCTCGCGAATTCGTCCGGGTAGCGGGGCCTCGGCTCGCAGGCCACCGTGTCCTCGCCCCGGAGCCGGTCGCCGTCGCCCTCGGGCTGACCCATTTCGACCGGGTCGAGCTAATCGCGACGCGCTCGGGTTACGCCGCGGCAGACCGGCGTCCCGTGATCTTCCGAGCTGGCCGGACCCTACTCGAGTGCGAGACCAAGAAGCTGTCGCTCGCCGCCCTCCGTGAGCTCGTGGCCGAGGGCACGGAGCTGCTGGTGATGGCCGAGTGCGAGGACGGCGCGTTTACCGCCATCGAACAGGCTCTGAGCGACTTTCACCTGCAGGGAACGGCTGCTGCCGGCGGCTACCGCCTCTTCGAGGTGTCGGCTGAGGAGGTGTCGGCTGAGGACCTATCCACCCGCGACCCGAGCACAGCGCTAGAGTAGCTGATATCCCATTTTCGGCAGATGGTCTCCGAACAGCTCGTTGCAGAGGTCCAGCTGACGCCGGTTCATCGTCTTCTCGAACCTGCGGGCCGTCCCGACGTTGAAGTGAACGCGCCGCGCTCTGAGACCGTTGAGCTTCGCGGGACGGTAACGCGCCACGATCCTCACGATCTTGCGGCGCGCGAGATCGAGCTCGAGAAACTCGGCCATCCGGATCGCCAGCGCCTCGTCGTCTCTCAAGAAGTCCTCGTAACGCGCCGTCAAGACGTATTCGAGCTCGGTCCAGGCGCGCCAGGTGCGCAGCTGCTTGGCGGCGAAGCGGATCGCGTCGTCGAGACTCTCCATAAACTCGTAGGGCCCTTTGTTGACGAAGCGCTGCGGGTCGGCCCGAATGGACTCGGCGTGATCGAAGGCCGAGAGCGCCACGTCGCGCGGATCACGGTAGAGGTAGGCTGCTTTGGCAACGCCGGCTTCGAGTCGAGCGCACAGCTCGGCGGAGGGACTGGCATGCGTCTTGAGAACGATCGTCTTGCCGTCGGCATGAAGGAAGTCGAGTCGCTCGAGGTGCTCCCGGCTCAGCTGCTTCACCAGGCAGTTGGGCGGGTGTATGATCGTTTGTAAAGCAGGAAACAGGGTCCTCATTTTGCGAGTGTTCACCCCCGTCGCGGCGTGGACGAGGTCGTGCATCACATTGAAGAACCAGCCGGAACCACCCTTCCTCATCGAGGCCGAGACCGCGATCATTGGCGAGTACCTCGAGCGTGAGGTGCCGACCGCCCCGGGCGAAGTCGCCGCGCCGGTGCGTTGGGATCGAGAAGCGATGGCCGGCGAGTCTGCCGGCCGGCGTCGAGTCGACAGAACGTGAGCACGAGGCAGAGGATATCCGAGATTCGACGGAGTCCAGGCGAGGTCGACGCGGCCATGGCGGTGCGCCGGCCCGGGTTGGCTGGGGCACGGTAGCACGGGCCATCTGATCACGCATGAGAGCGTTCTTCGCACCTCAGATCGAGCAAACGGCCGACCTCCTGGACTGCCTGGCGCGGGCCGCGTTCTATCTCGCGCACCTGGAGCTCGAATCCCTGGTGTTCGTGACCGATTCGGCTCTGCCCCACGAGCTCGAGGTGCCGGAGAGCTACGATCCGCTCATTGCCGAACGGTTTCGACGCCTCGCCCCCTGCCTCGAGCGACTCTCGCCCGATGACGCGGAGTCGATCGACCGCGCCCTAGAACAGGCTGATCTCATACTGCTGTGGCGTCTCGAGGAGACCTGGCCCAAGGTCTGTCATGAGGGACCAGTCTGTCAGGAGGGACCAGTCTTGCAGGAGCAACGGGTCTTGCAGGAGCAACGGGTCTGGAAGGAGCGACTGGCGCACGCCCGCGGCAAGCAGCTCTTCCGGGTCGACAAACACCGGGTGCGTCTCGAGGGCTCGTTCTACATCGAGGCCGGGTTCCGCAACGAACCGCACGACGCGGGGCTCGAGGAGCGCCACTGCGCCGCCCTCCGAGCATTGTACGAACGCCTGGGAGGCGCCGAGCGAGCCTATGTCTTCGGTACCGGCCCGTCTGCCGACCGCTACTCGGACTTCGACTTCGCTGACGGACTGACGATCGTGTGCAACACGATCATCAAAGACCGCGACCTCATGGATCACGTGCGGCCTGAGATCCTCTGTTTTGCGGATCCCATCTTCCACTTCGGCTGCTCACGGTACGCGGCACGGTTTCGAGACGAGGTCCGGTCAGCCGCCGAGCGCCACGACTTCACGATCTGCATTCCCCGCAAATACTTCTCGCTGTTCGTCGACCTGCTGCCGGAGCTCGAATCGAGAACGATAGGCATCCCGGTCCGCAAGGACCGCCCCATCAACCTCGACCTGAACCAGACCTTCGAGCTCAGGAGCGTGGACAACGTGCTCACCTTCCTTCTGCTTCCCATCGCGTCGACCCTGGCGCGCGAAATCCACGTGATCGGCTGCGATGGTCGGCCCCTGGAAGAGGATGGATCGTTCTGGAGCCACAATCCAAAGACTCAGTTCGGCGAGCTGATGGACAACATCCAGTCGGTCCATCCGGGGTTCTTCAAACTCGACTACAACGAGTACTACCTAGAGCATTGCCGAAACACCGAACGTTGGATGCAGGCCGGCGAGAAGATCGGCCGACGGTACGTCTCGATGGTGGATTCTCTGGTTCCCGCCCTGCGCCGCCGGGGGCCCGCTCGAGCCGCGCTCGAGGTCGCGCTCGACGGCTCTCGAAGTGAGCGGGTGGTGAGCATCAATCCAGATCTGGTGAACAGCTTCGGTCACTACCTCCACCATGACCTGCGCTGCCGGACCGAGGTCGAAGCGCGAGGCGGTACCTTTGTTTCGCTGGCGAGCCTCGGCGTCAACCTGCTCAGCGTCGACGAGGTGGTTGAGACCGGCATCGTTCCGTGGTTCGAGTCCCACTCGTGGGCGGCCTCGAGTGGCAGCGAGGTCGCCGACGGGTTCGGCCGCGAGCTGAGCGCCGCAATCGGCGCGCTCGAGTCGACCGACTCCGAGACCCTCACCGTCTTCAGCATGTACCTGGCAGACCACCACCACATCTTGCCGGTGCTCGCGGCGATCGCCGAGCAAAGGCCGACCCGGGCCGTGTTCGTGCTCAACCTCTTCTATGCGCACTTCGTGCTGTTTGGCGACAAGAAGCCACTGCTGCGGGAACTGAAGACTTGCCTGCTCGCGACGCGTCAACTCCGGCAGGAGCTTGGCGTGCACCTGTGTGCCGATTCCCCGATGCTGCGAGACGCCCTGGGCAAACTGTGCGAGGAGCCGCTGCGTCTCTGGCCAATGTTCAGCGTGACCGACTATACCGACGCGCTTCCGGCTACGCCAGGGCCGCGGCCCCGCACAGGATCGCAGCCGCTGGTGGCGTACTATCCGAGCAATCTCCAGCTGTCGAAAGGCTACGATCTCCTGGCGCAAGCGGTCGAGAGGATGAATGAGCGAGGCGAGGCGGAGGGTCTGCGCTTCGTCGTGCGCGAACTCTATCGACCCACCACGCCGGCGTCGATGCGACTGCATGCGGATCAGCTGCGACCGTGGGCGGAGATGGTCGAGGGGATCCTCTCCCCCGAGGAATATCGGCGCCGCATGATCGAGTCCGACATCATTCTCATTCCCTACCGCCGAGATACTTTCGCGTCGCGGACGTCGGGAGTCCTCAGCGACGCGATTCAGCTCGGCAAGCCGGTGGTGACCACCGAAGGCACCTGGTGCGGAGAACAGGTCCGGCGGTTCGGCCTTGGCGCGACGTTCAAAGACGGTTACGTCGAGAGCTTCATCGACGCCCTGAACGACGTGAAGCAGGCTTACCCTCGCTATGCCCGACGGGCGGAGCGAGCTCGAGAGCCTTGGCTGCGCGAACACTCACCAGCGGCCTTCCTGAGCCTGATGCGGGAGGTCGCAGCCGAGCCTCCGGTGCGGGTATCCGAAGCGCGAAGCGTCTCGCTGCAGTCCGAAATCGCCGCGGCTCGCCGCACCTTGGAGAAGAACCTAGGCCGCTCGACGCTCCGGCGACGTCTTCAGAAACTCGCGGTTCCCAACGTCGTGCGACGCGCCTGGGCCCTGAGCGATCGCCTGGCTCACGGGCTGATCTGGCGAGCCAAGCGGTGGGGCCAGCGGCATCCGGCCATCGACAAGCGACTGAGACGCTACCTGTGGCGTTTCGAGCATCGAGGTCTCGGCGCCAGGCTCAGGCGAGAGGGATTCAGCCTGAGCAGCTATCTCGTGCGTCGCGGCTCGCAGCGTCCGGGAGCACGGGGATGATCCGCACCCAAGACTCCTACCCGATGGTGGGAGCGCCGGCCCGCGAGCCCGAGCCTGAAGAGCTGATCATCCGGCCGGGCCAGCGCGCTCGCCACTACTGGTCGGAAGTCTGGAGCTTCAAGCAGCTGCTGTGGCGGTTGGCGCGGCGTGATCTGAGCTCGAAATACAAACAAACCGCGCTCGGCCTCGCCTGGACCGTCGTCCACCCGCTCATTTCGATGGTGGTTTTGACCCTCGTGTTCGAGCGCCTGGCGAACCTGCCCAGCGAAGGCGAGGTGCCCTATCCGCTGCTCGTCCTCTCCGGTCTCTTGGGCTGGCAGATTCTCGCCGCTGGCGCGCGACGCGGTAGCGGTGTCCTGGTGCGGAACAAGTCTCTGATCACGAAGCTCTACTTCCCGCGGATCCTTCTCTTGATTCAGGTCCAGCTGGTCGTGCTGTTCGATTTCCTCGTGGCGAGCGTCGTCTACGCGGTGCTCATGGGAGCGTACGGCGTGTTTCCCGATATGAGAGCTCTGGCGCTGCCGCTGTTCGTCGCTCTGGCGGTGATGACATCGTTCGGTCTCGGCCTGTGGCTCTCGGTTCTCAATGCTAGCTACCGTGATTTCGGTCACCTCGTACCGTATTTCCTGCAGCTCGCTATGCTCGTATCACCGGTCGGCTTCTCGAGCGTCGTGGTGCCGGAACGATGGGCTCTGCTCTATGCTCTGAATCCCATGGTGGGCGTTCTCGACGGCTTCCGCTGGTCTCTGCTCGCTGGCCAGACTGCCCTCAACCTCCCGGGCCTGGCGATGAGTGCGATCAGCGCCCTGGTCCTGATGGTGTCGGGGATCGCATTCTTCCGCTGGCGCGAAGGCACGCTGGCCGATCACCTATGAGCAGCGCCGGGATGAGCAGTACCGGGATAAGCAGTGCGGGGATAAACGGTGCGGGGATAAACAGTGCCAGGGAAAAAAATGCCGAGCCCCATCAGGCGAGCGGCAAGCCCGTACTCGAAGCGCGCGGGTTGTGGAAGGCCTACCGGCTCGGAGAGAAGAGGACCGCGGGGCGCTTGCTGCTGAGCAGCGCCTGGCGGGCGATCCAGACCGCGGTCGGGCGGGGTGCTTCTTCCGAGACGCCGACGCCGCACCCCTTCTGGGCACTACGAGACGTATCCTTCCAGGTCCGTCGCGGCGAGGTCCTCGGCATCGTTGGGCCGA
>JBCCEE010000486.1:0-6494 GCA_039030415.1 Acidobacteriota bacterium
GCGCAACCTCACCCGCGACCGGCAGTGGCGAGACCCTTATTATTGGGCGGCGTTCATCGTCTTGGGCGACACGCCATGAGGCGTCTCACCGTCGGGCGAAGGAAGCGCTCGTAAAAAAATTGCCGGGCGAAGTAATTCAGGTGAGATCGTGACCGCCGCCGCGACAGGTGTGATCCCAAACCACAAGCCATCACATGGCTACATTATTTGGAGGTCCCCATGACGCACGAATGTATCGACCGCCGCTGGCAATCCAACTCCTCAGAAGACTTCGCAGGCGAATGGCGTTGTTTCGACGCCTCGAAGGGCCCCTGTTTCGCCACCATTGACAAGGGTCGGGTCGTCATCGAAGCCTCGAACGAGGATCGTGCCGAGGTCCGATTCTCGGATTTCGACGACGACTCGGTCTTCGCAGGTAACTGCAAGGCTTCTTTTGAAGCCGATTCTACGGGCGGTAAGCTGGAGCTCTCGATCAACGGCGGCAAAGGCACGTTTCACATCGAGCCCTTCGGCGAGAGGAACGGCAAGCGGGTGATCCACTGCAAGGGCTTCCCCATCGGTGGGCTACCCGGCAGCTGGACCGCCGAAGAAGAGGACGGATCCTCGAAGCCGCCGGGATAGGCGGCCAATGGGCGGGATACCGGCCTGTAACATCTAAAGGCCGTCACTTACTGAAGCAACTGGAAGCCACCCGCGGGTGGCTTCCTCACTCTGGAGGAGCTCATGACGAACGAACGCAACGACCAAGCTTGGCTGGTGGAATCCGCCCGCGACTTCACCGGCCTCTGGCGCTGTTTCGACGACACCAGCGGACCCTGCCCCAACAAAATCAAAAAGGGCCGGATCGATATTCGTTCGTCTCTGGTCGAGCCCAACCTCAAGGCTGCCGTCGTCTTCGAAGGCGTCGAGGGTTTCCCCAACGCGCCCTTCGAGGGGGACCTCAAGGGCGACACCCTCGAGCTGACCGTCGACGGCACGCGGTTCCGCATCCGTCCCTGCGGTTTCAACAGCGGCCGGCGAGTGATTCACGGTGAGAACGTCGACACCCGACCGGGCAGCTGGACCGCCGAAGAAGAAGACGGCAAGCCCCCCGAAGACGACCCGCCCACCTACTAGATTCTGCCGGGTCAAAGCCCGTGGCGCCCAAGCGCCCAGGAACACTAACCTCCTGAATTCTGGTTCCCCCCTTTGGAAAAGGGGGGCCAGGGGGGATTGTCTTCGATGTCCCCCGCACCCCAAGACATGCCGGCCCCCGGCTCCAAGAAGGAACCGAGAAACTGAAAAAACCCTGAGATACCTCCTCGGCTGCGACCAGCTGGATTGGCGAGCACCGCGGCGCCGCGCGCGCCGCCCATCGCCAACCCAGTTTCCCGAGGAGGCATCTCCATGGCACGTCCCGTTTCTCGTTCCTTTGGTCGCGGCGTTCGCTTCGCCCTCTGTCTCACCCTGCTCTGGCTCTCGACCGGCCTGCCCGCGCGAGCCGAAACCCCTAGGTTCGACACGCCGCGCCCGGCCCTGCGGGTCGCCGAGCGCTTGCTCGAAATCCTGCAGTCCGCACGCTTCACGGGCGACGGGATCCGCTCGTCCCACGGTGACGGCCCGGGCGGCAACGCCAAGGGCGGCAACCTCTCCGGCCTGCCGACGACCCCATCGTCCCACGCGCTATCGCCCGATGAGCTACGCGCCGACCGCGGCGCCGCCGCCACTCCCAGGGGGCCGCGCCTGCAGCGCTCCACCGCCTTCCTGCAGCAGCCCGTGCGGTCGCGCCAGTCCTCTTGGCAGCGGCGACTCCGCCTCGACTTCGTCCGGCGCCTGCTCGAGCGTGCGCGCTGGTTGATGGCATTCTCCGCGAATACAATCGAAAAAAACTCTAGCGCCCCGGAACCCTCCGCGGCGACGGGCCAACCACCGGTCCCAGCTCGGAAGCATGAACTGATATGGAAGCCGACATCGCCACCACCCTGGCGCAGCGCATCGCCGATGGCGACGACCACGCCGAAAACGAGCTCGTCGACCGCTACCGTGACGGCCTCCGCTACCTCCTGCGGCGGCTCACCGGCTCTCCCGAGCTGGCCGAAGACTTGACGCAAGAGACCCTGCGGATCGTCCTCGAGCGATTGCGCGGTCGCGGCCTCGAGGATCCCGCCGGCCTGCTCTCCTTCCTGCGGGCCACCGCCCGCAACCTCGCTTCCGCCGAGCGCCGACGCGCTCATCACCGCTACACTGAAGAGCTGGAAGCCCACGTCGACCCCCATGATCCGCAGCCCAGCCCCGCCGCCGAGCTGTTCCGAGCCGAGGAGACCGCCTTCGTCCGCAAACTGATCGCCGAGCTACCGACCGCCCGCGACCGCGAGATCCTCTACCGTTTCTATGTGGCCGAAGACGACAAAGCTCATATCTGCACCGCCCTCGACCTCAGCGAGACCCACTTCAACCGCGTACTGCACCGCGCTCGCCAACGCTTCAAGGAGCTCGTATTGAGCTTCCAAAAACGCCAGAACCTGAGCCGAGCGCAGCGCACTGCCATCCTCCTCTTGCTGGGACTCGTCTGGGCGGGTCTCATCGCCAGCGCGGGGCTGGCTAATAAAGTGCTGGTGGAGCGACCCCTATGAGCCAAGACCTGCACGCCGAATTCGAAGCCAACCAGGTGATCGACCGCTACCTCATGGGCAAGCTGTCCGCCGCCGAGACCGCCCGCTTCGAGGAGCACTACCTGGGCTGCCCCGAGTGTCTGGAGCAGCTGAAGCTGGCCGAGCGTTTCCAGGGCGCCATCAAGCGCGCCGCCGCCGAGGACGTCGCCCGCCTCACCGTCAGCACCGGTCTGCTCGCCTGGCTGGCTCGCCGGCAGGCCTGGCTGCCGGCGGCCGCCGTCCTCACCCTGGCGCTCGCCCTGCTGCCGATCTGGTGGACCCAGCGTCAGTTCGAAGAACAGCAGCAGCGTTTCGAAACCCAGCTCGCCAGCGCCACCTCGCCCCAGGGCAACACGCCTATCCTGCGCCTCGGCCAGACCCGCGGCACCCTCGACCCTGGCCAGCCGCAGGAGCCCAGCCACCGGCTCGAGCTGCATCCCGACACCCGCTGGGCCGTGCTCTCGCTCGCCCTCGAGCCGCCGATCGCCGAGCGCTACCTCATCACCCTCGAGCGCGAAAACCTAGAGCGCGAAACCCTAGAGCGCGAAACCCTAGAGCGCGAAACCCTCGAGCGCGAAGCCGGGGCCGGCGAGCTGTGGCGCGCCACCGATCAGCTGCCCACCCTCTCCGACACCCTCGACCTCAGCCTGCCGGCCAGCCTGCTCAGCCCCGGCATCTACCGCCTGCAGGCCAAGCCGCAGGTAGACGGCGACGCCGCCACCGCAGACCCTGCCGCCGACCCCGCCAGCACCTTCCGCTTGCGGGTGGTGCCGCTGCAGGTCGATTAGGCAGATCGCATCTCACTGCCGACAACCCACGTATCAGCAGAGGCAACCTCGGCTAGAGCGCATATGTCCATGAAACTGGACTCGCGTCGATCACGAATATTCCCTCAGAGGTAAGTAAGCCTACGAACCGACAGCCCGGGCAAACCATCACAGCAGCGGAGAACACCCGACCGCCAGGCCACACGGACAAACAGATGGATCTGACACGACGGGTACCGCAGAACGAGCAGGCAACGATGAGCTATCACCGCAACGATATTGGTCCCGCCCTCAAGGCAATGCGCAAGGCACGCCGGATTCGACAGTCCGAGGTCGCCCAGACGGTCGGTCGCTCGGAGCCCAGCATCAGCCGCATCGAGCGCGCCGGCTCCAATCCCCAGATGTCCAACCTCCTGGCCTATCTCGAAGCGATCGACGCCAGCATGCTCGACCTTCACGACCAGCTGATCCAGCGGCGCGATTCGGTCGGCCTGGCGCTCGAGCAGCAGATGGCCCAGAGCGAGCAGCGGCTGCAGGTCGATCCGGCCTACCGCCAGCTGGCGCGAGACTTGATCGAGCGCTTCGGCGGCGACGAGCCACCTCCCGGACTGCGCGCCATGGCCGGCCTGCTCGACGAGCACGACGCCCGCCTGAGGGCGATCGAGAATCGCCTACGTACAGGCAGCGACCAGAGCGGCTCGAACGGTTCGAACGGTCTCTCGATCGAGGGCTAGCTCGGCTGCTGCCTCGTGCAGCACCTTGAGCGCCTTGTACGCTTCGGTCTCGTTGCGCAGCGCCTGCATCACGCCCAGCGACGTCAAAGCTAGAGTGCGTGCGCTGCCGGCGTCGCCACGCTCCAGGTGAACCTCGGCGAGATCCAGCATCAGCAGCGCCCGCTCGAAACCGTTGGAGCGCTCCTCGATCCCAACGCGCGCCCGCTCGAGCGCCGCCACCGCCTGATCGAGCTTTCCCAGACGCCGCATCAGCTTGCCGATCAGCCAGTGCATGCGCAGCTCAATAAACGTTCCGGGCTGCGCAAAGCGTCCCGCCTCGGCGACCCGCAGCGCCACGGCCCGCAGCTCCTCGCGATTCGAGCTGAGCTCGAGACGCGCCGACGCCAGGTTGTAGACCGCCGACAGATAGAACGGATCGCCGTTGTGAGGCAGCAGACTCAGAGCTTCCTCGGCATCGGCCACCACCCGCTCATAGTTGCCGAAGCGGGTATGCACCGCGGTAGAGGCCACCAGCTCCTTGCCGAGCTCGGGACCGCCACCCTGCGCGCGCTGGAACTCCAGCACCGCGTCGATCATTCCGCACGCCTCGTCCTGGCGCCGCTGATCCGCGCGCAGATAGGCCAGCCGCCGCAAGACTTCGGCGCGGTTGTGCTCGTCCTCGGGCGGTAGCACGCGCGCCGCGAACAGCAGCGCGGCTTCGGCTTCGTCGAAGCGCGCCAGGGCGCGGCAGATCGAGCCATAGGTCCACCAGGCGAGCGCGACCAATCGCGGCCAGCGCGATCGCTTCGGCAGCTTGGCCTGCGCCGTGAGCGCCGCTTCGGCGATGCCCAGGGCAGCCGGTGGATCCAGAAAGCGCAGCTCGTCAGCGCGCAGGGCGACGGCTCGCACCAGCGCCGGTGACGGCTTCCTCCCCAGGAAACTCTCTGCGGTCACCTTGTCGGTGATCGCCGTTACCTCGGCAATCCTTCCCATAAGCCAATGACGGTAGCAAAGACACCAAAGTGCTGCAAGCAAGCGGCGGCCGGCGGCCGGCGCGCCGCGATTTCGATAGGGGATTTCTAGCCGCTCGGATCCAGCACGGGACCGTTGCCAGCATTCACCGAAGTCTGCACGTTCATCAGGTCGCTCCGATCAACCCGAGTCGTGGGCGGCGAAATTGCGGCCCTAGCGCTCGGACCGGTGGCAATTCTCCCTTATTCGCCACCCACTTCAGGTTGAGCGCAAGTTCGGCGTAATCCTTGAACACTTCATACCCGGCAGGTAGAGAAGACACGATTCTGACTGCCGTAGCCAACGAATTGGCGGCGGCCAAACTCTCCTTTTCTCGCCAAATGCGGACCCAGAGTCCCGAAAGTGCGCGGCCCCGTGCGCCTAGACGTTTCCGCCTGACGAAAGATCTTGTGACTGTAAGTTGATTCTTACCGTATCTCTTCCAGGTCCGCGACAGCAACTTTTAGCCGAGAATGCGTCGCGCCGAGCTGCGACCGGATCGCGCCGAGCGACGTCGCCCGAAAAGAAAACCTCTATTCGAAAGCGCAAACTTTACGGCTCATCCAGTAGTCCAGGAGCGCTGCCCTGGACCTCGGGGGCGATGTGTTCTCATCCCGGCGATGGGCATGAGCCACGAGATCCTCACCAGCATCCTCAAAGATCTGATGGACGAGCTGAAGCAGAGGGCCGGCACCAAGTGGCACTACGAGCTGGCCGACCAAGCGAGCGTCGGCCGGAGTCTCGTCAGCAAGTACCGTCAGCAGCGCGTGTGGCCCGAAGACAAGCTCGATGACCTCGCCGGGGCGGCCAAACTGACCACCGGCCAGATGGGCTGGCTGATCGGATTCCTGCTCGAACAGAGATACCGCGCCCACCGTTTCGAGCTCCTCACCGGCGAACGCGAAGGTCTCAACAGCGAAGGTCTCGATCGCAGACCTCTCGACCGCAGACCTGTTGACCCCAGATCTGTCGATCGCAGACCTGCCGACCGCAGACCTGTCGCCAGCGAGATCCGTGAGCCGCAGACCCCCTACGGCAAACCGACCCTAGAAGAGCAGCTCGAGGTCGCCATGTCGCTCGACCTCTCCGATCTCGCCCCGGAAGACCGCATCACGCTGTCGCGCCTGCGCGCCACGCTGCGTCAGATCATCGAGCGAGTGCTGCGAGACCACAGCGGTCTCACCCAGGATCTCGAAGCCCAGCTCGACGCCTTCCGCGACAGCGCCCAGCTTGCTCGGCAGCGCAAGCCCCAGGCGTAGCGCGAGATGCTGGCCGAGGCCGGCCCGTAAGCACCCGGAGAATCCCCCTCCAGCTCCCCCTTTTCCAAAGGGGGAGAGCCTGAATCCTTCTTCCTGTCTGCCTCCCCCCTTTGA
>JBCCEE010000487.1:0-6489 GCA_039030415.1 Acidobacteriota bacterium
GCCGCGAGCGGCAGCGGCTGGTGGGTCGTAAAGCCGGCTTCGAGACCCAACAGTCGATCCCGCAGCTGCCCGGCGAGTGCCCGCTGCTCGCGCACCAGATTGTTCTGCTCATCAGGATCCGAGACGATCTCATAAAGCTCGGGTCGCGGCGCCCGAATGAGACGATGATCCCCGTCCGAGAGCGCAGTGAGACCACTCCAGCCGTACGTTCTAGCCGGCATCTGCGACTCGCTGTACGCCGCCTCGGGCGGCGGATCACCGAGATCCAAGCCGGGCAGCACAGTACCTGGTAGAGCTGTCCCCGGCACAGCTGTTCCTGGCGCAGACCGGCGACCCGCACCGGGAGCCGCCAGGAGCCGCAGCAGAGTCGGCGCCAGCCGGCGGGCTGCCACGGTCTCCCCTACTTCGCGGCCGGTTGGAACACCCGCCCCGCTGAGGATCAGCGGCACAACCATGGTAGCTCGGTAGACGAAGATGCCGTGGGTGCGCTCGCCATGCTCGCCGAGCGCCTCACCGTGGTCCCCCACCACCGCCACCACCCGGTCGGCAGGAGCGCCTGGCGCGCTGGCCAGCAGACGGCCAATCTGACGGTCGACGAAGGCGATCTCGTCGCGGTAACGCTCCTTCGCCGAGCGTCGCGGATCGGAGCCTGGCGCGGCATAGGGCGCGTGGGGGTCATAGTAGTGCACCCACACAAAGTAGGGACGCTCGAGAGACCGCTCCGTCAGCCAGGCGAGAGCCGCCGACGTCACTGCGGCGGCGTCGCGCTCCGGGTAACCATACTCGCCGGTGCGCTCGGCGACCATGCGGTCGTCGTAGGTGTCGAATCCCCTAGCCAGTCCAAAGCGTCGGTCGAGCACTCGGGTGGCGACGAACGCTGCGGTTTCGTAGCCGCGCTCGGACAGCACCGTCGCCAAAGTCGGCAGCTCGCGTGGCAAAGCGAAAGAGCCGTTGTCCCGCAGCCCGTGCTCCGGCGGATCGAGACCGGTCAGCAGCGAGGCATGAGAAGGCAGCGTCAAAGGGGTCGGCGCAATAGCCTCCTGAAAGCGAACGCCGTCCGCCGCTAGACGGTCGAGGACCGGCGTGCGGCTAGGGCGCCCGGGAGCTGGGCCAATGGCGTCATTACGCGTCGTATCCAGGGTGATCAGCACCAGGCTGGGAGGCGCGGCAAACTTCTGCTCCGCCGGCGCGGTCGCCGGGAGCAGGCCGGCGAGCCAGCTCGCGGCAAACGCCAGCAGGGCGACAAAGAACCCCCTCATCCCGTCACCGCTTCGCTTCCAGCTCGGCGAGCGCCTGCTGCAGACGCGCGCGATAAGCGGCGTTCTTATCGCTCAGCAGAGAGATCGCTTGGCGGTAGTGCTCGGCCGCAGTTTCGTCCTGACCGGCCTCGTCGAGAATCACCGCCAAGTTACTGTGGGCGGTGGCGATCGACGGATCGAGCTGCAGAGCGCGGCGGTAGAGTCGGATGGCGGTATCGAGATCCTCGGTGAGATGAGCGCTGAGGGCGGCTTGATGCTGCACCGTCGGCAGATCCGGCGCCAGCTCCGCGGCCTGTACCGACAGCTTGCGCGCCTCATCCAGCTTGCCGGCCCAGCCCAGTACCCGCGACAGCTGGGACAGCGCCATGCCATGGTCCTGCGGATCGAGACGCCCCTCGACCTCTTCGACTACCCTGGCGATCGCCGCCTCGTTCCAGCCCGGCGCCAGACGCAGAACGCCCTCTTGGCTCAAAGCCTCGATCAGCTCCAGGGCCAGCATGCGATGGCCCTCGATCGTCGGATGGACGTGGTCGAGAAAGAAATCATCACCCGGGATACCTTGGGCCGCGCGAGCCTCGATCAGACCCGCGAAGTCGACCCACGGCACGCCGCGCTCGGTCGCCACATCCTCCACAATTCCCGGCATCGGCCCGAGGGCGCGCAGGGGACAGACGTCTTCGTCCCGGGCGCGAGCGAACGCGGTCTTGGCTTCGCTGAACCGTCCGAGCGCATCCAAGACTCGCCCGTGCTGATAGTGCGTGCCGGCATGGCGATCATCGAGCGCTAGCGCGGCTTCGACGGCGCTCGCAGCCGCTTCCCAGCTCCCCGCATGCTCAGCGGCATCGGCCTGCTCGATCAACGCCTGCCAGCGCGCCGCCTGCGCACCGTCGAGCTCTGAGCTTTCGCTCTTGAAGGGCGCGCAGTGCCGCAAATTCGAGGCCGGCGTCACCAGCACGACGTCGGCACCGCCCGAGCGGGCCATATCCACCATGCGCGCCAGGCTGAACTGGAAATGCTCCAGGACCTGCTCGTGCAAGGCGTCGTCGCGATAGTACTCGCTCGGTCCGACCGAGGCGTCGAGCAGCGTCCGAACCTCGTCGTCGAGGGTGGTCTTTGGCTCGGCCATCGCTTTCGGGAAGAGCGCCTGCTGGGCTGCGGTGAACAGCCGGGTGCGGCTGGCGAGGGCTCCGAGACCCCGCACCGCCCGCGGGGTGGCGAGGATCCCCCCGTAGGTGCGACGCTCCAGGAACTCGTTGTGCCCGGTGTAGACAATGAAGAGATCGGGCTCATACGCCAGCAGCTCTTCCATCAACAGCGCTACGCGGTAGCTCGCGTAGCTGATGCCGCCGGCATTGACCACCTCCCAGCTCCGCGACGGATCGGCCACCGGCAGCAGCTCGCGCAGCCAGCCGCAAAACGAGGTCGCGTCACCGTAGGGACGGCCGTAGGTGGTCGAGCCGCCGAGACAGAACACCCGCGCCGTTCCCTCGCGTTTGAGGCGGGCAAAGGCCTGGGCGTTGAACAGCCGCAGCTTGTTGGACGCCGTCGTCATTACCGGCGACCCGTCGGGCAGCGTGCCGGCCACGAAGTGCGGCACGGACGACGCGAAGCCAACATAGGGATCGTCGTCGTAGAGCACCGGCTCGACCCCCCAGGCGGCGAGCAGTGCCTCGATTCCGCCGAAGAACAGGCCGACTGCCAGCAGCGAGAACAGTAGCTTCTTCCACAGCGGCAGCTCGGGGCGTCGCGCCCGATCCGACCGGCCGCCATGCTTCCCGGCACGCGTCCTGGCTGGGCTCGAGCCTACAGCTCGCGACCCAGCTTTGGACCGTCTCTTGGAGCGCTTCTTGGCCATGACGTTCTCGCGCTTCGAGCTTCCTGAGCATCAAGCGAAAGGCCCGGTCGTGGCAAAGCACGAGCCGGGCCTTGGAGCCACCTCGGAACGTCTCAGAGACGCCCGAGGTTTGCGGCGCTCGAGCAGCTACCAGGCTGAGGTATCTCCGGACTCGAAGCCATCGGTGAAGATCGATCCTCCCTCCGCTGGACACTCACCTGGAATGTCGAAGGCTTCGGCCTCGTCTCCCGCGTTCGGCACGCCGTCTGGACTGCCGGCCACGGCACTGACGCCCAAACCGCGTTTGGCGAATGCGCGCCAAATCTCACACTGGTTCTCGCCGCCGTAGTTGTTCATGTCGGCGAGCAGAATAGCGTCACGCGCCTCGACGAAGTCGGGCAGACAAGGCTGCAGCTTCATGCCGTCCATCACCAGCTGAATGGTGATGTTGTTGCCGCCGGTACCGTTGTAGTGATCACCGTCGAAACCGTGCTTGGCGATCAGCTCCCAGTACATCTCCCAGACCATCGCCATCCAGATCTCGCCGACGCCATGCGGCACGTTGGTGGACCCGATGTCATTGTAGGTCTGCGGATTGGCTACCATGTCGGTGGTGTACGGGAAGTTGCGGATGCCGTCGCCGGTAACCGGCTCGAAGATGACGTAGTTGCCGACGCCACGACCGACGTCGGGCTCGTCCGAGGCCTCGGCGGTCAGCAGCAGGGTCCAGAAGTCACTCCAGCCCTCGCCCGCCTGCTCGCTGCCTCCCAGGCACGTCGCGGTGTTGGGGCCGCCGGTCAGCCGGTTGCTGATGCCATGGCCGTACTCATGCGCAATGATGCCATTGTCGAAGTCGCTGTCACGCCGCGGCGGAGCCGACGGATCGAGATCCATCGTGGCGTTGACGCCGGCTCCCAGGCCGGTCTTGATGGTCGCGGCATCGGTCTGCAGGATCAGCACCGAAGGAATGGTGACCTGGCCAGCATTCGCACCGGCTCCGGGATGCAGGATACCCGGCCGGTCGTTACCGATGATGACGCCGGTAGCACTGGCGGTCTGGGCGTTGAACACCTTGAGCGAGAAGTCGCAGTTGCCGCGGTCGACGAGGGCGATGTTGCCCGCGGTGAAGCCGATCAGGGGCTCGCAGCCGTCGCTGGGGGAACCCGCGCCACCAGCACCATCGTTCACCAGCTCGACATCGTCGGTGATCGGGCCGGTAGCGTCGAGCTGCGGTCCGAAGTTGGAGCTCGAAGCGACATAGTCATCAGCGATCGAACCTGGCGAGTTGACCGTCACCAGAGCGTCGACCGGTGGCTTCCACTGGAACATCGACATGACGCCGGACGCGCCGTCACTCGGCGTACCGAAGGTGGCGTTATTGAAGCTCGGGATGGTCGCTTCCGCGCCGTCCTGGGCGTCGGCCCGAACCGGATCGTTGCCGAGGCCGCCGTTGCCGTAGTTGTTGAACTGGAAGTTGCCACTCGGCTCATCGAAGCCGTACTGATACGTCAGATCGTGCATCACGTTGTTGGCGTAGAACAGGTTCACGATCGACGCCATCAGGTTGGTGCCCTCCGCCGGCTGCTGAGCGGGATTGAACACGAAATTGAAATCGAGCGAGGCACCGCCATCGGGCCGCACACCGCCCACGTTGTTGCCGTCGAGATCGTCCTGAGCGTTGACGTTGTTGCCACGCGTGTCGGTGAACTCGGCGCCGGCGAGGCCATTGGTGTCATGCCACCCGAATGGCGACGCGGTGGGGTCAGCCGGATCGTTGACCACGATCTGGCCGCCGGAGTCGTCCGGGCTGTCGTTGTCGGGGAAGGGGATCGCCAGGTAGGAGTCCGAGCTGGTGAAGTTGTACTGGGAGATCACCTCTCCGGTAATCGCGTCGACCCTGACGTTCCACCAGTCGGTGCCCTGCACCAGCTGCAGCGTGGTCTCCCAGGACAGGCGGACGCGACCGTCCTCGAGCGGCGTGTAGACCAGCTTGGCCGGAATCGCATCGCGCGACAGACCCGCCGGCGCGTAGGAAGCGGCCAGCTCGTCGCCTCCCTTG
The DNA here is from genome assembly GCA_039030415.1 of Acidobacteriota bacterium. Taxonomy (GTDB): domain Bacteria; phylum Acidobacteriota; class Thermoanaerobaculia; order Multivoradales; family J023; genus JAAELT01. The sequence continues at coordinate 5,153 of JBCCEE010000487.1, forward strand.
TACTCCAGCAGCGTGAGCTCACCGGTCGCCGTCAGACCGTAGTGCCTGGCGGCCGACTGGATCGCCTCGACGTCGCTCTTCACCGCGCTGCGGTCTTCGACCTTGTCAGCCAGGTTGGAGACGAAGTTGTTGCCGAGATTGATGATGCTGCCGTCACGGGCCACATTGACGTTCAAAATAGCGTTGTAGACCTCGATGCCTTCGAAACGCTGCTTGAGGTAGATGTGGGTGGTGCCGTTGTGCCGGCTGACGTACTTGTCGCTGACCACCATGTCTTCAATGTCAGCGGCCGTCAGACCGAGCTCCCCGCGATGGGCCTCGATGTAGGCCAAGGCGAGATCATAGGCATCCCCCTCTTGGGGACCGGTGAGGAAGCGAATCGGGCCCTGGCCGGCAGCGTCGGCTGGAATAGCCGCAAGCGCCAGAAGAGCACACGAAAAGATCGAGGCAACAGCTCTAGCGTCGAGACGAACCATTTAGAATCTCCTATCCAGACAGCTGATCTGGTCGGGAGCCATCCAGCCGCGTTACACGTGGTCCGGTCGAATCCACTGGAATTCGGCCGGTTCGTTTTCAAGGTCGATTGGCGATCTCATAGAATAAAAGCGGGGCCAGCATCCTATCGCCCTCGCGTTCTTCAAGCAACAAGCGTCCCGGGCGAGCACGCCCCCGGGCGCAGAATCCGCCCAAGCGCCGCACCTCCGCCGCAATTCGTCCCTCGAAGCCACCTCTCGTGAAGGATCGACATCAATGACCCACAGGCTCTTTTTCCGGTCTTCGTTAGTCGCGTCAGCGCTCCTTTTCTCTACTGGTTTTGTTTCCTCGGCGGCGGCCGAAGAGCTCAGCTCGCGCGAGCTCAAGAAAGTTCAGCGCCAGGCAACCAAGGCCATGGCAGCCGGCGAGATCGACAAGGCCAGCGCGCTCTATCAGCAGATCTTGGACGGTGTGCCGGCCGGCGATCCGCGTCGGGGCGACGCGCTCTACCTTCTGGGCATGCAGCTCCTCGATCCGGCGAGCGCGAGTCCCAACCTCACCCAGGGCGTGAGCTACCTGGACGAGCTGACCGCTTCCAGTCCTGCGCACCCGCGTCAGCTCGAGGTTTCGATCGTCCAGGCTCTGCTGAACCAGGTGAAGCAGGCCGCTTCGCGTCACGAAGCCTGCACCACCAAGCTCGACGCCGCCCGCGCCGAGCTCGAGAGCGAGCGCCAGGCCGCTGAAGCCTCACTCGAAGAGATCGCCGACGAGAGCAAAGCTGCCGACGGCAGAGTCAAATCCTTGCAGGCCCAGCTGCGCAAAGCGCGCGCCGAGCTCGCCGAGACCCAGAGCGAGCTCGAAAA
>JBCCEE010000488.1:0-6467 GCA_039030415.1 Acidobacteriota bacterium
AACCCGCGGGAGAAGCTGTCCCGCCAGCTGTGGGCGGGTCCGCGCGCAGGCGCCAGCGGCGATACCGGCTGGCTCGATCCCGGCGCCGCCGAGCGCGCCATCCGGGAGCGGCTGGGCTTCGACGGCCAGCTCTTGACGTTCCCCCACCACCTCTCGCACGCCGCCAGCGCCTTCTACTTCTCCGGCTTCGCCGATGCCGCAGTGCTGACGGTCGACGGCGTTGGCGAATGGTCGACGATGACCTACGGCACGGGCCAGGGCCGACAGCTCGAGCTATTCGAAGAGGTCACCTTTCCCCACTCCCTCGGCCTGCTCTATTCGACCCTCACCGCCTTTCTTGGCTTTCGCGTCAACGACGGCGAGTACAAAGTGATGGGTCTAGCGCCCTATGGTGAGCCCCGCTTTGTCGACCAGATCTGCACGCTGGTCGCCATGGGTGAGGACGGCCAGATCCGTCTCAATCTCCCGTACTTCGACTTCATCTCCGGCTCGACCATGTTCTCCCCGGCGATGAGCCTGCTGTTCGGCACGCCGCCGCGGAAACCACGAGCCGACATCGAGCAGATCCATCGAGACATCGCTCGCAGCCTGCAGCTGGTGCTCGAGGAGATCCTGCTCGAGAAGGCGCACTACCTGCAGCGCCGCACGGCCGCGTCTCAGCTCTGCATGGCGGGAGGAGTCGCCCTCAACTGTGTCGCCAACGGCAGACTGCGCCGGGAAGGTCCATTCGACGACCTCTTCGTGCAGCCGGCCGCCGGCGACTCAGGAGGCTGCCTGGGAGCGGCGGCGCTCGCCCACATCGAGTTGACCGGGGAGCGCATTCCCCTCTCGCCTCAGCGCCACGCGCACTTCGGCCCGCGCTACTCACGCTCTGAGATCGCTGGGCTGATCCGGGCCACCGGGCTGCCAGCCATCGACTACCTTGACCGCGAGTCGGAGCTACTCGAGACCACCGCGCAACGTCTGGCGGACGGCGAGATCATCGGCTGGTTCCACGGCCGCATGGAGCACGGGCCGCGAGCGCTCGGGGCGCGCAGCATCCTGGCCGATCCCAGGCAGCTCGAGCGGCGAGAGCGGGTGAATCGCCTGATCAAGAAGCGCGAGGACTTCCGCCCCTTCGCCCCCAGCGTTTTGCTGGCTGATGCTGGTGAGCACTTCGAGCTCGATCACCCGTCGCCCTTCATGCTCGAAACGTGTCGAGTGGTCTCGGGTCTCGAGCTGGCGGCGGTGACCCATGTCGACGGCTCGGCTCGGCCTCAAACCGTCGACCCCCGAACCCACCCTCGTTACGCCGGCCTGCTGTCGGCCTTCAAGGACCTCACGGGCTGCCCGATCCTGCTCAATACGTCGTTCAACGTGGCGGGCGAGCCGATCGTGTGCTCCCCGGTCGATGCGCTGTTCACCTTCGCCTTGGCTGGCCTGGACGCCCTGGTACTCGAAGACTTCGTGATCGAACGCGACATGCTGCCGGAAAACTGGCCGCTGCTGCTGCAGGTCTGGGATCGCAAGGCCAGCCATGCCTTAGCCGCCAGCCAGCATCGCATCAGCGAGACGCTCTATACCTTCGTTTAGCGCTTGCGATGTGTCTACCTTCTGCGACCCTGTGTAGCGCTCGCGCTCAGCCATTATCCTCCTGTACCAGCGATGACCCGAGATCCCCGAAGAGACGCCTGCGACGAGCTCGCCGAGAGACTCGCGACCCCAGAAGGCCTGCGCACCGCCCGCCTGCTCGAGCTGAACAACATCCTGGCTCCGACAGCGACTTCACCGCCCGGATCGCCAGCCAGCCAGCCGTCAGCCAGCCAGCCGCCGGACAGCCAGCCGCCGGCAGACCGACCGCGGCCGATCAGCATCTGGCAGCCCGTTGGCGGTACGACCGCCGATGATCCCCTACGTTTCCGACGGCCGCGCCCGCACCCGCTCGGGGACCACTATGCGCAGCGCCGAGAGATCGCGGCTCGAAAGCCGCAGGCGGTACAGCGCATCTGTTTCTTCGGCGAGTCGGTGGCTGCGGGTTATCTGCTAGCGCCTCATCTGACGCCCGCCGGCGAGCTGCAGCGCCAGCTGCACGGCGCTGCTCCCGACGCTTTCGAAGTGGTCGATCTCGCCCGAACCAACGAGACCTTGAGCACGATGGTGACGACGCTCGAACGCTCGCTGCAGCTGGCGCCGGACGTGTGGGTGCTGTTCACCGGCAACAATTGGAATCTGCTCGAAACCCCTGATGTCTCGCCCTACGTTCCCGCCGTCGCCAGTCGACAGCGAGTGGCGCTCGCCCTCCGGCGCCACGGCGGGGACGGCCCGCGCGAGCTCGCACGGCGTGACCTGCAGCACAAAGTCGTACGCTCCTTTCAAACCATCGCCGCGATGGCTCGAGAGCACGGCATCTCGGTCATCCAAGTCATTCCCGAGGTCAACCTCGCCGACTGGGAAGATCGCCAGCCGGTACCGTGGCTGGCTGGCGACGGCTGCAACCGCTGGTACGAGACCCTCGAGCTCGCGTTGCGGTCCATTGCCGTCGGCGATTTCGCTGAAGTCCTAGGCCTCGCCGACACTTTGCTCGCGCTCGACCACGGAGCGTGTCCCACCACCCATCGCCTCCGCGCCCGAGCGTTCGCAGGGCTCGGGCGTTTCGAAGAGGCTCGAGCCGCCGCCGAGGCCGAAGTCGAAGCCGGGCGCTACGCGACCCAAGCCTTCCTGGGGGCTCCCCGCATCTCGGCCTCAGAGCAGGCTCTGCTGCGCAGCCAGGCCGAGCTCCATGGATTCGCCAGGATCGATCTTCCAACCCTCTTTGCCGAGGCGACCGGCTCCCGCTACCCGGGACGACGTCTCTTTCTCGACTATTGCCACCTCACCGTCGAAGGCACCGCCCTGGCGATGCGAGGCGTCGCTGACGCAATCCTGCGCCAGCACAAGACTCAGCCCCAAGAGCTGACCATCTCCGAGCCACCGCTCGCGGACGCCGCCCGCGCCGTGGCACAGTTCGGAGCAGCAATTCACAGCGCCCACCGACTTCTGACCGTCGACGCGTCGAACGATCACCTAGTGGACTGGTGCCGCCAGGCGCTGTCGAGAGATCCTGAGATCGCGACGACGATGCGATGGCTCCTCGCCGCCCGCTGCGCGCCCTGCCCGGAAGTATTGACCCCGGCGCAGCAGCACCAGAGCCAGCAGCCGCACCCGCTGTTGCTGCAGCACGGCTGGCGCTGGGACCATCTCGACGTTTCGCTGCTGGGGGCGATCTGTGCGGCTCTGGACGCCGCGGAGCCCGCCCTCGGCACTGGCGAGCCGACATCCGCCAGTGCACGTGAGCTGCTGCATCAGCTCCTGCTCGAGGAGCATGCCGTCGGCTCCGAGCCTATCGATCTCAGCCGGCCGCCTTATCTGTGGCAGCCTCTCGAACGTTTCTATCCTGAAGCGATGGCGCCTCGCGGGATGACCGGTAGAGCCGCCTTTCGCGCCGCTTGGCCACAATCGAGCTTCTGCCTGATCGCCGACGGCACAGCCGACATCGAGCTCGATCTCACCTGCCGCCTGCCGCCGATTGCAGGAAGCGGACGGCGCGGCGAGATGGCGCTGCGAATCAACGATAGGAAGGTTGCAGAGCAGCAGATCGAGGAACGCTGGTCGCGCTGGCGGCTCACCATCCCGAGCCACCAGCTGACGTCTGGACTGAATGGATTGACCGTGATCTGGCCGCGCTTGCCCGCGACCGGCGAAGCTGCCCTCGCCGATTGCGTCGCTCGGCTGGAGCAGGGCGTCGAGACGGACCTGCATCCGGTCTTCGGCGAGCTATTCTCTCTTCGAGCTCGACGCCTTTAGATGGTAGTCTCCGTCGCAGCATGAGACGCCTTTGCGGAACCCGCCAGACCCTGAGAGGCGCCATCATCGTCTCGCTGCTGATTGGCCCGCAGTTTGCGGTCGCCCAAGAGCAGATCGCGAGCTCGGTGGGCTGCGTCCTGCGCTCGATGGCGGTCGATCAGGAAGACCACAAGGCGCAGCTGGTGCTGCATACCGAGGGGCCGCCCGCGTCCCTCGGAACTCGGATCGAGCCCAATGCGGTGATCGTGCTCGACCTGGCGGGCTGCAGTCCCGCCCCGGAGCTCACCGAGCAGAGCTTCAACCGTGGCTTGGTCGCCGGCCTGCGGCTGGCCAAGGGCGCGTCGAACATCGCGGTCATCGTCGAGACGCGCCATCCGTTCGAGTATTCGGTCAGCTCCAAGCAAGATCGGGTCGACGTGACGCTCAAAGCCGCAGCGGACAGGCCCGAGCTGGTACGCGTGCTCGAGCCGCTGCCGGTGCCGGACGGTTCGCAGCCCACCGCAGGCGGACAGGGCTCGAATCCGGTCGAGCAGCCAGTGCTAGCGCAAGATCCCGTGACCCCAGTAGAGCCTCTCGCTCCCGCCTCCATTCCTGAAACGGCAGCTGAGCCACCAGCTGAGACCGCGCCTGCAACCGCGCCCGCAGCCCTGCCCGTTGCTCCACCGCAGCCGCCGAAGGCGGCAGATCGGATCGTCACCGGGGCCCGGCTCTCGATTACCCAAGCTCCTCGCTACGATCCCAGCTATACCGCCATTGCCTATCCGAACGGCGACCCGGGCTGGCACCGCGGCTCGGGGGTCGATTTGATCATTCGCGCCTATCGGCAGCTGGGCATCGATCTACAGAAGGCGATCCATGAAGACATCGTCGCGGCACCCGAAGCCTACGGTGTCCGCCGTCCCGACACCAATATCGACCATCGTCGGGTGCGCAATCTGCAGACCTTCCTAGAGCGTCACGGCCAGACGTTGCCGACCAATGCCCAGTGGCAAGCCGGCGACATCGTGTTCTGGACCCGTGACGATCCCAGAAAACGCCACGTCGGCATCATCTCGGACCGCACCGGCTCGGCAGGGCAGCCCCTGGTGATCCATCACAGCCCGGATACGGTTCCCACGGAAGACGATGTGCTGACCGTGTGGCCCATTACGGGCCACAACCGCTGGCTACCTGACGCTCAGTAGCTCCGCCTCAGAGACGCTCAGTCGCTCTGCCTCAGAGGTGACGCTCGAGGTATTCGTAGATCATCGTGTAGAGGTGCATGTTGTGATCGGCACCGGTGATGCCGTGGGTCTTGTTGGGATAGAGCATGAGATCGAACTGCCGCCGATTCTCGATCAAGGCGTTGATCATTTGGAGCGTGTTCTGCATATGCACGTTGTCGTCGTGGGTGCCGTGGATGAGCAGTAGCCGCCCTTTGACGTCGCCGGCCCCCTGCACCGCGGACGTTCGATCATAGGCTTCCTCGTTCTCTTCCAGCAGTCCCATGTAGCGCTCGGTGTAGATCGAGTCGTAGAGCCGCCAATCGGTCACCGGTGCGCCGGCGATGCCGACTTTGTAGAGATCGGTATGCCCCATCTGGAAGCAGGTCGAAAAGCCACCGCCGCTCCACCCCCAGATGGCGAGCCGATCGCCGTCGACGTAGGGCAGCGACTTGAAGTGCTCGACCGCGACCGCCGCGTCGGCCGCTGCCAGCGGGCCGATGTCGTGGTCCGCCAGGGCCGCGTGCTTGTGCCCCGGGATAGCGGAAGAGCGGTCGTCGATGTAGCCGACGATGTAGCCCTGCTGCACCAGGAATTGATGGAAGAGGTGACGGTTGCCGCGTCGCGTATCGCGAATCGTCGGCACGCCCGCCATGCCATAGACATAGATCAACATCGGCCGCTTCTCGCCGCGGCGCAGCTTGTCCGGCTTCATCACCATCACCCGCACGGTGCCGCCATCAGGCGCCTCGAGCGTCTCGATCTCTGGCTGCACCAGGTCATAGTCGGCGAGCGAGTGATCTCGGAAGATCTCCACACTCTTGCCCGACGCGGCGTCGTGCAGCGTGCGCCGGCGCACGACGGACGGGTCGAGCGCCGTGTAGGTGTCCAGCCAGGCGGTCGCATCGGGATTCATCAGGATCGCGTGGGTTCCCTTCTCGCGCGTCAAGCGCTCTTTCCCCGAGCCGTCGAGCCGGATCCGATAGAGGTCACGCCCCAGCAGGTTGTCTTCGTTGGACGAGAAATAGACCCAGCCGCCCGCTTCGTCGACGCCCGCGATGCCGTTCAGGCGAAACTCCCCGCGGGTCAGCTGACGCACCAGCTGACCGTCGCGACGGTAGAGGTAAAGGTGGCGCAGCCCGGAGCGGTGCGAAGTCCACAGAAAGTGCTCGCCGTCGGCCAGGAACGTCAGGTCGTCGGTGACGTCGACCCAGTAGGGATCTTTCTCGAAGAAGACGGAACGCGAGCGCCCGCTGGCGGGGTCAGCCAGGACCAGCTCGAGCGCTTCCTGCCGGCGATCGAGCAGCTGCACCGCCACGTGACTGGAGTCCGCCCAGTCGATGCGCGGGATGTACTCGGCGGCGCGGTCGAGCCAAACCGTCCGCGCGGTCTCGAGGTTCACGATGCCCACCCGCACCCGCGGATTCGGCGTCCCCGGCTGCG
>JBCCEE010000489.1:0-6439 GCA_039030415.1 Acidobacteriota bacterium
CCGGAGACGTAGCCCGAGACGACACCTGAGAGGGCGGCACAGAAGGCGCCGCGCCCGCGGGTGGCTTCTCGGGATGGGCGAGTCGCTCGATACGGTCGAGTCTAGCGACGAGATCCTGCGGCACTTTCATACCGGCCGCCAGGGCATACTGGGCCATTGCTCGACATTCGAGCAAGAGCTGCTCTCGAACCGGCCGCTCAGGCCGAGGGGAAGACGTGTTCATGGCTGAGAAACCTCCAATCTCAGAAACCCGACGGCGCAGGGACGCGATCGATGACCGCCAGCTCATCGCCGTCCCTTCAGTCGTTGGACCATCACGGTTTGTTGAGTGCTGCCGTCGAGGGTTCCGACGACATAGACGCGCTGCTGTATGTGCAGCCGGCGGGCCCGGGACAACGCCGAAGGCCGGCCGACCGAGACGAAGGCCCTACGGGTCGCCCCTCCGCAGGGCTCCCCGAGCTTGGCCAGATGGAGCTCGACGCCGAGCAGAATGCCGCTCTCTTCCCGCACCTCGCTCGCCGCGTCGCAGACGATGCCGACCATGCGGTAGCGCTCGGCCTGGTACTCCTTGCCGAAGAGCTTCTGCAGGGGCGAAGCGATCGGCACCAGCACGCGGCATCCGCTCGACAGCAGAGCCGCCAGGATTACGACACTGAAGAGCACAACGTCTCGCGCCTTCATATCGACTCCTCTCGACCCGGCGGCTCCGCCGGATCGGTCCGCAGCAGAAACTCTCTGGGCCACGGGTGCAGGTTTCGAGCCATCGGCTGGGCAGACTGGCCCGCGTCATTCCCTAGGCTCGCGTCCCCGGCGCAGATCTCGAACAACTTCTCCAAAGGCCCGGCTCGCTCCCCCCTGCCGTCGTCCTCGACTACCGTGAGACGCACCCGGACCAGCGTCTCCGCTGGAAAAACCCAGATGAAGGTGGGATTGATGACCGAAGTCGACGCTTGATCGTCGGCCTGCCACAGCAGTTGGTAGGGGCGCCGGCCGCCGGTGGTGCGGTCGGTGCAGGTCAGCGAGCACGGGCTGACTTCGGCACAGCTGAAGTCCGGCAGCAGCGGCTCGGTATCGGGTGCCGATGGCCCGCTGTCACACGCCACCAGCAGCCAGCAGATTCCGCCGAGGCCGACGCTCAGTCCCCATCGCCTCACCGGCTGGAACGTCAAGGAGGATCTCATCGCCTCGCCTCCTACGACTCAGCCGGCAACGCCGACAGGATGAGCTCGCCTTCGGCCCGGCGTCGACGCCTGATCCCCTGCAGCGAATGATCCTGCTGCATGTCCGCGATCAGCTCGCCCAGGAGCCGCCAATCGCCTACCGCGATCGGCTGCTGCAGCGCCTTCAGAGCTTTGTTGCCGGCGCCGCGGTTGTAGGCCAGCGACAGCATGGCGGTGTGGACCTGCGCCGGGGTCGAGTCCTGGGGCAGCGTTTCGAAACGTTTACCCAGCGAGCGCCAGTAGGGGCGCGCCACGTACGGGAACGCCTGGTTCGCCATGGTGCGCAAGATGCGAATGGTCTGCAGCACGCGATTAGCGCCGAGAGCTGCTTTCGCTTCCTCGCCGCGCTTGCCGAGTACCGCTCGCACCGCGGCTTTCTGATCCGTGGACAGGTGGCTTCCGAAAGCGCCTTCGACCAGCTCCGGATCGGCATGCCCGAGATCGAGCCCCGGATCGAGCGTCACGCCCGAGGCGCCACCCGGCCAGTAGGGCTTTCCGGCGTGCCCTTCCCAGCGGTGGATCCAGGTCAGATCACCACGAAAGCCCGGCAGGTTTTCAGCCACGTCGAGCTTCAGGGGGCGCCCGTACTGCGAGCTTTTGGCGAGAGCGGCCCAGGTCTTTTCGGCGACCACGCCGTCGGGCTCCAGGCCCTTGGCCTTCTGGAACTCACAAACCACTCGCTTCACGCCCGGGCCGAATTGAGCGTCGATATCGACCTCGAAACCGGCGTCACACAAAGCTAATTGCAACCTTTCAATATCATCATGAAGATTCGAACCACGCTCAATCGTCGGATTCTGCATTCTCTTTCTCCATCTTGGCGTTAATCCCAAAGCATCAACAAAAGCCTCGTCCCTACGAGACGACGGAGATGCTAGAAAGCAGCACACCAAGAAGCTCCACCAAAAGATAAATATTTCCTACAGAGGTATCAGCCCAGGCTACTCCGAACATAAAACAATTAAGTTTCGCTAACAAAACGCCCAAGACTAGGGTCCGTCAATAAATATATTTTTCTTCTCGAATCCGACAGGCCAAAAAACACTGCGAGGAGAATCATGAATTCAATAGTGCTAGGCCCGAAGTCCGAGCTGCCTCAGCTCACAACCCAAGCGAGTCGCCCGTCGCGTCAAGGCCGGGTGCAGTTCTCACCCGCGCGGTGGCTGGCCTTATGCGTGCTGGCCTGGCTGGCCTCGGGATGCGCCAGCGGCGGACGGCTGCAGGAGTTTCAGCAGGTTTCCGCGATCGGCACCGATTACATTCGGGCGCTCGATGGGGCGCTGATCAAAACCGGCCAGCTGGCGATTCAGGCGAACTCTCTCGAGATCCTGGCCAACCGCGAGCTGGCTCAGATCTCACGCCAGGATCTGGCCCGCCAGGACGGCGCGCTGCGTGAGTTTCTCGAGGAGCTGGCGCTGGTGCGCGCTCAGGTGCTCGCCCTGGGCGACTATTTCAACGCCCTCGGCGCCCTCGCCGGCAGCAAGGCGCCGGGGCAGTTCGCCGCCGGACTCAACCAGAGCGCAGACTCGCTGGCGGCGATCTCCGGCACTTTGGATCAGCGCCTGGGCTCCGGGACGTTCGCGGGCGTCGGCACCGGGTTGGCGGCTGGCGCTGCGATCGGTGAGATCGCGATCGAGAAGCGCAGGATGCGCGATCTCCAGCGCGAGCTGGAGGAGCGGCATCCCATCGTCGACAAGATTTTGGAGCTGCAGGAGCAGCTGCTGGCGGTGCTGATCGGCGTCGCTCAGGATGATCAGGAGTTTGTCGGCGAGGCCAGCTACGACGCCAAAGTGATCGCGCCCTTGACCGACTCCACGGCCGCCCTGCCCTGCACTCCACTGTGGCTGACCGACCGCCAGGCCGCACTGCTCGCGGGTTCGCTGCCGGCGCAGCTCGAGCTGGTGGCGGAGGCGACCCGCAAGCTGCGCCTCACCTGGGGTCGACTGCTCGACAACGAAGTCGGGCTGCTCGAGTTTCCCGAGCTGTCGAAGGCGGTCAGTGATGCTCTGGCGGGACCGGTGGGCATCCCGGCCCCGGCGCCGCCCACCTATTGGCACTGTTCTTAGCTAGTTCGCATCCAGCGCTCACGCCTATTGGCGCTTCATTGCTAAGGAACAGCAGTCCTCCGGAATTCTGGTTCCCCCCTTTGGCAAAGGGGGGATAGGGGGGATTCTCTTCGATCTCTACCGAGCCTCCAGAAATCCCCCTCGGTCCCCCTTTTTCAAAGGGGGAAGTCAGAAGAGAAGCGAAGAAACAGAGCGTTTCTTGGAAAAAACGATTGATAGACGGCCGCATCCACCCCAACCACCCCTACACAAGGAGACCTGATCATGAGCTCTACCCCACTCGACCAGAACCCCGAGAATCTCTTGCCCGCACTGCGCGATCTCAAGCGCGAAGTGTTCAGCCGTCCGGTGACCGAAGCCATCAAGCGCTCGGATGCGGCCACCCGCGAAGCGTTCGTGGCGCAGCGCACCGAATTGACCGAGTCGATCCTGCGCCTCGAAACCGCCCAGCTCTCCGACATCCGCAAACAGCTCGAAGCGCACGGTCAGTCGCTCGAAGAGGGCATCGCCGAGCTCACGACCTCGCTGAAAGAGCTCGAGCAAGCCGCCCAGTGGGCGCAGGGACTCGGCAAGGTGCTGTCGCTGGTCTCCAAGGTCATTCCGGTCGTTTAGGGGCGCCCTCCTCCACGGCGCCTGGGCTCCGAGCCTGCCGACGGCAAGTGCCGGGACGATTTATACCTGCACACCCCGGAGGCCCCGTCAGGGCTCTGAGTCAGGGGGGTACCCGGTGCCTCCCGCTCCCGGGGAAGGGCCCCCGCGGCCCGTCCCCGGGAGGCCTTGCTGCTGGCGACGCCGGCAGTGACGTCGGGTCGTCGCTGCCGATGCCGCGTTCCCCTGGTAATGCAAACGACCTTCGGCAGCAGAGTTTCTTTCTCTGCGCAAGGACCATCCGAGCCAGACAAATCGCGTTCTCCTATGCTGATGGATTCTCAACCCTTGCCAACTCCACCTGGGATCACCTCCGGGCTAGCTGGTTCCTTGCCGGCTCTCCCCGCAGCATGCCGTCTTTGCTGCGAAATCACACGCTGACATCTGGCCCGCTGTCGGTCGAGCCTGCCGCTGTGCAGCGCTCGCCAGACGTTCGTCATGGGCCGTGCGGTCCGTGGGGCGAACTAACAGGGATGAATAGAAATGAACGGTGATTTTCGTGTCGGAAAATGGGCCGTCTACCCGCAGCTCGGGGAGATGGAATGTTCGGACTCTACAGTTTCGCTCAAGCCGCGAGTCATGGAGCTGCTGGTGTACTTCGCCAAGCACCAGGGAGAAGTGCTCGCCAAGGAGCACCTTCTCGACACCCTGTGGAAGGACACCTTCGTCGCTGAGAATGCCCTGATGAACGCCGTGTCGGAGCTGCGCAAGGCCTTGGGAGACGAGACCCGCAACCCAAGCTACATCACGACGCACTCGAAGCGAGGCTATCGACTGATCGCCCCGGTGGAGGGCATGCCCAAGCCCTCCAGCCTCAAACCCGCACATCACAAGCCGCCTCTGCGCCTCGCCGTGCTGCCGTTCGCCTCTCACTGGCGGCGGTCACCGGACTGCGGCCTGGCCGAGGCGCTCACCAATATGGTGATCACGACGCTGGCCGACAGCAAATCGATCCGCGTCGTGTCGCGAACGTCCGCCAACCTGTGTCAGCGCGAAGACGTCACGCTGCCGGAGCTGGTCCAGCGCCTCAAGGTGCAGCGCGTGCTCGAAGGCGAGCTGGTGCGCACTGACGATCGCATTCAGGTGACCGTTCGGCTGTACAACGAGGACGACGACAGCCTGTGGGGCGAGCTCATCGAGCACGCGGGCCCGAATCGAGCGTCACTCGAAACGCTGGCGCGCTCGATCGCCTATCGGGTCGAGGAAACTTGAAGAGGCGGCCTCTCAGGCCGCCAGCCAGCGCAGCAGAAACGCATACTTTCGAGCCGTCTCTTCGAAGTAGTCGAAGCGGCTCGAAGCCCCCCAGTGGCCGGCTTCATGATCGACCTCGAGGACGATCGGGCGGTCACTGGTCGTGCATTCGCGCAGGCGCGCCACCCACTTGACGGGTCCCCAATACGGCACCCTCGGATCCTGCAGGCCGGCCGTGGCGTAGACCGCGGGATAGGCTCTCGGCTCGACGTTCTCGAGCGGTGAGTAGGACGTGATGTAGGCGCGCTCGTCGGGCTGTCGCGGATCCCCGAGCTCCAGCCAGTCGCTGGCGGTCAGCGGTAGCTCGGGATCCCTCAGCGCGCTCAGCACGTCGACGAACGGGCAGTCGGCAACCGCCGCCGCGAAGAGGTCGGGCCGCGCGTTGATCACCGCGGCCACCAGCAAGCCGCCGGCACTCTCTCCCAAGATGCCCAGCTGCTCGGGACGGGTGATGCCGAGATCGATCAGGTGCTCGGCGCAGGCGACGAAATCGGTGAAGGTGTGCTGCTTGCGCATGGCCCGCCCTCGCTCGTGCCAGGAGTGGCCCAGCTCGCCCCCGCCGCGCACGTGGGCGATGGCGAAGACAACGCCGCGGTCGAGCAGGCAAAGGCGTGCCGCGTCGAACTCGGGCTCCAGGCTGTAGCCGTAGGCGCCGTACGCGGTGAGCACCAGGGGATTGCCTCCGGCCCGTCGCTTCTGCTTGTGAAACACCAGGGAGATGGGGATCTCGGTGCCGTCCGGGGCGCGGGCCATGAGGCGCTGGGAGCCGTAGTCTGCGCTGCGGAATCCTCCCAGCACGCGGGTCGCTTTGACGACTTCCAGGCGCCTCGTCGCGAGGTCTAGCTCGAGCACGGAATAGGGAGTCGTCAGCGAGCTGTAGCCCAGCCGGTAGCTCGCGGCTTGGTACTCGCGATGATCTTCGGCGTGGACGATCGAAACCTCTTCCGGCAGCTCGACGCGACGCCACGCGTCCTGCTCCGGCGCCGTTCCGGACACCCCCGGCTCTCTTGTCCCCGTGTTTCTTGTCCCCGTCTCTCTTGTCCTCGTGTCTCTTGTCCCCGTACTTAGCACCCAGACCCTACGCAGCCCGCCGTAGCGTCCGAACAGTACGAGATGATCGGACCGTGCGACCAGGCGCTCGGGGCTGACTCCTTCCGGTAGGGCGACCGCCTGCCAATGCTTGCGTTCGACGGCGCTGCAGAGGGTCCGCCAGAGCTCGAAGTCGGCTCCTGATTCGTTGCTGAGCACGTAGAA
>JBCCEE010000490.1:0-6438 GCA_039030415.1 Acidobacteriota bacterium
GCGGACCAGGTCCGCAAGCGCAGCGTTGGCGTCCCAGCCCGACCGAGCTGGTGGTGTTGACCGGCGTTAGCTCACAGGCCCTGGCCGAACGCTGTGCCATCATCGCCGACGAATCGAAGCTGTCGGGCTTTTTGCGCTGGCTCGCAACCGCTAGCCAGCTCGGAATGGCGGCGGACGAGACGCATCGTTTGGCGATAGTCGCCAGCGACGAAGATGACTTGCGCAATAAGCTCAGGCAGGCTGGCGAGCGCTTGCGAGCCAAGCCCGACGAGACCTTTTCTGCCCCCACCGGCATCTATTACGGACACGGCGAGGCGAAGCCAAGGGTTGCGCTGCTGTTCCCAGGTCAGGGCAGCCAGTACCTCGGCATGGGTGGTGATCTGGCGATCGGTTTCGAGCGCGCCCGCGAAATCTGGGACATGGCCTCGAGCATGTCCTTGAATGGCGGCTCACCGCTGCAGAGCGTGGTGTTCCCTCAACCCGTCTTCAATGAAGCCGAGCGCGAAGAGCAGTCGAAGCGGCTGACTGCTACCGAGTGGGCCCAGCCGGCAATCGGCGCGACCAGCCTTGGTCAGCTCGCCCTACTCCGCGAGCTGGGCATCGAGGCCGACTGCGTCGGCGGCCACAGTTACGGCGAGATCACGGCGCTGTGCGCGGCTGGCGTGCTCGACGCCGAGAGCATGCTGCGGGTCGCACGCCGGCGAGGTGAGCTGATGCGCGACGCGGCTGCAGTGCCCGGCGGTATGACGGCGGTCAGTACCAGCATCGAACACCTCGAAGCGCTGCTCGCCGAATGGTGTTGTGACGTCACCGTCGCCAACCACAACAGCCCGCAGCAGGTCGTTCTGTCCGGCAGCGTCGAAGCGATCGAAGACGTCGAGAGGCGGTTGGGTGACGCCAAGATCAAAGCCCGCCGAGTACCGGTAGCCACAGCGTTCCATTCGTCTCTAGTCAGCCCGTCTTCCGAGCCGTTCCTCGAGTTTCTCGAGACGCTGGAGCTAGCGTCACCGAGGGTCGACGTTTACTCGAACGCCGAAGCGGCCCCCTACCCCACTGAGCCCGCAGCAATCCGCCGACGCTTGGCGGAGCAGATCGCCAAGCCGGTGCGTTTTGTCGATCAGATCCAGGCTATGGCCGAGCGCGGCGTCGACACCTTCATCGAGGTCGGGCCAGGCTCGGTGCTCACCAACCTGGTGCGCAAATGCCTGGCGAGCCAGCCTCACCTGGCGATCAGCCTGGATCGTAAGGGGCGCCACGGGGCAACCAGCCTGTGGCATGCCCTTGGTCAGCTCACGGCTGCTGGCCTGCCCATCGACTTCGCACCGCTGTGGCAGGATGTTCGACCAACAATGGACCCGCGGCAAGCTCCCAAGCCCAAGATGGCTCTGCCGATCACCGGCACCAACTATGGCAAGGTTTACCCGCCGGCGGGCGGCACAGCGGTGCTACCCAAACCCAACCCGCCGCAGCTAGCGCCTGCTCCTGAGACTCGACCCGCCCGAACCTCTGATGTGCCGAAGGCTAACGGGGCCGAGCCATCGACTGAGGCGGCCCAGGTGGCGGAGGCCGAGCCAGCCCCACTCGCAGCAGCTGCTGCAGCCCCCATCTCCCAACCCGAATCACAGGCAGCCTCCATCATGAGCACTCCGCCCGACAAGCCTCCCACTGCCCCCGCCGCTGACCTCCCGACCGCGACGTCGCCATCGGCCAGCACTAACTCGGAGACGGAGCTCGCCTGGCTTCGCGCCTACCAGGAGGCGCAGCGTCAAACCGCTGATGCCCACGCCGCCTATCAGGCTTCGATGGCCGAGGCCCAGGCGTCGTTCCTGCAGACGATGGAGGCGTCGTTCACCGGTCTGAATAGCCTACTCTTAGGGCAGCCCGTACCAGCCTCAGTACCGGCAGCTAGGGTCACCGCCCTACAAAGCGCAACAGCGCCTGCCAACCTCGCCGCACCTGTCGTGACATCGCCGCCCACTGCGGTTGCGGCGACGCCCCCAGCCGCAGTCCAACCGCTCGCTGCTGTGCCTGCGGCACCTGCCCCCGCCATTTCGCCAGACGCAGAGCCGACTCAGCTCGAGACGCCTGAACCGAGTGTCACGCCCGAGCCGATCGTGACGCCCGAGCCGGTCGAGACAGAGACCGTCGAAGCCGCGGTACCGGAACCAGCGCCGGCCCCGGCTCTCCAGCCGGCGGCGGCAATAGCAGCAGCCGAAGGAGCCAGCGTAGCCTTGGACGCTGATCTGCAGGCGCTGATGCTCAAAGTGGTCGCGGACAAGACGGGATACCCCGTCGAGATGCTTCAGCTCGATATGGACATGGAAGCTGATCTCGGCATCGACTCCATCAAACGCGTCGAGATTCTCTCGGCCATGCGTGAAGAGGAGCCTGCGCTGCCCGAAGTCGACACCGCTAAGATGGCTCAGCTCCGAACCTTGCAGGAGATCGTCGACTTCATGGGAGTCGATGCCTCGTCGAGCACCGGAGCCGCGACGCAGGCAGCCCCGGAATCGACCATCGCGCCTGCATCGACACCCCCTGCTCCGACTGCCTCTCCGGCAGTCGCGGCGACGGGTCCCAAGGCGGAAGAGCTTCAGAGCTTGATGCTCGAAGTCGTTGCCGACAAAACAGGATATCCCGCCGAGATGCTCCAGCTCGACATGGATATGGAGGCCGACCTTGGTATCGACTCGATCAAGCGTGTCGAGATTCTCTCAGCCATGCGCGAAGCCGAGCCTGCGCTGCCCGAAGTCGACACCGCAAAGATGGCACAGCTCAGAACTTTGCAAGAGATCGTCGATTTCATGCGGACAGACGATGGTATGGCCGCTGAGGCCATGGCTTCCGATCCGTTGCCCGCTGAAGCCGCAGTCGTGCCAGATGAGGCGCAGGCGGCGGTCGCCGCAGCTGTCGCGGCGCCTACAGGCGATCCCTCCCCGGCCAAGCTTCAGGGCTTGATGCTCGAGGTCGTGGCTGACAAGACGGGATACCCAGCCGACATGCTGCAGCTCGACATGGACATGGAGGCCGATCTCGGCATCGACTCCATCAAGCGCGTCGAGATCCTCTCAGCTATGCGCGAGGCCGAGCCCGCGCTGCCCGAAGTCGACACCGCCAGGATGGCACAGCTCAGGACCTTGCAGGAAATCGTCGATTTCATGCAGGGTGACGTTGCGACCGCTTCTGTGAGCGTCAACGGAGGGGCCCCCAGCCAGGCACCGGTGACCGACCCCAACGCCGAGACCCAACCGATGGCCGCGATCAAGGCGGACGAAAGCGGTCTCGACCCGGAGAAGCTGCAGGCGCTGATGTTGGACGTCGTGGCCGACAAGACGGGTTATCCCGCAGACATGCTCAATCTCGACATGGACATGGAGGCCGACCTCGGTATCGACTCCATCAAGCGCGTCGAGATCCTCTCTGCCATGCGTGAACAGCAGCCAGACTTGCCGGAAGTCGACACCGCTCGTATGGCCGAGCTCAGAACCCTGGGGCAGATCGTGGACTTCATGCGCGCCGATGAGGCCGCCACCCCCGCAGCTGAGACTCCCATTGCCGAGACGTCCATTGCCGAGACGTCCATTCCCGAGACTCTGCCCTTGGCGACCTCAGCGACGTCCGGCGCTGAGGCGAGCCCTGATGCAGAACGCGACGTCGAGAGCCTGGAAGCTCCCGAGCTGACGCCATCGGCGAGCACACCACCCGCAGTCGATGTTAGCGAAGCGGAGCTCGGGCGCTTCGCCCTGCGTGTCGTCGACGCGCCGGCGAACGGCTTGGCAATGGCGGGGCTCGCCAGCAGCAGCTCTATCGTGATCACCGACGAGGGCACCGGCATCGCCGAAGCGGTGGTCGGCCGGTTAGTGCAGCGTGGCCTGAACGCCAGAGTCGTAGAGAGCGTGCCCGCCGACGCTACAGCGGTGCTCTTCCTCGGCGGCCTACGGCCCTTGACCAGCCTCGAGGAAGGTTTGACCGTCAACCGTCAGGCCTTTCGCGCCGCGCGCGCGGTCGCCTCCAACTTCACTGAAGCGGAGCGCGGCGTCTTCGTTACCGTACAAGATACCGGCGGCGATTTCGGCCTGTCGGGTCGCGATCTTGCACGCGCCACCCTCGGCGGCCTGGCTGGACTGACCAAGACAGCTGCCCATGAGTGGCCGGGCTGCGCGGTCAAAGCGATCGATCTCGAGCGCGGAGGGCGCGCCGTCGGCGAATTGGCGGATGCGCTGGTCGCCGAGCTGCTCGAAGGCGGCGCCGAGATCGAGATCGGCCTGCGGGCCGACGGCAGACGTACCACCCTCGAGAGCTATATGGCACCGCTCGGTCCGGAACGGATTAGCAGCATCGGCCCCGAATCAGTGATCCTGGCTTCCGGCGGCGCTCGTGGCGTCACGGCAGCCACCCTCATCGCCCTGGCGCGCCAGGCACAACCCCGACTGGTCCTGCTTGGCCGCACGCCGCTCGAGGACGAGCCCGAAGCGTGTCGCGGCGTTGAAGACGATGCAGCGCTCAAGCGGGCGCTGCTCGACCAGGCTACTGCAGCCGGTGAGAAGCTCACGCCCAAACAGCTAGGCGCCCGCGCCCACCGAATTCGCGCTGGCCGCGAGATCCGCACTACCTTAGAAGCACTCGAGGAGGCTGGATCCCAGGCCCGTTACCTGACCGCTGACGTGCGCGACGTCTCGACATTGGCCGCCGCCCTCGACACGGTGCGCCGAGACTGGGGTGCGATCACCGGCATTATCCACGGTGCCGGCGTGATCGCGGACAAGGCGATCGCTGAGAAGACGCAGGATCAGTACGATCGGGTCTTCGACACCAAGGTCGATGGCCTGATGCGGCTGCTCGAGGCGACCTTCGGAGATCCGATCGACCTGCTGTGTCTGTTCTCGTCGGTCACCGCGCGCTGTGGCAATACCGGCCAAAGCGACTACGCCATGGCCAACGAGGTGCTGAACAAGATCGCCGCAGCGGAGAGTCGGCGGAGAGGTCCAGGCTGCCGAGTCAAATCCCTCAACTGGGGACCGTGGGAAGGTGGCATGGTGACGCCAGAGCTGGAGGGCCGATTCGCCGAGCTCGGCGTGAAGCTGATCCCCCTCGCTACCGGGGCTCAGATGATGGTCGACGAGCTGACGGCAGCTGGTGAGACCGCAGACGATATCGAAGTCGTTCTCGGCGGTGCACCGGCCCTCGGCCCACTAGGCGCTGTGTCGAACGACAACCTGGCAATGGACGCCTTCGTCAGCCGTCAGACCCACGCTTTTCTCGATAGCCACAAGGTCGGCGGCACGGCGGTGCTTCCTGTCGTGCTGGCGCTCGAATGGTTCACTCGGCTGGCGCGAGCCCACCGACCCGACCTCGATGTCGTCGCGTGTCGCGATCTCAAGGTGCTGAGCGGTATCCGACTCGAGCGCTTCGCCGACGGCGTGGAAGGATTTCACCTGCACAGCCGGCAGTTGACCAACGGCACGGGCTGCGAGCTTGCCCTGGAGCTGCGCGACCGCGATGGCCGCCCGCGCTATCGAGCCCTGATCGATATGGCGGCCCCCGGCGAGCGTACACGGCCGGCCGCCGAAACGCTGCCCGAGCTCGAGCCTTGGACTTCCGAAGTCTATGGCGGCGCGCTGTTCCATGGTCCCGAACTGCAGGTGATTCGGTCCGTAGAGGGAGTTTCCAGCCAACATATCGCCGGCCGTCTGATCGGCGGTGGCGAGCTCGGCTGGGGCGCTGGCTGGTCTCTAGACGCCGCACTGCTCGACGGTGGTCTGCAGCTCGCTGTGCTGTGGTTCGATCAGGCGCTCCAGGGTGCCTCTCTGCCGCTTGCCATCGGCAGCCTGCACCACTACCACGAGGGCCCCCTCAGCGGCTCGGTAAGCGCCATCGCCCACTGCCAGGAGCGCGACAACAACCGGGCGGTCGCCGATATCGTGTTCAGTACCGAGAACGGCGTCGTTGCCGAGCTCCGCGCCGTCGAGCTGGTTCGGCGGCCCGATGAGGACGCTATGACACCGCGAGCTGCTGAACTGCGTTCGGATCTCGCCGTCGAGACCCTCGACGCACATTGAAGAGCGACTAGAGACCACTAGCTCGATCCCCCGACCAGGACTCGGGCTAGTGCAACCTATCGCTCGTTCCGACGTGCCAACCGCCAACGTTCAATCAACGGCGCAGCGAAACGATGACCTCCAAATTCGAACCGATCGCCATCATCGGCCAGTCCTGTGTCCTCCCGGGTGCTCTAGATCCTGAGGCGCTTTGGCAGGCCGTCGTCGATGGTCAGGATCTGATCTCCGCGGCTCCCTCAGGCCGTTGGGGCCTCGACCGGGAACTGGCGATGACCGAAGGCAAGGACCGAATCGCCGACCGCACCTGGTGCGATCGCGGCGGCTACGTTCGCGGCTTCGATGAGCGCTTCGATCCAGCTGGCTTTCAGCTGCCAGCTAC
>JBCCEE010000491.1:0-6428 GCA_039030415.1 Acidobacteriota bacterium
ATCTGGGAAGCCGCGAGCGGCCGCCTCATTCGCCGGCTCGAACGGCAGGCCGGTTATTTTGCTCTGAGTCCGGATGGCGAGACTCTGGTCGCAGCCCGCAGGAGCGGGGGCATCGGCATTCTCGACCTGGCCAGCGGCCGCTGGATCCGTACGCTCTCTCGCCGAGTGCCCCCCATTGGCGGCGTGGCGGTGAGTAAGGACGGACGCAGGGTAGCGGCCGGCGGTCTGCGGCAGATCGTGATCGATCCGCACCCCAACCAGCGAGAGGCCCCTCGCTGGCGGAGCTCCGAGCCTCTCAATCCGGTAGAGCTTGCCCATGCCAGGCTGCTGGAGGAGGTGTGGATCTGGGATCTCACCAACGCCAGCCTGGTGCAGCACTTGCCGGCTGGCGACGTCCTCTGCTTCAGTGACGATGGGCGGCTGCTAGCCGCCAAGGAGGGGTACAAGACCTCCGTTTGGGAGATCGCTTCCGGCAAGAAGCTGCAGACCTTCAACACGTCGGCGGGGCTCGACACGGCAACCTTCAGCCCCGACGGCCGCCGGTTGTACGTCGGTGGCGGCTCCCGGGGGAGGTTTCGGCGGGGATTTCCCGGCAGGCTGCACGCGTGGGACGTGGAATCCGGCGGCCTGCTGTGGTCTGCGGAGCTGTCCTCGGAGGCTACTGGTCTCACCGTCGATCCCGACGATCCGCAGTGGCTGGTGGTCGTCGGTTCCCGCAGCGTTGGCCCGGTGATCGACACCCGATCTGGCGAGATAGCCAAGGAGAGCAGCGCTTTGATGTCGAGCAGCTTCGGTGACTTCTACGGCCGCGAGATGCGTCGCCGAGAGTTGTCGTGCGATGCCTTCTCGCCCAACGGGATCCACTGCGCTGCGTCCGGGCCTGGGGATCAGATCCGTATTCTCGACATGGCCTCCGGCAGCGAAGTGGCGCAGTTTCCAATGCGCCGCGACTTCAGCGCCACCGGTGTCTTTGCCGACGATGAGACGCTGATGATCGTCGACGCGGGCGGCGTCCTCTGGATGCTCGACATATCCGCCTCGCAAAGGCTGGGATTCGTGCCGATCATGGACGAAGGGGACTACGTCGTCTTCACCGAAGACGGGCATTACCTGAGCACCGGCAAGGGCTACAGCGCCGTGGCCGTGGCGCTCGAGAACCGCGCCTTTTCCTTCGAGCAGTTCGACCTGCGTCTCAACCGTCCGGACCGAGTGCTCGAGAAGCTACCTGGCTCCGACCCCAAGCTGCGCAACGCCTACCTGCGCGCCTACCAGAAGCGGCTGGAGATCCTGGGAGCGCGTGAGGAAGAGCTAAGCGAGAGTTTCCACGTTCCCACAGTAGAGATCACCAACCTTGCAGACCTGCCGCGCGCCACGGCTGAGCCAGCGCTCCGCCTGGGCATCCGAGCCCGTGATGAAAAGGTGCCGCTGGCGCAGCTCCAGCTGAGGGTCAACGGCGTCCCGGTCCTGGGTCGGCGCGGCCTGGACCTGGATCCGAAAGGCGTCGTCGAGCGCGAAGTCGAGGTTCTCTTGGAAGCCGGTCAGAATAGGATCCAAGCCTCCGCACTCAACGCCGAGGGCAGTGAATCCCTGCGCTCCACGTGGACGGTAGAGCACACGCCCGATGCCCCGCCACCCAAGGCGCTCGTTCTGGTCACCCTGGGGGTCTCCGAGTTCGAGAACCCTCGCATGAATCTGAAGTATGCGGCGAAGGACGCTCGGGACGTCGCGCAATTCTTCAGCAGCGGCAGCCCGTTTCAGGAGGTGCGGACGCTGACCCTCCTGGACCGAGACGTGACCCGCGACAACCTGCCGCAAATCCGCCGCTTCCTGATGAATAGCCGGACCGGCGACCAGGCAATGATCTTCGTCGCGAGCCACGGCCTGCTCGACGAAAACCTCGACTACTACATCGCCAGCTGGGACACCGATGCTGCCGATCCTGCTCAGCGAGGGATTCCCTACGAGGAGCTCGAAAACCTGGTGGACGGCATTCCGGCGCGCAATCGGCTGATCCTGATCGATGCTTGCCACGCGGGTGAAGTCGACACCGACAAATCGAACGTGAGACTGGCCCGCAACAGCAGCGGGACTGTGCGGTCCCGCGGGGTTCAAGTCCTCAGCCCCAAACGGCTGGGAATCGAGAGCTCCTTCGAGATGATGCGAACGCTCTTCGTCGATCTTCGCCGCACCACCGGCGCCGTCGTGATCGCTGCCGCCAACGGTAGGGAAGCCGCCCTCGAAGGCAGAGACTGGCGCAATGGCGTCTTCACCTACAGCCTGCTGCAAGGCTTGGAGAGCGGTGCCGCGGACCTCGACGGAGACGGCGCGGTCCATGCTTCAGAGCTCAAGCGGCACGTCGAGCGGCAGGTCGTCGAGCTGACGCGTGGCCAGCAGAGGCCGACGACGCGTCGGGAGAACCACGAGCGCGATTTCAGGCTATGGTGAGAGCCTGCTGCTGAGGCGTCAGCAGAGTCGGATCGCGATATTAGGGTCGAACCCCGGACCGCGACACCGGACTGCTATATCGGGACCTCGACTGCCTGGCCCATCGCTTCTCCCACGAAGAGCGCGAGGCTCGACAGGACGGGCGCTTTGCGGTCAAACTCAGGGTGGTCACGATGCCGTAGCAGCCCGTGGTGCTCTCAGCAGAACTGGCGCGCGATGGGGCTCGATGGCACCGAGGAGGATTCACCGTGGTTCGTCGACCGGCAGGGCAACGGTACTCGAAGTGGCTAGCGAGCCTGGCGCTGCTCGTGGCCTGCGCAGCGCCTCCGGCTGAGGAACGTTCAAGCGCCGAGTCAGCGGGTCTGACAGAGACGGGTCTGACAGAGACAGGGTCGCCAGGGACGGGTCTGACAGAGACGGGGTCGGCAGGGACGATGCCGGCAGGGACGATGCCGGCAGGGGAAGGGCTGCAGGCGGAGGAGACTCGGCCTCCGGCCTCGGGCTTCGTCGTCTGGGAGTCGAATCGCGGCGGTAGCTGGCGGATCTGGATCCGTGATCTCGACGGGACGCCGGAGCGTCAGCTGTCGCCCGATGAAGGCGAACGTCAGCACTGCTGTCCGCACGTGGCCCCGGGGGGCGAGCGCATCGCCTACCTGAGCCTCGCGCGTGGGCAGGAGGTCTATCCGGAGTCGGGCGCGACCGGGCGCCTCTACACCCTTGCGGTGGACGGTAGCGACGCCCGGCGGGTCGTCGACCGAGCTCGGACTTACTTCGAGCACCGCGCCGCCGTCTGGCGCAGCCCTAGCGAGCTGATCTTCATCGATGGCGACGGCAACACCCAGCAGCTCGATGTCGCCCAGGGGACGCTGAAGCCGCTGGCTGAGATGGGCGCCAAGCGCCATGGCTGGCTGGTCAACGCGACCCTCACCCACGCCACCACCGGCCTGCCGTCGTTTTCGGCTTACGACGCGGACCGGCGTCGGATCGTCGAATCCGGCCTGCTGGGCGGCTGCCAACCCTATTTCTCGCTCGACGGTCGGTGGGGATTCTGGGTGGCTGGTGCCGGGGGGCCGATCCGCTCTCTGGACCTGGCGAGCGGTGCCGTCGGAGAGATCCTCGGCAAGAGCGATCCGCGCCTGCCGCGAGACCGCGGCTACCTCTACTTCCCGATGCTGTCGCACGATGGGTCGCTCTTCGCCTGGGGCGCCTCGGCGGACGAGCACGACCACATGAGCTCCAACTACGATGTCTTCGTGGCGCCCACCGACCCCGACACGCTGCAGCTGATCGGACAGCCCTGGCAGGTGACCTCGCATCCCGGCGTCGATAGGTTCCCCGACGTCTACTCGGCGCCACTGGCGCTCGGACGGCACTTCGGCGAGGCGCCGCTGCGGATCGAGTTTGTCACTCCAGACGATGCTGCTTCCGAAGACGCCACCGCAGAAACGATGGACTGGCAGTGGAGCCTGGGCTCTGAAAGCCTGCCCGCCAAGGGCAGTAGGGTGGAGCACACCTTCGAATCCGCCGGCAGCTACCGCGTGGTGGCGACCTCGGGGGAGCGGCAGGCGCTGGGATTCGTCCGCGTCCGCGAGGCGCGGCCGCCGCAGGTGATCGAGGCCAGCGTTCGGGACAGCAAGAGCATCGACGTTCGCTTTGACGAAGCGGTCGCGCTCGACGCCGTGCAGGCGGAGCTCGAGTCGGGGCGGGCGCTGCAGGTCTTGCCCGCGGGTGGGGCGCAGGGCGCCGACGATCGCAGCTTGAGGATCGAGCTCGAGGAGGCGCTCGACACAGATGAAGTGCTCGTGCTCTCGGGCGTGCGGGACCGCGCCCAGCGTCCCAACGTGATGCCGCAGACCCGGATCGAGATCGGTCCGCCGATGTGGCCGAGCGATCCCCGAGGCCTGGTCTTTCTGTGGCAGAGCGACGGCGTGCAAGAAGTCGAGGATCCCGTGACCGGCGAACGCCGCAGCTGCGTGCTGTCGCCCTCGGGGCGCGCCTGGCTCGATCGCAGCTTCGCCATGGAGCTGGCCGGCGGCAGTTTCGTGGCCAACGACGAGACGGTGCTCGGCGTCCTGAACGGCTGCCAACGCACCAACGAGCTGACCCTCGAAGCGACGCTGACGCCCCACCGCCGGGCCGCGCCCGATGCCATGGCCCGTATCATCACCTTCTCGGGCGGTCGACGCTCGCGCAACCTCACTCTGGGACAGATCGACGATCGCCTGGTGTTCCGTCTGCGCACCGCCACCACCGGCCAGAATGCCGACCGGCCCCAGCTCGAGCTCAGCCGGGTTCCGATCGGCAAGCCGACTCATGTGCTGATCACCTACACCGCGGGTCGGCTCGTCGCCTACCTCGACGGTCGCGAGGTGCTGACGACCGACGCGCTGCAGGACGGCTTCTTCCACTGGCAGCCGCGACCGCTCGTCTTTGGCAACGAGTGGCAGGCGGACTTCCCCTGGTTCGGCTCGCTCGAAGGCGTGGCGATCTACGATCGCGCACTGGCGGCGGACGAGGCGCTCGAGAACCACCGGCGCTACGCCGAGCTGAGAGCGGAGGTGCCAGCCGTCGCCCGGGTCCGCCTGCGCGCCAGGCTCGTCCAGCGCTCGGCGATCCCGACGCTGCGCGAGATCGCACCCTACCGCGAGGCCCTCGCCGTCTACGTCTACGAGATCGAAGCGCTGCTCTCCGGCGAGCCTACCGGGGCGATGACGATCGGTTCGCAGGTGCGCATTGCCCACCGAGTGCTGGCCGATGGAGAAGCCCTGCCGGTGAGCCGCCGCGCGACGTCACGTTCGTACGCGCTGGAGATCGAGCCGTTCTTGGATCAGCCGCAGCTCGAGAGTCTCTACCTGTCCGACACGGTGTCGGACGCAAGCGGGCAACTGTTCTTCAGCTCCGAGGTCGAGCCGTAGCGCACCGGCGCCGAGCTCGGCGAACGCCAGATGGTCTTCAGCTCGCATCTCTTCTGCTTCTACTTCCTGCCGCTGGCGCTGGCGTTCTACTACGCACTGCCGCGGAAGCTGCGCCATCTCGGCCTGGTCATCCTGAGCTACGTTTTCTACGGCTGGGCCAACCCTGCTTTCGTCTTCCTGATGCTGTTCTCCACCACGGTGGACTACCTGTGCGGTTTGGCGATTGCTGGCTACGGCCCGTTCGGAGGCCGTCTGTCCGCGAACTGGCCGTCTGAGGACCAGCCGTCCGCAGACCAGCCGTCGGGCGCCATTGCCGACGAGCCGATTCGACGCGGCCGAGCGCAGCGCGTGGCGGTCACGGTCTCGATCGTCACCAACCTGTCGCTGCTCGGCTTCTTCAAGTACTTCAACTTCGGCATCGACAGCTACAACGCGCTGATCGCCCGGCTCGTCAACAGTGGGCTCGTGGCGCCAGGCCTCGAGCTGGATTCGGTGCTGCGCGTCACCCTGCCTCTCGGCATCAGTTTCTACACCTTCCAGTCGATGAGCTACACCATCGACGTCTACCGCGGGCGCTGCGCGGCCCTGCGCAATCCGATCGACTTCGCTTGCTTCGTCTCGCTGTTCCCGCAGCTCGTGGCAGGTCCGATCCTACGCTTCTCGGAGATCGCCGATCAGCTGCGCTCGCGGGTGCACTCGCTAGAAAAAGTCGCCCTCGGCTGCGCCTACTTCGCCCTCGGGATGGCCAAGAAAGTGCTGCTCGCCAACCCGTGCGGCAAAATCGCCGACACGACGTTCAACGCCGCCTCGGTCCAGATGCTCGATGCCTGGTACGGCGCCACCGCCTACGCGTTCCAGATCTACTTCGACTTCAGCGGCTACTCCGATATGGCGATCGGCCTCGGCCTGATGCTGGGCTTCGTCTTTCCCAAAAATTTCGACTCGCCGTACCGGTCGCGATCGATCACCGAGTTCTGGCGGCGCTGGCATTTGTCCCTGTCGCGCTGGCTGCGCGACTACCTCTACATTCCGCTCGGCGGCAATCGCCGCGGGGCGGTTCGGACCTAC
>JBCCEE010000492.1:0-6381 GCA_039030415.1 Acidobacteriota bacterium
GGCCGGGGCGTCGACCAGCGGGCGCGTGCGGTAGGTGACGGGATGGGTCTGACTGCCGCCGATGAACCAGCGGCAAAAGCGCTGGATCGGGCCGGTGTTGAAGCCGAAGTAGAAGCCGAAGCTGCCGTCGCGGTGGAGTGAAAAGAAATGACGCACGGTACGCGCCAGCAGCGCGCCCTTGCCACGGCCGGCGTCGCGGTAGCTGGGATCCGTCATGGTGTCGCCCATCTGCAGCGCGACGAACGAGGCGCCGTCCCGCCAGACCGGCACCGGATAGCCCCCGTAGTGGGCGACGAGCTGACCTTCCGGCGTCGTGGCGAGACTGATCCTGAGGACGCCGTAGGGATTCTCCGCATATTTCCAGCGCCAGTGGTCGATACCTCGGTCGACGTGGAAACAGCGCCGGAACAGACCCATGATGGCCGCTTCATCGCCTGCTCGGTAGGCGCGCATCAGCAGCGGATCCCGCCGAGTCACCAGCACCTTGAAGCCGCCCGCGGGACCGCCCGCGCCTTCCTCATCAGATCGCAGCGAGTGGTCTCGCGCGATCGCCAGGCCGGCTTCCGACAGCGCTTGGACCGCCTGCCGCAGCCGCAGCTGATGACGCGACGGCAGAGCACCGCGCTGGCGGGTCACCTCGGGCTCGGCGGAATTGAGCGGGGCGACGTAGATCAGCCGACCGCCGCCGGCAAGCCGTGGCTTCAGCAGGTCGACCGTGGAGTCGACCCCGAGCGTCCCGTCGTCGAACCACAGCACGGCGTCGAAGTCGCCGTCGAGCGAGCCGAGTCGCTCGAGCTCGCTTGGATGCACCTCGTGCCGCTCACGTAAGCGTTCCACAGCGAGCTCGTCCCAGCCCAAAGCCAGGACGCGAGTCGGCTCGCGGAGCACGGATTCCAGGTAAGGAAGGAGGGCCACGGCGCAGACGTTATACTCTCCGCCGCTGAGATTGCGAGCGTTGCCGACGACCGATCCTCGAGCCGCACGGGCTGGGCTCGGACGGTAGATTCAGGGAAAATCCCCGGCTCACGCCAACGCTTCTTCCACTTCGCGAACGCCTACGTCAATCCATGAGCTCTCCAGGGAATCCGGCCCATCCCGGCCATCGACCGGCCCCGCTGCCCGGCAGCACCGAACGGGTACGCGCCAACAGCGCGCTGGTGCTGGCGCCGCACTATGACGACGAGGTGCTCGGCGCCGGTGGCCTGGTGACTCAGCTCACCGCCTCGGGAGCCGTCGTGCGAGTGCTCTTCCTGTCCGACAGCGGCGGGGCCGAAGGCGATACCGAGGCCCGCAAGGCGATGAGCCAGCGCCGTCGCCAGGAGGCCAAGGCGGCGTCCCAGGTGCTGGCGGTCGCCGGCATCGAGCACCTCGAGGTTCCAGACGGCAGCCTCGAGCATCACCTGGATCAGGTGGCGGACGGGATTCGCAAAGCTCTGATGTCGCAGCGTCCCGGCCTGCTGCTGGTGCCTTCACCGCTCGAGGTGAGCGCCGACCACCGCGCGACGTTCGCCGCCCTGCACCGAGTGCTCGGCGGCCTCCGGCGCGGCGACGCGCTGTGGCCGCTGGTGCGAGATCTCGAGATCCTGGCCTACGAGATCAACCACCCGCAGAATCCCGATCTGCTGGTCGACATCAGCGGCGAAGTCGAGACCCTGCGCCAGGCGATGGCCTGCTATACCAGCCAGCAGGAGCAGCACGACTACTTGGAAGCCAGCCTAGGCCTGGCGCGGTTCCGCACCCTGTCGCTCGGACCCGACGTCGAAGCCGCCGAGGGCTACCGCAGGCTGAGCCTCGACGACTTCACGACCCATGGACTCTCGAACCTGGTCGCTAGGCTCGGCGGCCAGCCGAGCCTGCTATCGGTCACAGAAGGGCCTCGCATCTCGGTGATCGTCCGCACCAAGGATCGGCCGGAGCTGCTCGCCGAAGCGCTCGACAGCCTGGCGGCGAGCACCTACGGCCGGGCGGACGTGATCGTCGTCAACGACGGCGGCGCAACGCCGCAGCTGCCGGCGGACTTTCCGCTGCCGGCCCAGATCGTCAACCTCGAAACCAACCGCGGGCGCGCCGCCGCCGCCAACGCCGGCATCGCCGCGGCCCAAGGCGACTACATCACCTTCCTCGACGACGACGATCTGGTGGAGCCCGAGCACCTCGCCACCCTCGCCGGTCTGGTGGGAGCGGCTGGCGTGCGGGTCGCCTACACCGACGCCGCCGTCGGGGTCTACGAGCTGTCCGAAGACGGCTGGAGCTGCGTCGAGCGTCGGCTGCCCTACAGCCGCGACTTCGATCCCGAGCTGCTGCTGTTTGACAACTACATTCCCTTCCATACCCTGCTGATCGAGCGCAGCCTGTGCCAGCAGACTGGGCCGATCGACGAGACCCTACCGTTCTTCGAAGACTGGGACTTCCTCATTCGCCTCGCCAAACATGCACCCTTTCACCACCTGGCACGGGTCACCTGCGAGTATCGCCACTTCCGCGGCGGCGGCCATCATATTCTGGGCGATCAGCCGCGCGGTCGCGACGACTTCCTCGAGATGAAAGCGCGGGTGCTGAGCAAGCACGCGCTGGACGAGAACGCCGCGCCAGATGTCACAGCACAACGCGTGGCGCAGGCGATCGACCGCCTGCGCGCTGACCAGGTGATCGAGAACGAAGACGTCAGCCGCCTGCGCCGCGAGCTGGCTGGCCGGCGCGACGAGATACTGAAGCTGGCAGACGAGGTAAGCCAGGGCGAGGAGCGCTACCACCAGCTCAACGGCGAGCTGCAGGGCGTGCGGGTCAACCAACAGGCGATCGAGACCTCCGAGCGCCGCGCCCTCGCCGATCTGCGGGAGCGCGAGGCCGACGTGCTGCGTCAGACTCAGCTCATCGAGGAGCTGCGCCGTCAGCAGGAGCAGCTGAAGCACGACATCGACTCCCAGTCCAAGACCCTGCGCCAGACCTACGACGAGATCGAACGGCTCAATCAGCTGATCCGCGACATGGAAGCCAGCAAGGCGTGGCGGGTCCACCAGTGGATTCAGAGGCGCAAGGCGTGACGCGCATCGCGCTGTGTCCTTCCGAGCCGATCCGGCGGCGGATGGCGGGCATCGGCATTCGCTACTACGAGCTGGCGCGACGCCTGCCGCGTCCTGGCCTCGAGATCGTGCTGCTCAATCCCGGCGACGTCGACCAGGCCAAAGCGCTCGATGGCATGGACGGCGTCGACGTGCGGCGCTTCGAGCCTGACCGGCTGCGCGAGCTGGTGGCGGACTGCCAGGGCGCCGTCGCCCAGGGCCAGCTCGCCAACAATCTACTCGTAGAAGTGCCCGAGCTGCCGACCGCGATCGACCTCTACGATCCCTTCCTGGTCGAGAACCTGAACTACTTCGACACCTTAGGCCTCGATCCCTACCGCAACGACCACGCGACCTGGGTGCTGCAGATGGCTGAGGGCGATTTCTTCCTGTGCTCCTCGGACGAGCAGCGCCAGTTCTATCTCGGCTTCCTGAGCGCCGTCGGGCGTCTCAACCCCAGGCGGCTGAAGAGCGATCCCGACCTCGCCGGCCTGATCCAGCGCGTGCCGTTCGGCGTCCCGGAGCAGCTGCCGCCGCATCAGCCGCTGCTGCCGGAGCGCGCCAAAGGCGAGAGGCGCCTGCTGTTCGGCGGGCTCTACGATTGGTACGACCCGTGGACCGTGCTGCAGGCACTCGAGCAGCTCGACCCGCCGCAGTGGATCCTGTACTTCATCCGCAACCCCAACCCGGACAGCACGCCCCAGACCCTGGCGCGCGAGGTCGAGGCCTGGTGCACCGAGCGCGGCTGGTGGGGGGAGCGCGTACAGATGCTCGACTGGGTGCGGGCCGAGCGGCGCTACGACCTGCTGCGCGAGGTCGACCTGCTGGTCTCGACCCACCGCATCAACCTCGAGACCCGGCTTTCGCTGCGCACCCGCTTCCTCGACGCCATGGCGGCGGGCTGCCCGGTGGTGACCAGCGAGGGCGGCGCGATGAGTCGGCTACTCGAGCAGCACGGCGCCGGCTGGGTGGTGCCGGAGGAAGATCCCGCGGCGCTGGCGGAGGCGTTTCAAAGCGTCTTGACCCGGGACGACGAGCGATCGGCCAGAGGCCGGGCCGCCGAGGAGCTGCTGGAAGCGTTCAGCTGGGAGCGGGTGCTCGAGCCCCTGGTGCGCTTTTGCCAGGCGCCACAGCTCGACCCCACCAAGGCCGAATTCGCCTTCCGGCCAACCACCCAAACGCCACCCGATGCCCTCGGCTTCCGCATCAAACGACGCCTGAAGCAGTGGCTGCGGTCAGCTCGGGGGATCGCATGAGCCGCGGCGTCCAGAAGGTCTCGGTCCTCATCCTGAGCTGGAACGGGCGCAGCCATCTAGAGGCCTGCCTGCCGGCGCTCGCCGACCAGCATGATCCGGGCTGCGACGCCGAGGTCGTGGTGCTCGACAACGGCTCGACCGACGGCACCGCGGAGTGGATCCGCAAGCATCATCCCGAAGTGCGCCTGATCGCCAGCCCGGTCAACCTCGGCTTCTGTGCCGGCAACAACCGGCTGGTCGAGGAGACCGACGGCGACGCCGTCATCTTCCTCAACAACGACACCCGGCCGAAGCGCGAGTGGTTGGGAAGCCTGGTGGGCGCCTTGGCGAGCGCACCGGACGATGTGGCGGCGGTGTCCGGGCTGATCGTCGACTGGTCCGGCGAGCGCCTCGACTTCGGCCGCGGCATCCTCACTTTCGACGGCCACGCCTTCCAAAAAGACTTCGGGCAGCCGCTCGAGGACGTCACGGTGCCGGCTTCGGGCAGCGAGCTGCCGTTTGCCTGCGGCGGCAACATGATCGTGCGTCGTGAGTCGTTCGTGGCCGCCGGCGGCTTCGACGCCGACTACTTCGCCTACCTGGAAGACGTCGACCTGGGCTGGCGGCTGTGGTCCGGGGGCGAGCGGGTGATATTCGAGCCGGCAGCCGTGGTGCACCATCGCTCGATGGCCACCAGCCAGCACCTGGGCAACGAGAACCGCGGTTTCCTGTTCGAGCGCAACGCCTTCCTCACCGCCTACAAGAACTACGAGCCCGAGCTGTGGCGTCAGCTGGCGCCGGCGATCCTGCTCACCCTGCAGCATCGCACCCAGACCCTGATGGTCCAGAACAACCCGGGTGGCGGCCTGCTCACCGTCAACCCCTACGCCGGCCAGATCGCCAATACCGGCCACGGAGTCGACCCTGGCCACGCCGCCAACAACGGCGACGCCAGCACCCTACCGCCGCCCGAGCCGCCACCCTCCACCACCCTGGCCCAGAAGTGGCGGGGCTACGGGCCGCTCGAGTTCGTGCGTCGCGGCATCCGCAAAGCCGCACGGCTGACCCTGCCGAGATGGCTGTGGGAAGAAAATTCTACTGCCCCCGAGCTCACCGACCCGCGCACCGTGGCCCAGCTGCGAGCGCTCACCCACCTGCTCGGCCATCTCGACGCCTCGGCCGCCAAGCGCCAGCGCGTGCAGGCACGCCGCCAGCGGTCGGACCGCGAGCTCTTCGAACGCTTCCCCCTCTACGTCGTCCCGACCTACCCTGGCGACTCGACGCTATTCGCCAGCGAAGCCTTCGAAACCTGGCTACCCGCCGACCTGCCGATCGAGCGCGCAACGCTAGATGAGATCATGCGGGCGAGTTGATCTCATGCAGCCCAAAGCTCACGCGCCCGCCGACCTCGCCGCTAGCTTCCTGGCCTCGGCGCTGACTCCAGAGGGACGCTTCATTCGGCTCGACGAGGTCGAAAGCTGGCTGGCGGAGCGCGCCCGAGCGCAGCGGTTCGCGGTGCGGCGCATCCGATTCGACGAGCTGGCCGAGTAGGTGGGTGAGCGCCCGCAGCTGGGCTACGGTGCGCGGGTCGGTGAGCTCGGGGGCAGTAGAATTTTCTTCCCACAGCCATCCCGGTAGGGTCAGCCGTGCGGCTTTGCGGATGCCGCGACGCACGAACTCGCGCGGCCCGTAGCCCCGCCACTTCTGGGCCAGGGTGGTGGAGGGCGGCGGCTCGGGCGGCGGTAGGGTGCTGGCGTCGCCGTAGTTGGCGGCGTGGCCAGGGTTGACTCCGTGGCCGGTATTGGCGATCTGGCCGGCGTAGGGGTTGACGGTGAGCAGGCCGCCACCCGGGTTGTTCTGGACCATCAGGGTCTGGGTGCGATGCTGCTGGGTGAGCAGGATCGCCGGCGCCAGCTGGCGCCACAGCTCGGGCTCGTAGTTTTTGTAGGCGGTGAGGAAGGCGTTGGGTCGTAGCTGCAGTAATTAGGAATTCGTGTAGATGACTGTATACAAGACTTTGTATGTTGTGCAAACAAGATTACATGCACAGCTGTACATCTTCCGTGATCTTACTTGCACAACAC
>JBCCEE010000493.1:0-6361 GCA_039030415.1 Acidobacteriota bacterium
CGCGGCCCGCGACCTCGACGCGCTGCGTTTCCGTGCCGACACCGAGATCAACCAGGCAATTCGTGGGGTCGCCGAAGACACAGGGGTCCCCCTGCTCGACGCGGCGCAGCGCTTTCTCGACGGCACCGAAGAAATTCCAGAGCTGCCCGGCTACCGGCTCTTTCACGAGCATGTTCACTTCAACTTCGCCGGCAACTACGCCCTCGCCTCCGCGGCCCACCAGCACCTGGCATCGCGGCTCGACAGCGCACCTTCTGCCAACCCCCGTGCCCAGCTGACCCAGCAGCAGGTGGCGGAGCGCCTGGCGTTCACCCGCTTCGACGAGCTGGAGCTCGAGCGCGATATCTTGCGCTTGGTCTCCCGTCCCCCGTTCACCGACGATCCCGCGCAAGACGCCGATGTCGCACGCCGCTGGCAGCACCTGGCCGAGCTCGAAGCCGGCCTCGACGCCGCGTCGTGGTCGCAGACCGAGAAGCTCTACCTGCAGCGGCTGGACACCCACCCCCTGGACCTCGAGACGCGGCGCCGCTTCGCTGGCTTGCTGCAGGCTCGTCAGCCCGAGGCGTCGATCTCTCATTGGCGCTTCCTGCTCGACCGGATCCCGCACCACGGCCGCTGGCGGACGTCGCTCGCGCTAGCCTTGGCAGACAGCGGCCAAACCGAGGCGGCGCTGGCCGAGCTGCGCACCGTCGAACAGCGCCAGGGCGTCAGCGCCGACAGTCTGGTCAACCGCGGCACCGTGCTCGAGACCTCCGGCGACGACAAGGCCGCGGAAGCCACCTACCGTCGGGCCGTCGAGCTCGACCCGCGGCACACGCTGGCGCGCTTCAATCTGGCGACGGCAGCGCTCCGGCGTGGCGCCTGCGACGAGGCGATTCGACGCTATCGCCAGCTGCTCGAACGAGAAGCGGATTTCGCTCCCGCGCACCACAATCTGGGCCGCTGTCATGAGCGGCAGGGCGAGCTCGAAGCCGCGACCCTGGCCTACCGTGACGCGATCCGCGCCGATCCGGGCTTCGCTTCGGCCTACAACAGCCTCGGCCTGGCCCTCGAGCAGCAGGGTGAAGAGGCCGCCGCGCTCGCTGCCTACCGCAACGCGGTCGCCTACCGCCAGGAGTTTGCCCTGGCGCACTTCAACCTGGCGGATCTGCTTTGGTCCCAGGGAAAGCATGCCGAGGCTGCCAACGCCTACGAGCGAGGCTTGAGCTACCGCCCCGACAACCCGCAGGCGCGCTACAACCGCGCCGGCGCTCTGATGGCGGCCGGCGATGAGGTCGAGGCGGCTGCCGAGCTGGCGAAGGTGGTCGATCAGCGCGGCGAACCGGGCGAGCTCCACAACCTGGCCTGGATCCTGGCGACCTCCGAACGCCCCGAGCTGCGCGACCCGCAACGCGCCGTCGAGCTCGCCGAGCGCGCCGCTCGAGCCACCCGTCGGCAGTCCGCTGAGATCCTCGAGACCCTGGCCGCCGCCTACGGTGCAGCCGGGCGACGTGACGATGCGACGGCGACACTGCACTCGGCGGCGAGCCTGGCGCGAGCCCAGGGTCGCCACGGCCTGGCCAACCGACTCGAGCGTCGGCTTCGAGGCCGCCGATAGCCGCTGCGTTATCTATAATTCCCTAATGCGCCGATTCTCACCCACTGCTGCACGGCAAATGCTGGCTACCCATCTTCTGATCGCCGCAACGCTACCGATAGCCCTCGCCGCGCCGGCAGCCGCCGACAATGCTGGGGTGGACGTCCCTCGCGGCCGCTTCGGCGAAGCGGTGGTGGCCCTGCTGAACTACAACCGCGAGACCTGCGACGGCATCGCCGGGAAAGTGGTCAGCTATTGGAGCGGCTCGAGCAGCCCTGACGATGTCGAATCGGTACGGGAATATGTCGTCCAGCGTCACCTTTCAGAGCTCGCCCAGAGCCGCGAAGCCGCCGATCTCGTGGAGAAGCTGATGCCGCGAGTGCGCGAAGAGGCCGATCGTGAGACCAGCTCATCCCTGGTGCGCCTGCACGAGATGGAGGTCGAGCTGTGCGATACCGTCGCCTACCCCAACGGCACCCGGCAGGAATTCGAAGACGAGCTGCGCCGCCTGCTCGATCGCATCGAGCAGGAGGAGGCAGAGCTCGGCCGCCTGCTGGTCGTTCCGCCCGACCGACTGCAGAGCGCTATGGACCTCTTCTTGAGCCGCATCCAGCTCGCTGGCGTCGAAGCCGAGGGCGAATACCGCGACTACCTCGAAAGTCTCAAGCCGCCGCCGCGCGAACCCACGCTGCAGGAACGCATGGACGCCTGGCACAGCGTCTACGCCCCTGCCGTACTTCCGACCAAGCAGGCTCTAGGCAAGTATCTTCAGGGACGCAAAGCCAACGACAACAAGCTGGTCCACTCAGCGTGCAGGGAGATCACCGCGGCGGTCATTCCCCTGTTGCGTAGCGAGCAGGTTTTCCATGCGCCGATCGGGCCGCTGCGGCAGCCGCTAAAGCGCGCTTTCGTACAGATTCGGTTGCTGGCCACCGAATGCGTTGCCGGACGCTGGCACGAGGTCGAAGGGCATTACACCGAGATGCAGACTCAGCTCGCGATCGCCTCCGGCATCCTGTCGGAGTTTTCTCTGCGTCCCTGAGAGCTAGCCGCCGTTTACGGCGTCCGCCAGCTTGCTGGCCCGAATCGACCAGTGACTGGCATGCCAGGTGATCTCACCCTGGTTCATCACCAGGGCTTGCGGCGACTCGTGCTTGACGCCCGTTCGTTGGGTGACCTCGTTGGAGATGTCGCGGGCGTTTTGAATCTCGATCAAGGTGTAGATGGCGCTGTCATCATCAGGCTGCTGCTCCAGAAAAGCCTGATATTCCTTGAAGCCAGCACCTGAGATCGGGCATGTCAAGCTGTGCTTGAAGAACACCACCGGCCGCTCATGCGAGCTGGCGATCAGATCGTCAACTTGCGCAACCGTCTCGAGACGCGAGTACTCTGCCATGAGAAATTCTCCTGTATCTTGAATGCTGAGAGCTTGGGAGAGATTTTAGCCTGTTACGTAGCTTTGATCGGACGTAGCTTTGCTTGGACGTAGCGCGGTTTGGACGTGGCTTGTCTGCGGCGAGGCTTTATTGAGTCCTTAGCGTCCATTTATACGTCGCTCAGCCGAAACTGGAGCCAACTTGGAGCCAACTTTTCGATCAAATCGGTCCCGTGCTCTACTTGTCGCCTTGGACGAGCTCCTTTCCTGCAAGGCGCTCATTGCACCCCTCCTGCAAGGCGCTCATTGCACCCCGGCATTTCGCGACGCGCTTTCCTATACTGTGCTTTCCTATCAAGTGCAGGTTCGATACGCTTTGGACCTGCCGGCTGCGCCACAG
Source organism: Acidobacteriota bacterium (assembly GCA_039030415.1). Classification (GTDB taxonomy): domain Bacteria; phylum Acidobacteriota; class Thermoanaerobaculia; order Multivoradales; family J023; genus JAAELT01. The sequence continues at coordinate 3,352 of JBCCEE010000493.1, forward strand.
ATCGACCCGCGAGCCTGTCATCGTAACCGGCGTCACTTCGCCCCCCCCACCCACTCGCCCGCAACCCTCAGCAGAGAGAAAACGATGCGAAACCCTGTGCTCCTAGCTCTCGTCTCCGCCGTCCTGCTCATCGCTTGCTCCAGCGAGGATCCGCCAGCAGCAGGAGCTGCCGAGACCGGCTCGCCGCAAGCCGAGGCTCCGAATACCGACGGATCGACGCCGGCTGCGACCCCAGCCAGCAACGAAGGTAGCGAGGGCTTCGCACCGATCACTTCGCGCGATCGGCTGAGCGGCGGCAAGGCCATCCAGGCGCCGGGCGCGACGTTCACGCTGCCAACCAGCTGGCAGTCGGAGCAGCCGAGCTCGAGTATGCGGCTCGCTCAGGCGAAGATCCCCGGCGACGCCGGCGAAGGCCAGCTGACGGTCTTCCACTTCGGCCCCGGCGGCGGCGGTGGCGTGGAAGCCAACCTGCAGCGATGGATCGGCCAGGTCGAGCTCGAGTCCGAGCCGCAGCGCGAATCCTTCACCGTCGGTACCTTCACCGTCACCTGGGTCGACGCTATGGGCACGATCAAGCCCAGCACCATGGGTGTGGGCCCGGACACGCCGCAGCCCGGCTCTCGCCTGCTGGGTGCTGTGGTCGAGGGCCAGGGCGGACCGTGGTTCTTCAAGGCCACCGGCCCCGCCGACACCCTGGCGGCCGAGCGCGATGCCTTCCTCGATATGTTGAAGAGCGCCCAGCCTAATGCTTGAGGGCCGATCCGCAACAGGATTTCAGCCCAAGCTTCGACAGCTCGCAGCGATCGCATTCAGCTCCATCGCCACCATCTCAGCCGCGGCTGATGACACGAGTCAGCCGCACCAGAACAGCTCCCCGGGGGTCGACGCCGAGGCCGTCTCCCTCGAGCTGATCATGTCCGACTCGGACTGGATCGGCAATGCGCCGAACAACCCCTATTGGGCCGACGACAGCAGCGCGATCTACTTTGAGCAAAAGCGCGAGGGCGAAGAGCGCAACGACCTGATCCGACTCGACCTGGCCACCGGCGAGCAGACCACCGTCATCGACGCCGATCGCGGCCGCGTCGACGTCGGTGAGAGTCATCTGAGTCCGGATCGCAGCCACAAGGTCTACACGCGGCGCGGTGACGTCTACGTCAAGCGCCTCGCCGATGGCGTCATCACTCAGCTCACCCGCACCGCCGCCGAGGAGATCGAGGCGCGGTTCATGGCGGACGGCAGCAGCGTCACGTTTCAGCGCGACGGACAAGTCTTCGTGCGCTCGCTGGAAACCGGCCTCGAATGGCAGGCCGACGACGTGCGGCTGACCGAGGATCCCGTCGAGAAAGAGAACGAGGCGGGAAAGGACTTTCTCGGCGCTCAGCAGCTCCGTCTGTTCGACATCGTCAAGCAGCGCAAGCAGCGTCGCGAGAGCCAGCGGGAGCACGAAACGCGCGAGCAGACCGAGGACACCACCCGCCCGGATCTACCCTTCTACCTCGGTGACGGCGTCGAGATCTCAGCCCAGGCGCTATCCCCGGCCGGCGATGCCCTGCTGCTCGTCGTCGCCGACGCTGAGCGCAACCGCGGTCGCGAGGACAAGATGGCGGATTGGGTGACGGAAGACGGCTACGTCAAGGCGCACGACGTCCGTCCCAAAGTCGGCACCGGCGACGGCCTCGACCAGCGTCTGCTCTACCTCGATCTCGAAGCGCACGAGGTCCACGAGCTGGACCTGTCCGTACTGCCAGGCTTCTCCGAAGATCCCCTGGCCGAGCTGCGCGAGCTGGCGAGAAAGGCCAAGCAGGCCGCGAAGCAGGACGATGGCGAAACCGACGAGGCAGCCAGCGATGCGGCCGAGGGCGACGAGGCTCAGGAGGAAGCTCCCCCGCACCAGCGCCAGGCGAACCTCGAAACGCCACCGGTCTGGAGCCCGGACGGTACGCGGCTCGCCGTCCAAATCCACTCCTACGACAACAAGGACCGCTGGCTGGCGCTGGTCGACCCCGATACCTACGCCCTCGAGCCGATCCACCGCCTCAGCCACGAAGCCTGGATCAACTGGAGCTTCAATGAATTTGGCTGGCTGAGCGACAGTCGACGGCTGTACTTCCTGTCCGAGGAGAGCGGTTACTCTCAGCTCTATCTGTACGATCTCGAAGACCGCTCCACCCGGCGCCTCACCACCGGCGACGCCGTGGTCTCGGACGTCGTGGTCGGCCCCGAGGAAGAGTACTTCTATTTCACCGCCAACCCCGATCATCCCGGCATCTACGAGACCTATCGGGTCGCTATCGAAGGCGAGGGCACGGCGGCGGAACAGCTGACCGACTTCGGCGGCCGCAGCGCGTTCGTGCTGTCGCCGGACGGTCAGTCGCTGCTCATCCGGCACTCCTCCACCACCCGTCCGCCGGAGCTGTCGGTGGTGGCGGCGCGGCCGGACGCCGAGCCACGGCAGCTGACCGATACCGCCAGCGAGCGCTTCAGGGCCCTGCCGTGGGTAGCGCCCGAGATCGTCGGCGTTCCCTCGAGTCATCACGATCGGCCGATCTACTCACGCTACTACCCGCCCCAGGGCCCCGCCCCCGCCTCAGGCCGTCCAGCGGTGGTCTTCGTGCACGGCGCCGGCTACCTGCAGAACGCTCACTACGGCTGGTCCGGCTACTTTCGCGAATTCATGTTCCACACTTTCCTGAGTCAGCAGGGCTATGCCGTGCTCGACATGGACTATCGCGCCTCCGCCGGCTACGGCGCCGCGTGGCGCACCGCCATCTACCGTCAGATGGGGACGCCGGAGCTCGAAGACCTGCAGGACGGTGTCGCCTGGCTGATCGCCGAGCATGGCATCGACCCTCAGCGCGTCGGCGTCTACGGCGGCTTCATGACCATGATGGCGCTCTTCAAGGATCCGGACCTTTTCGCCGCCGGTGCGGCCCTGCGGCCGGTGACGGATTGGGCCCATTACAACCATCCGTACACCTCGAATATCCTGAATACCCCGGATATTGAC
>JBCCEE010000494.1:0-6359 GCA_039030415.1 Acidobacteriota bacterium
AATGGATCCGGGGGAGCTCATCGAGACCTCGGAATGGGGGATCACGGAGCTCGACTTCAACTACCGGTATCGTCCAGGGTTCATAGACCGTCACGGGAATGCTGGCCGATTCGTCAGCCGAATCGGTCCTCGGGTGACGATAGACGTCTTCTTCTGGAAGCGAGAGCTCGAATAGCCCGCCAGCCTTGATTGGCTGACCTTTGCTCCCTATCATGCTCGAGGCGCCTATCAGCAGTCGGTTGCAAACCCCTGCTTGACGGCGTCTTCCTGCGCGTCCTCAAGTGCCGCGGCATACGCCGGGTTCCAGAATGACACCTCAGATCGGAAGCGGTAGAGGAACGCCAGGATCTCACGAAGCGGCGTCTCCTGCGACTCGGCACCTTGCTCCAGGAGCCACTCGGCACATTCCGGCAGCTCGTGCAGCGGCTCCGTGCTCCCGAGCTCGATAGCCTCATCCTCACGAGCTTTCGCGGCGAGGTACGCAGTGCAGAAGGTCGCGAAGTCCGCGGGGAGCGTCGACGGAGAAAGCCGCAGCTGGCAGACCAGACACAGCTCCTGGACCTTGAGCAGCTCCCACTCGAACTGGGGGGACTCGAAGATGCTGCGATCGACTTTACTGAGGTGGTGCAAGGCGTCGCGGTAACGCTCTTGATCGAACAGGAGGTAGCCCAAAGTCTTGTGTACCCAGGCGTGGTCCGGGGCCAGGGCCAGAGCCTTGTCGAGAGCCGCCCGGCAGTGCCACGACCTCCAGGAGCTGTGGCGCGGAAAACCGTACCAGGCGAGGCCGAGCATCTGATAGGCGTCGGCATCGTCCGGGGCCGCGTCGACCAGCCGCTCTGCCAGCCGGATCAGACGCTGCGCGCAGTCGAGCTCCTGCTTACGGCTGTCCGTCGTGTCGAGCTCGTCCATGACCGAGTCGAACTTGGCGACGAGATCTGGATGGGTTTCGTAGATACTCATGTTGCGTCCTCGAAGAGGAGCAATACCTTAGCCGGTTTCGGAAACCGAAGCACCATCCACCTCGTGGTCCCGCCTTACTTATCCGGATCGTTCTCGGCCGCTTCCAAGCGCTCGTCGAGCAAGTCCTTCTGCCGCTGCGGCAGAGGAAGATCGTCGGGATAGGCGTTCGGATCGACGATACTGGCCCTGAGAGCTGCTTAATACGGATCATCCCTAGCCGGCTGCAGGCGCACTCGCAGAGGCGCGGGAGGTCTGCGCCGTGTCCGAGATTTTCGGGCTAGACTCTGCCTGTTCGAGCATTGATCACTTTGCTGCGCGACATGGTTCCGAAGTAAGGAAGCGCGTTGACAACTCATACGGACATTCTCGCGGGCTCAATGGCGGATAGAGCTTCATGAGCAGCGGCGACCCAACGGATGGAGCCAGTCTGCTCCTGCCCCACGGTGGGTATCGCAAGCTACGAAGCTACAAAGTCGCGGCGGCCGTCTACGACGCCACGGTGGTGTTCTGCCGCCGGTTCTTCGGGCGCGACCGGCGCATGGCCGACCAGATGGTGCAGGCGGCGCGCAGCGGCGTGCGCAACATCAGTGAGGGGAGCGGCGCGGCTGCCACGTCGCGTAAGAGCGAGATGAAGCTCACCAACGTAGCCCGCGCGAGCCTGGCGGACGAGCTGCTGCCGGACTACGAGAGCTTCCTGGTTCAAAACGGCCTCCGCGTCTGGCCCAAGGAGTCCCGCCAGGCTCGCGCCATGCGGGCGCGGCTGCGTGAGGATCACATTGCAAACCTTCCCGACGCCCCTGCCGGTACTGTGCGCCTGACCGGGCTCGCTGGACTAGCTGATTTCGTCGCTAAGGCCGAGCCCGAGCTCGCAGCCAACGCCATGGTGTGTGCTGTGCACCAGGCGGTCTACCTGCTGAACCGGCAGCTCCGGAGCCAGGGGCAGAGCTTCCTGGAAGGTGGCGGCTTCACCGAAAGGCTGTACCAACAACGGCAAAAGGCTCGCAGCGCAGAGCAGGCCGGCCCCGCATGCCCAGCCTGCGGCAAGCCCATGCTCCATCGCACAGCGCGGCAAGGCCCGCGTGCAGGAAAGCCGTTCTGGGGCTGCAGTACCTATCCCGCTTGCAGGGGTACTCGGCCGGTGGAGCCGGAAGGAAAGTCGGACAGGTCAGACCCGTCGGACAGGTCAGACCCGTCGGACAGGTCGGACGGGTCGGACAGGTCGGACAGGTCGGACAGGTCGGACAGGCCGGATAAACCTTATTCGGGAGGGGATGAGCTTTAATTTGCAAGCCAATAGCTGAGGGATGCTCAAACATGTGAGAGTGGCCCGCTCGAACAATCATCGGTACGCTACGCTGACCGAGCTCATACCCCTGCTACCCCAACACTCCCCAAAGCAACGAGGCCAACATGAAAGTCCTAGTCATCAACTGCGGATCCTCGAGCGTCAAATACCAGCTAATCGACACCTCGACCGGCGACGCACCCCATACCGGCGTCATCGAACGCATCGGCCAGGACGGGCAAACCCACCGGACAGCCGTCGCCGAGATCCTCGCCCGAGTCAAAGACCCGGCACCCGAAGCCGTGGGCCACCGCGTAGTCCACGGTGGCGAGCACTTCCACGACGCGACGCTGATCGACGACGACGTAGTAGCCGCGATCGAAGACTGCGTACCGCTCGCCCCCCTACACAACCCCGCGAACCTCTCGGGTATTCGCCTGGCGCGCGAGGCGCTGCCGGCGCTGCCGCATGTGGCGGTGTTCGACACGGCTTTTCACCACCGGCTGCCCCGCCGGGCCTCGCACTACGCGCTCGACGTGGACCTGGCACAGCGCCTCGGCATCCGACGCTACGGCTTCCACGGCACCTCCCATGCCTATGTCTCGCAAATGGCCGCGGACTACCTGGAGCAGGATATCCGGGAGCTGCGCTTGGTCACGCTGCATCTTGGCAACGGCGCCAGCGCGTGTGCCGTCGAGCTCGGGACGTCGGTCGAGACGTCGATGGGGATGACGCCGCTCGAGGGCCTGGTGATGGGGACGCGATGTGGCGACCTCGATCCCGGGGCCGTGCTGCAGCTGGCTCGTGAGCTCGGGGTCGACGAGGCGGATCGCGTGCTCAACCGGGAGAGCGGCCTGGCGGGCCTCAGTGGGCTGGGCAATGACCTGCGGGATATCGAAGAGCAGGCGGCGGCGGGGAACGACCGCGCCAGGCTGGCCATCACGGTGTATGCGCACGCCGTACGACGGTACATCGGCGCCTACGCGGCGGCCATGGGCGGGGTCGACGGTATCGTGCTGACCGGCGGCATCGGCGAGAACAGCGCTCAGATGCGGCGCCGCATCCTCCAGCAGCTCGACTTCCTGGGCGTGCGGCTCGACGAAGACCGCAATCAGGACGCGCGGGTCGACGCCGAGTGCCCGGTGGTGGACATCAGTGCCGACCGGGCGCGGGTGCGGACGCTAGTGGTCAAGACCCACGAGGAGCTGATGATCGCCCGCCAAACCGCCCGGGTGGCGCAGGGCGAGACGCAGGTCCGCTCACCGCAGCCGATTCCGATCGCCATCAGCGGTCGCCACGCGCATCTCGACCGGGCGGCCATGGACACCCTGTTCGGAGCGGGGAGCGAGCTCACCGTCTACCGCAACCTCTCGCAGCCCGGCCAATTCGCCGCCCAAGAAACCGTCACCCTGGTGGGGCCGCGGGGACGGATCGAAGGCGTCCGCGTGCTCGGGCCCCTGCGCAAGTCGACCCAGGTGGAGATCTCGAGGACCGACGAGTTCGCCCTCGGCGTCGACGCGCCGGTCCGGGCGTCGGGCAAGACTCAGGGGTCCGCCCCGATCACCATCATCGGGCCGGCCGGCACGCTGCACCTGGACGAGGGCCTGATCTGCGCCTGGCGCCACATCCACATGACGACACAAGACGCCGAAGCCTATGGCGTGGAGCAGGGCGATCAGGTGGAGGTAGCGATCGAGGGCGGCGATCGCGACCTGACCTTTGGCGACGTGCTGGTGCGGGTCAAAGACAGCTACGTGCTCGAGATGCACATCGACACCGACGAAGCCAACGCCGCCGAGCTGTCCAACCGCGGTGCCCAGGGCGACCTGGTCTACGCACCGCCGGCGGTCGCCGCGTCCGCCAGCCTGCAGCGTCGCAGCTCGGGATAAAGACGTTCGAGAATCTCAGGCCGCTTCGGCTGCCATCAGCTGATTCTTGGCGAGCGAGTGATACACCCCTCCGGCCACGAGCAGCTCGTGGTGGGTGCCCTGCTCGACAATCCGACCCTCGACCAGGGTGAGGATCACGTCGGCGCCCCGCACGGTCGCCAGCCGGTGCGCGATGGCAAAGACCGTCCGCCCCTTGCACAACCGCTGCAGCGCTTCCTGAATCAGCGCTTCGGACCGGGCATCGACCGCTGAAGTCGCCTCGTCGAGAATGAGGATCGACGTATCCTTGAGCAGCGCACGGGCGATGGCGATTCGCTGCCGCTCGCCACCGCTCAGCTTGACACCTCGCTCGCCGACTTCGGCGTCGTAGCCGAGCGGCAGCTCCTGAATGAAGTGATGAGCGTTCGCCGCCCTGGCGGCTGCTTCGACCTCCTCGTCGCTCGCATCGAGTCGCCCGTACCTGATGTTCTCGCGGATCGTCGTGCCGAACAGGTCGACTTCCTGGGAGACGATCGCAATCCGGTCGCGCAGCGAATCCAGGGCGAAGGTGTCGACGGCACGGCCATCGATCAACACGCGCCCCTCGGTGCAGTCGTAAAAGCGCGGGATCAGGTGCAGCAGAGTCGACTTGCCGGCGCCGCTCGGCCCGACCAGGGCGACGAACTGTCCCGGGCGGACCTCGAAGTCGATGTCGTGGAGCACCGGGCGCTCCGCCTCGTAGCCAAAGCCGACCCGCTCGAATCGAACCGCCGGGGTCGGATTCGTCAGCTCGACAGCTCCCACCGGATCACGGATCTCAGGCTCGAGATCCAGCACTTCGAACACCCGCTGCGACGCCCCCACCACACCGTGCAATCCAGCGTACTCCATGGCGAATCCGCGAAAGCCCTGCGTGATCGTCTGCGAGTACAGCAGGAAGGCCACCAGAGTTCCGGCGGAGAGCCGGCCCTCGATGACCTCGACGCCGCCGAACCAGAAGATGGTGATGGTCGACAGCGAGGTGAGAAAGCCGAGCAGGGCGGCGAACAGCGCCTCGAGACGAATCCCGTCGACCGCCACGCGAAACACCCTGTCGACGGCCCGGTCATACCGCCGCGATTCGTACTCGCTGCGAGCGAAGCCCTGAACCAGCTGGATGTTCGACAGCGACTCCTGGGCCACCGAGCTGGCGCGAGCCAACTGCTCCTGAATTTTCCGCCCGAGCCGCTGGAACTTGGGCCCGAACGTTCGGCTGAGCACCGAGGTCAGGGGCGACAGGCAGAGGACGATCAGACTCAGGCGCCAGTTCATCGACATCATGATCGCAATCGCGCCGATCACCTGCAGGGCGTTGGTCGTCAGATTGACGCTCGTCTCGGTGACGACGTTGCGGATCGCCGTCGTGTCGCTGGTGAGGCGAGAGAGTAAATCCCCCACTCTCTGATCCGAGTGAAAACGCAGGCCGAGCGCGTGCATGTGGCGGTGCAGCCTCTTGCGGATCTCGGTCACGATCCGGTCCCCAGTCACGTGGAGCCAGAAGAAGCCGGCGAAGGAAAGCGCCGAACGAGCCAGAAACAGGGCCAGGAGCATGAGCGCGAGCAGATTCAGGGTCGTCAGGCTCTTCGCCTCCAGCACCTGATCGAAGAGCCTTTGGATTCCCATCGGCAGCGAGAGCTGGACCGCCGTCGCCAACAGAAGCAGCGTGACGCTCGCGGCGATTCGCCAGCGGTAGCCCTCGGCAAAGGTCACGACTCGGCGCAGCTGCCGCCACAGGGAGCCATGGCCGTCGTCGGATGTAGCGCTCCGCATGGCTACACCGCGGCGACCAGCTCGGAAGTCGAAGAGACCGTCGGTCGCGCCCCGGCCTCGGGGATCAGCTCGTCCAGCATGAAGTCCGCCGATCCCTGGGTGGCGATGCGGTGGGCGAGCAGGCCAATGCCGGCATTGCCCGTGCCGTAGTCGCAGCTGATCCGGCTCAGCGACTCGCCCGGGAAGGCAACGCCTTCGGGCTCGTCCAGGCGGAAGAGCAGACAGCCCGCCAGCGTCTTGCGAGCCCGCTCGAGGGACGACTCCGGCTGGTAGCCGAACTGGACCAGATCCATGTGGAAGTCACCCAGCCCAGCGAGACCGAAGAAAAGGCCCGGGAAAATCGTGTACTTCCGGTCCGTATCCGGGATCATTCGGTCGAGAAGCTCCCGGTGCTCAGGCCGTCCGAGAACCCGGTGGTAGCGCACCACGACCTTCCC
>JBCCEE010000495.1:0-6321 GCA_039030415.1 Acidobacteriota bacterium
AGCTCCTTGGGACGCCCGCTAGCGTCGTTGCTGACGTCGTGAGGCACCAGCATGACGCCCTCCTGGACGCGCTCGAGCCGCCACTTTGACGGATAGTCGAACGAGAAGCCGACGGCGTGTACGAACTGCGTTTGCTGAGCCGCCGCCAGCTCGCTGGCGCCGCCGAGCAGCAGCAGGCAGCCGGCTACGAGAGAAGCCACCCGGAACATACCGCAGGAATTCGAGCGCATCGCCGCCTCCTTGCTGAGCCAGAGCAGCGGCCGCGGGAGCCGCGAGCCCCGTGACGAACGGTAACATTTTGTGTACGAGCTGCTCGAACTATAGCACGAGCGGTGGGGCTCCCGGACTGGCGCGATGCGGACTGGCGCGATGCGGACTGGCGCGATGCGAACTGGCGCACACACAAAAAAGCCCGAGCCGAAGCCCGGGCTGATTCAACAGGCGAAGGCGATCGCTCGCGGCGACCGCCGGCCGTGATTAGAAGCGGAAGCCGACCGAGAAGCGGAACGTCCGCGGACGCTGGTAGTCGGTATCGGTGGTCGGCTGACCGAAGTTCTCACCGAGCTCCCAGTGGACACCGCGCTGCGGCGTCTCGGTGAACGGATCGAAGGTCGCCAGGTTGGAGTTGGTGGCGTCGTTGACGTCGGCGGTGTTGACCCGCGTCACGGCATCTTCATTGAAGATGTTGAGCACTTCGGGCTGGAGGAAGATCTCGAACTGCTTGTTGAACAGGTTCATGCGGAACGCGTAGTTCAGCGCGAAGTCGGTCCGGGTCACATCCTCGAGCTCGAACGCGTCGGTGGCGAAGAAGTAGTTCACCGTCGACGGCGGCGTCAGGTAGTCCGGCGCGTTGCTGACGTGCGGCCGCGGATCGACGCTGCCGACGGCCGAGTAGGTGCCGCCGGAAGTGAAGCTCTGCAGCAGGCTGACGTTGAGGTCGTGCCGCTCGTTGGCCAGGATGTCGTAGAGCAGCCACAGGCGCGCCTTGTGACGCACGTCGACCAGCAGATCGCGCCGCGGGTTGTTCTGCTCGAAGGCGCGGAACTCGGGATACTCACCGACGTTCGAGGTCACCGGGCCGGTGCTCGAGAACTCGCCGTTGAAGTTGCCGCGAGCGTGCGACCAGGTCCAGTTGCCGCCGACATTGAGGCGGTCGGTCAGGCGGTAGGTGAACTGGGTCAAGAGAGCGTCGTAGACGCGCTCGAGCTGCGTATCGTCGTTGCCGATGCGCTCGAAGTCGAACTCCTGGCCTTCCGAGTCGGTGACCCGGCCGGTGGTGCCGTCGATGCGCGAGAAGTAGAAGTCGTGGAACTCGCGGTGAACGTAGTCCGCCCGCACCAGGCCACGACTGCCGAGCCGCTTGGTGACGCCAAAGGTGAATTCCTCGGCGTTGGGCGACACCAGGTCGCCGTCGATCGTCGAAGTGACGCCCGGAATGTTCGGGCTGAAGGCCAGGAAGCTGCGGTTCGACGGGCCGCCGACGCCATCGAACCAGTCGAAGACGATGCGCAGGGCCTCGTCCTGGTCGATCAGCTGATCGACCGGCGTGTTGGGATCGGTGTTGATCTCGGGGCCGAAGTACTGCCAGCCGAAGAACGCCGGGTTGCCGCCGGCAGCCGCCGAGTCGCCGACGTTGCCGCCGGTGATCTTGGCGACGTAGCGACCGGCGGAAGCGTTGAGCACCAGGTCGCCGTCGCCCTTGACGTCGTAGGCGGCGCCGATGCGCGGGCTGATGTTGTCGTCTTTGGCGACCGGGTTGCGATCGCCGTCGACGCCGTCGTTCTGGTCGTAGCGCACGCCGAGGTTGAAGCTCCAGTGATCGTTGAGCTGCCAGCTGTCGTTGATGTAGGCGGCGTTCGACTTGAAGTCGGTGCCCTGGCTGGCGGAGAGCACCGGCCGGTAGAGCAGCCAGCTGCCGCCGTTGGTCTGGAACACCGGAAAGACCGTGCTGCCCTCGATGCGGACGTTGGTCGACCAGATGTCGTAGTCGCCCACCGACTGCACGTTGTTCTCGAGCGAGATGTCGCTGAAGGTGTCGACGCCGAAGGTGATGTCGTGCGAGCCGCTGTTGGCGGTGGCCAAGAAGTAGTTGCCCTTGACGATCGTATGGTCGGACTCGCGGGTGCGCTCGCCATTACCGAACACCGGCGCGTGGTAGCGCTGCGAGCGGCCGCCGCTGATCGGGATCATCTGCGAGCCGCTGATGCGGTCGCCGGCATCGCGCTCATAGATGAACTCGAGGCTGCGATCGGCGTACTGGGCCTCGACCAGGAAGCTGTCGCTGAAGATACCGGTGTAGTTGGTGAAGAACGACTCTTCCGGCTCGTCCTTGCTGCCGGCGGCCCGCGGCTCGAGCACGCCGGAGCGCGGATCGGCGCCGATCGAGTCGTCGAGGTCGAAGGCACCGACTTTCAGCGAGTGGCTGGGGTTGATCGCCAGGGTGAGCTTGGCCTCGACGCGGTCTTCCTTGCGCTCGTTGGGGAAGCTGATGTTGGTCAAGCGGGTGGTCAAGGTCTGGGTCTGCTCGAACTGGCGGCCCGAGAGGAAGTACCACAGGCGATCCTTGAGGATGAAGCCGCCGAGCGTGGCTTCGAAGACCTCGACGTTCTCGTCGTTCTGGGATTCCTCGATCGGCGTGGTCTCGGCCCAGGTCTCGTTGGTGAAGTTGTCGCGCAGCGAGCCGCTGATCTCGTTGCCGCCCGACTTGGTGACGACCTCGACGACGCCGCCGGTGAAGCGACCGAACTCCGCCGAGATGCCCGAGACCGAAGTGGTGGTCTCTTCGAGCGCGTCTTCGATGAACAGCGGGCTCGCCTGGCCGCGCAGGTTTTCGTTGATGATCACGCCGTTGAGCAGGTAGAGGCTCTCGAACGACTGGGCGCCGGAGATCGAGATGTTGTTGCGCCGTCCGCCGCCGCCGGCCGGGCCGCTGTCCTGCACGCCGGGTGAGAGGTTGACGCCCGCCTCGATGTTGCGGGCGAGCGGCAGGTTCTCGATCATCTGCTGGGTATAGGTGCTGGCGCTGGTGGTGGTCTCGGAGACGACGCCGGCTTCACCGGTGACCACGATGACGTCGGCGACCGCTTCGATCGACATCGTGACGTCGAGCGGCTGGGTCTGGCCGACGGAGACCTTGGTCTTGATGGTGCGGCTGGCGAAGCCCTCGAGCTCCAGCACGACCTCGTAGTCGCCGGCCGGCAGCGCCGGGAAGATGTAGCTGCCGTTGACCGAAGTCTGGCGCTGTTGGGTGCCCTGCAGGCTCGCGCTCGACACGCTGATCGAAACGCCGGGTAGCGGCGCGTCCGATTCGTCGACGACCCGACCTGTCAGTTTACCGGTCGGGCTGGACTGAGCGAGCGCAGGCGATGCGACGAGCACGCTCGCTACGATCAGCACCAAGAAAAACTTGACGTTCATTCTCTCCTCCTGTTCCTTGGCTGTGTTTCGGCTCGGCCTCTGCTGTGCCTCGACAACCCGCCAAATGCAATATTTCACGCAGGGTTTGCTCCCCTGCTGCCGAATGAAGCACCTCCTGCTTCCATCGCTGTTTTGAGCAAGATGCTTGCCCATTGCAGGGTTTTTCGAGCCGCGCGATTCGTGATGCACCAAAACGATTCGAATCCGGGGACGAGTGGTCGCCGCGTTCGGACCAGCTGTCTCGGGGAAAATCGACGCGAGATAACTTGCTAATGACTGGGCTCTCTGTTTGGCGTCGCGTGGGTTCAAATAATTGATGGCGTTCAAAAATGAGAATAAAATTCCCGTTTGCCCAGGGGTGGCCATGTCCAATGGGATATATCCGGTGGGATATTTCCGATGGGATATTTCCGGTGGGATATGTCCAATGGGATATTCCCAATGGGATATGAGGTCTGGAACAGAGTTTGATATTTAGGTTTTCTGGGGCCTTTTCGGGGACTGTTGGCGGCTGGCGCGGGACGAGCGGTTTGGGGTCGCGTAGGCGCGATGCCTCGGCAACCGCGGGTGACACCCTCGCCGGGGAGCTCGGTAGCGAAGCCGCGGTGGGATATCGCCGGAGCAGCAAGTGAGCGGCCGGTCCCGGTGCCGAGTCAGATCGTCCCGATGGGGTTGCCCGAGGCCCGGGGATGAGGCGAACCTGCCGATCTGATGCGGGGCGATCGGAGGCAGCGGGAACCTGAGTCTGGACAGGGGCTGAACGATTCCAGCCCGGGGATGTGGGCGGTAGGAATCTGGGGAGCCCTGTGGCTAGGGCTGGTGTGGCTGGCTGTGCCGGCAGGCGCTCAGGCCCCTGGCACTTTCTCGACCGCAGAGGAGACGCGCCGCGAATTCGAAGCGGTTTGCCAAACCCTGCGGGCGAGCGGCAACCCCTACTTCGGCGAAGCGATTCTCGAGGAGCTTCCGCGCCGCCTCGCCGAGACACTGGCGCCAGCTGAAGAAGCGAGGACGCGTCGCGAGCTCGCCCACGCCCGGCTGCGCGTCGGCGACAACGACGCTGCCGTCCGCGAGCTGAGCCGCGCCCTGCAGCTCGCCGCCACCACGCCGCTACCCAAAGAGGCTCAGCTGGTGCTGCTGCAAGATCTGGCGCTGGCCTATCTGCGCCTGGGAGAAGTCACCAACTGCGTGGGGCACCACCGCCCCGGCATGTGCCTGCTGCCGATCTCGGAATCCGGCCGGCACCTAGACCCGGAGGGCTCGCAGGCGGCCATGCGGGCCTACCTCGGCGTGCTGGCCGGGACGCCGAGGAATCACCTGGCCAAATGGCTGCTCAACATCGCGGCGATGACCCTCGGCCGCTATCCCGAAGGCGTGCCGGTTGAGCATCGCGTGCCCGAGGCCGCCGTGCGCTCGGCCCACGACGTCGGCCGCTTTCACGACGTGGCGCACCACGCCGGCCTGGCGATTCGAGACACTGCCGGCGGTGCCGTGATCGACGACTTCGACGGCGACGGTCTGCTCGACGTCATCACCACGGCGGTCGAGCCGTGCACGCCGATGCGGTTCTTCCGCCTCACGCGCGCCGGCACCTTCGAAGATTTCGCCGCCGAGGCGGGGCTCGCAGGCCAGCTCGGCGGCAGTAATCTGATCCATGGTGACGTCGACAACGACGGCGACCGCGACCTCTATGTCTTGCGCGGCGGCTGGTTCGGCCGCACCGGCAGGATCCGCAACTCGCTGCTGCTCAACGACGGCCGGGGCCGCTTCGTGGACGCTACCCATCACGCCGGCCTGGCGGAGCCGGCGCTGCCAGCGCAGTCGGCAGCCTTCGCCGACTACGACGGCGATGGCGATCTAGACCTCTACGTCGCCAACGAGGGGCTTGACCCCGAGCGCGCTTTCGCCTCCCAGCTGTTCCGCAACGAGCTCCGCAACGAGTTTCGCGGCAACGAGTTTCGCGACCATGGCCTCGACGCCACGGGCGTTGTGACGTTCACCGACGTCGCAAGGGTCGCCGGCGTGACCAACGATCGTTATGCCAAGGGCGTGACCTGGGGCGACTACGACAACGACGGACGCCCCGATCTCTACCTCTCCAACCTCGGCCCGAATCGCCTGTACCGCAACCTGGGGCCGGATGCGGAGGGAGCGATTCGATTCACCGACGTCGCTCCCGAGCTCGGCCTCACCGCCCCCGAGGATCGCAGCTTCCCGACCTGGTGGTTCGACTTCGACAACGACGGCTGGCTCGATCTCTTTGTCGCCGCCTACAGCGCCTCGACCGCCGAGATCGCCGCCCACTTCCTGGAGGGGCGCCCGAGCGACGCGCATCCCCGTCTGTATCGCAATCTCGGTGCTGCCGGCGGCGCCGTCACCTTCAGCGAGGTCAGCGCGGCGATGGGCTTGAGCGCACCGAGCCTGCCGATGGGCGCCAACTTCGGCGATCTCGACAACGACGGCTACCTCGACTTCTACCTCGGCACCGGCATCCCCGACTACCGCGGCCTGATGCCCAACCTGATGTACCGCAACGACGGCGGGCGTCGTTTTCAGGACGTGACCTACAGCGGCGGCTTCGGCCACCTGCAGAAAGGCCACGGCGTCGCCTTCGCCGACTTCGACAACGACGGCGATCAAGACGTCTTCGAGCAGATGGGCGGCGTCTACCGCGGCGACACTTACCCCAGCGCGCTATACCAGAACCCCGGCCACGGCCATCACTGGCTACAGCTCGAGCTCGTCGGCACGCGCTCGAACCGTGACGGCATCGGCGCTCGAGTCACCGTCACGGTACGGGACGGTATGGTGCTGGGCAGTACGGTGCTGGACGGTTCGGCACCGGGGACCCCGGGCGAGCGCCGCATCCACCGTCGCGTCGGCACCGGCGGCTCGTTCGGCGGCTCG
>JBCCEE010000496.1:0-6316 GCA_039030415.1 Acidobacteriota bacterium
CACTTATTCACGTCCCGACGACGCGATCTCCACCCTGCGTGACGGCCGGGGACCCATTGACGGCTCGCCAATGCGGATCTTTCGCAACAACCGCGACGGCACCTTCACCAACGTCGCCGCCCAGTTGGGGATCACTGGCTGCTGGGGCACGATGAGCGCCAATGCTGGCGACTTCGACAATGACGGTAATCTCGATTTCTTCCTAGGCAACGGCGACCCGGCGATGGACCGTACCGAAGCCGCCGTGCTGCTGGCCAACGACGGACGAGGCATCTACCGCAACGTGTCGTTCACCGCCGGCTTGCCGCACACCGGCAAGGGCCACGGCATCAACATGGCCGACCTCGCCGGCGACGGACGGCTGCACCTGATCGTCGCCAACGGCGGGCTCTATCCCGGAGACCTTCAGACCAACGCCGTTTACCGTCCGGAGGAAGTTCCCGGCAACTATTTGAACCTCCGCTTGCGCGGCACCGTCAGCAACCGTGACGCGATCGGCGCTAGGCTCGAGCTCCTGGCAGGTGGCCGCAGCCAGCACCGGCTGGTTTCCGGCGGCAGCTACTTCGGCTGCTTGCCGCTCGAGCAGCACTTCGGACTCGGCACGACGACCTCCGTCGAGGCGGTAGAGATCTCCTGGCCCAGCGGCGCGCGCCAGCGCATTGAGAAGCTGCCTGCCAACACCACCCTGGTGATCACCGAAGGCCAGGACGACTGGGAAGAGGTCTATCGGTAGGACGTTCTCGGGTAGGACATTCTCGGGTAGGACGCTCTTCGCTAGAACCCAGGCTAGCGCAGCATCGCGCTCGCCGTCGCCACGGCTTCATCTGCGAGGCTGGTAGCCGAGCTCACGCCACAGCGCCCGCAGCTCGGCGGCCGCCGCACCGCTGGGCTCGTACTCGGTCACCGAGAGCCCCTCGCCGATCGCCATCTTCCAGGCAACTCGAGCGTGGATGCGCGTGTTCACCAGGACGGCGCCAAGCTCGTCTGTGAGCTCGGCGAGCGCTTCGAGAGCTTCCTGCGCCACACGCGTACGCGGGATGACCTGATTGAGCACCACCCGGGTTTCGAGATCGCGCGTGGAGCCAATCTCATCGATCAACGCAAAAACATCCTCGCTGGCCCAGATGTCATAAGCGCTGGGAGTGATCGGCACCAGGACGCGATGAGCCGCGGCCAAGGCCGAGCGAAACGTCTTGTTCTCCCGTGCGCCGGTATCCAGGATGACCAGATCGTAGGGCTCAGCAAGCTCGGGAATCTCACGGTGCAATATCGGCTGGCTCATCTGGATCAATCGAAAGGCCGGCCGGCTCTCGTCGCGGGTGGCGGCGAAGACCGCGCTCGAGGCCTGCGGGTCCGTGTCGACCAGCAGTACCGACAAGCCGCTCAGCGTCGCTTCGACGGCAAGATTGGTCGCCAGAGTGGATTTCCCGACGCCACCCTTCGAGTTGGCGATTGCCAAAACGTTGTTGCTAGCGGTAGCCATCTCAATTCTCCGTTATCAAGGCATTATGGCAGGATGCAGCGCCTTCCGAAGCTCCTCATTTTCATCGTCCGATAGCTTCTTCGCTCGCTTCAGCTCCAGTGTAGGCTTGGTCGAGCCCCCTCTCGAGCTTACGCATTCCGCCCCGAGCGAACCCACTCCGGCAGCGCCTCATGGTCGAGCCAGTCGGGAATTTGACGCCAGGCCGTCAGCGATCCGGCAACCAGGTTGTACTGCTGAGCGAGACATGCCGCTAGAAACCGTTTGTGCAGCTGCCGTTTGGAGACACCCAGGTTTCTTGCCGCAATACCGCCGGTCAGCGCATTGGCTAGGTCCAGCGTGCTCTGAACCGGATCGAGGCCGGCGGGCCGGGGCATGCGCTTCCACATCTTCTCGACCGGCCCGAGAACCTGCGAAGCAGCGCCCATGGACAGCAGATCGGCCAGTCGCAGACTCCAGCTCACCGGATCTACCGACACGTCGACGAGCTTGTCCGGGCGCTGTGCGGCGAAGCGCGTCCGAGCCCGAATCTGACCATCGTCCATCACATGAAAACGCAGGGATTGGAAAGCGGTTTCGATTCGCCCGGGGCCAATGGCCAGCAGGCTGTCTTCAGCCGGCGGCAGGAAAGCAAAGCTCAGTCCGAAGCATGCCGACTCTCCGGGGGTGGACGGTTTCTGCTCGTCAATTACCCACGGCGGGGTCAGCACGAGAAAGCTCTGCTCCGCCCGCGGCAGAATGCCGTCGAGTCGGTTCTGGCCAATTGGTGTCAAGGCTAGCTCGAGATCGAAAACGCTGGCCCGGAGGACGACCCAGTCGTAGACTGGCCCCAGCTGGCGCAGATCGACGACGCGACACCTCTGCTCGCCTTCAAATCTTCCCGTTTCCCCAGTCTCCGCTAGCTTGTAGTAGGCCTGCTCGAAACCGAAAGCTGGCTCTCGACTCTCTTCGGATGAAAGCCAGCTCAGCGGCTGAAGATAGAACGGAGGTGGCGGATGCTCGTCCACCGGCTGCCAGCCCGGCGGCCGAAAGTCACTGACTCGCAGGAAATAGCGCAGTACGAGCTCGCGCAACTGCTGGCCGATCCATTCAGCCGCCGGCTCTTGCGCAGCTTCTGAGGCTCGATCACGCGCATCATAGAGCTTGAGCCGATCGTAGAGCTGGTCCTGGACGCTGCCCATGATCGGCGTCCGCACGCCTTCAATAGGAGTCTCGGCGAAAAAGCCGAAGCTCGTCGATGCACGGCCGGAGGCTGTAGCCATGGCGAAACGATCGCCATAGTCTGTACTTCGCTCAGCCTCGTCGAGCCAAAGCTCGAGGTCAGCCCCTCTCGAGATCGCGAGCGGAACCGCGTCGAGGATGCGGCGGTCAGAGTCCGACAGTGGGCGCGGCGAGCCACTGGAGAAGGACGGCTCACTCGGGTCTCGGTCATACCGGGCAGTCATGGCGTTCGGGCTCGCGGAGGTCCTAGTAGCTGCTGCTAGCTGGCTTCGACAAGATAATAGCGGGTCTTCATCCCGTCTCCGCGGCGCTGAACTTGCCCTGACTCGATCAACTGCTTCAGTCGACGCCGAATCGCGTAGCGTTCAGCGCCCGTCTCCGCCACGAGCTGCCTCATGGCGAGCCCGTCCCCGGCTGTGCCCAAAACGCCGACGACCCTAGCGTCGAGCGTTTCGGAGTCGGCGCTCGCCCCGGCCGCTGCTTCAGCAACCTCTTTCGGATCGTTGGAGGCAGTAGCAACGGCTTCAACCACAGAGGCGGGGGTTGCGGCCACAGCATCGCCGGCCACAGCATCACCGGCCACAGCATCACCGGCCACAGCATCGCCAGGCTTGCCGGAAACTGCCTCGAACGCATCCTCGACCCTATCCTCGACCCCAGTGACGGTAGTCTCGACCGCAGCTTCCATTCGCGCGCCGGTAGGGTCCGCACCGGATCGCGACCGAATAGGCGGCTGGCTCCACCAGCTCATCATGCGCCCAACCATGCCGTCGATGCTGCTCCACATGGCCTAGTCCCCGGGTTGAAAGATGAAGATCGATTCGGGTCCCGAGGCTGCTTTGACCTCGGGCCAGCGCTCGAGCGCCGCAGCGATCGGCTGAGCCACCATCTGCTCCCACGTCATCGCGCCGGATTGATAGTCGCGGAAAGTCTGCAGGTGGGCATCGACACCTACGGCCTCTACCCACAGCAGCGATGCCGAAGCGATGCCGTTACCGATCGCATCTTGCTCATCGCGTTCAAAGCTCTGGCTCGCCAGAAACTCGGCCACGACTCCCGGCTGCCTGATGTTGACCAGGGTCAACGCCCAGACCAGCCCCGCCATGGCGTTCCAGCGCGCCAGGTCGGTGGGTGCCTCGCTGCGGATCTTCGCTACCGCGCGCCCCGTCGAGCCTGGCCAAGCCTGACTGACGACGAAGTAGAGCCCGCGCCCCAAACCATGCCAGAAAGCTGACCGATGGCGAGGATCGTCGCTGCGGGACAGCGCCGCGTCGACACGGGCGACCTGCTCCGGCGCGAGCTGGCGAACGATCAAGCCCAGGGCCTCGTAGGCGGCGAGACCGTACCCTTCGCGAGCGTTGTCGACACAGCGCGCAGCAAAGCGCTCGAGCTCCTGGTCAAGATCTCCCGTAGGTAGGTACGTGGCCACCCGACGGGACAGCGCCAGACCCATCCCGGTATGCAGAGGAATCAGGCTCTCAGACGGCAGGTCGTCCAATTTCTCCTGCCGCAGAAGACGGCTCGGCTCGCCAGCTTCCCAAGCTGCCTCAGCAAAGGCAAACCCCAACCCTTCGGTCAGCCACAGGCCGAGATAGGGGTTGCTCTCGCTGGCCTGCTCCAGATGCTGCTTCAGATCTTCAGCAGCGAGCGATCGGAAGTCCAGGATCTGTTCGACGTACTGAAAGCTCTCGAAGGCCTCGAGCTTGTTACGTAGCTCCTGTAACGCCCACCTGCGCTCAACCGGCATCGCGGCCTCCAGCATGCCGGCCGACTGACGCAGAACGGTGAGCGAGCCGCGCAGAACGGTCTGCGAGGTCAGATTGCGAGACATATCGAGCGCCGGATCGATCAAGCCGAAGACGGCGTCGACACCAGCTCGCTGCCAACGATCACCGGTTCGGTAAGCGGACTCGAAAGCCTCGTCTAGCTCGTTCTCGGCCGCCTCGGCCAGCCGATCGAAACTCCGCGATGCGGCTCGCGGACTGCGCATGGCACCGAGCGCCGAGACCATCTCGGTCGCCTGCCGCACTCCGAACAACGACATCGCCCAAGAGAACCGAATCATCGACTGGATGACATCCGTCATCTTACTCTCCTCACGACCCTCAACAGGGTGAGCCCGAGGGCCAGGAATATCACTGCGAGGATTCGGTCAGCCCATACTGCGCTCAGCCCCAATTCGGTCCACAGAGTGGTCCACGAGCCGGAGACTAAACCGAGGGCTACCATCATCAAGCACAGCGAGAACACAGCGACGCTGGCGTTTTTGTGCTCGCTTCGCTTTCTGCGTCCGCTGGCTGCCGGTCGCTGCGAGCCGGCAGTCGACAGATCGAGGAGCCGATCCAGCTTCTGCGGCAGCTCGACCAAACTCGACAGGTACGACTCGGCGTTCTGCCCCATCGCCCGAGGGGAAGCCATCTGGCGAAGCTGATTCCAGCCCGCTAGCCAGTCCAGATCCCGCGACGCCGCGGCGAGATGGTCGTCCTGTGGCGCGAAGCGCCGAGCGCTGCGGGCTACCCCGAACATGCCCATGTAGAACTGGTCGAGGTGAAGGCGGGCACGAAAGCCGGCCCCTCGCAGCAGGCGCCAATGCAGGAGAGAGTACTCCGCGAGACTCTCACCCGCCGCGCTCCAGCCGCCATCACGAAACGGTACCGCCTGCCGGATACGGGTTCTCAGCTCGCCTTCGATCGCATCGTCTCGGACCTTCACGACCTCCCGCAGCAGGCTGGCAGCAGCGCGATCCGGCACGTGCTCGACCGTCGCTCGTACGTAAGTCCAGAGATTGGCCCGCGATGCCTCCGGCAGGGCCCCGAACACCCCTCCGGTGACCGCCAAGCGGCCATTCGGCATCTCGATAACCTCGGCCTCGATCGGGAACAGCTGCCCGAGCAGGGCCATTTGAAGCCAGGTCAGCGACAGCCGTCGGGCGAGGTCGCTGGCATCGACGGCATGCATCATCGAGCGATCCGCAAGCTCGTCTAGGGTCGACCCCGGCAGCCACTGCCGGGTCAAGACGTTGGACGTCGAGAGATCGCCGAAAAGCTGGGGGGCCGCCCACAGATCGCTGCGCCGAGCGTCCCGGCCGAGCATCTTCAGAGCTGCCGCTTCGGTCCTCAGGTCGAGCCGCGCTGACACCGCCTGGCAGTAGTCGGCTCTCACGTCGTCGAAATGGTCGCTGACCGCAAAGTCGGTACCCAGGAACAGGCCGCGAAGCACGGTCAACGCTTCGAGCTCGGACTCAACGGCCTGTCGGCGTCCGGGATGAGCGAGTTTGACCACCACCCGTTCACCGCCCGGAAGGATCGCCCGATGCGACTGCTCGAGCCAACGCACCATAAACGGCGTCTGCTCGAAGACCGCAAAGACCTCGTTCGTGGGCTGGCCGAGCTCGCCAGCCACCAGGCGGTCGACCTCGGCAAGCGACAAGGGCTGGCCAACGTCGGGGATCTCGGCCAGCTCGAGGCAGTCCTGTGATCTCAGCAGATCAGCGCGCAGCGCCAGGAAACGGCCGAAGTCCGAGAACAGGGGGCCGAGCTCCTGAAGTGCCAGCCGCAGATCGGCGACAGTGACCTCGGCATCCAGGGGCTGTTCGATCGGCGCTAAAGAGCGCCG
>JBCCEE010000497.1:0-6312 GCA_039030415.1 Acidobacteriota bacterium
ACTTAGTGCATACAAAGCAAACTTTGTCAAGGTCTTTACGGGGTTTTTTTACTTCTCAGGCTTGTATCGTGGGTTCGCGGCGTGGTATCTGTAAAAAGCATGGCTGAACCAACCGCTGCTTCGCTTCCGCCGACCGGCGCTGAGCCGGGGCCGGTCGAATCGAAATCCGTCGAGCCGCCCGTGAAGACGGCGTCCGCTAGGCTGGCGCCTGCCAAGACGTCGCCCGACAAGACGGCGCCCGACAAGAAGGCGCCCGACAAGAAGGCGCCCGACAAGAAGGCACAGGGCAAGAGCGTGACCCTCAAGGACGTGGCCCGCCACGTCGAGCTCTCGCCCACCACGGTGTCGGTCGTGCTCAATCGCACGCCGGTGGCGGATTCGATCCCGCAGGAGACCAAGGACCGGGTCTTCGCAGCCGCCCGCGAGCTGAACTATCGGCCCAATTACCTGGCGCGCTCGCTGCGCGGCAAGCGCAGCTTCTCGGTCGGGGTGCTGGTGCCCGAGATCTCAGAAGGCTACGCCGCGGGCGTCATGAGCGGCGTCGAAGACCACCTGATCGAAGCCGGTTACTTCTACCTGATGGCCAGCCACCGCTCGCGCGCCAATCTGCTGGCGGAGTATCTGCGGCATCTCGAGGATCGCTCGGTAGAGGGCTTCATCCTGGTCGCGACCCATCTCGAAGAGGCGCCTCCGCTGCCGACGGTGGTGATCTCGGGCCACCGCCAGTTCGACAACGTGACCAATGTCGTGGTCGACCACGACATCGCGGCGCGCCTGGCTCTGTCCCACCTCGCCGAGCTCGGTCACGAACGGATCGCCTTTTTCCGAGGCGCCGAAGGCAACATCGACGCGGCGGAGCGCTGGCACAAGGTCGCCGGCACGGCCCACTCCATGGGGATCACCCTGCGTCCCGAGCTCACGCTACAGCTCACCGGCACCTCGTACGGTCCGGTCTTCTCGCCCGAAGAGGGCTACCAGGAAGGCCACGCCTACGGCCGCAAGCTGCTCGAGACCGGGGTCGATTTCTCGGCCCTCTTCGCGTTCAACGACGTCTCGGCGATCGGCGCGATCCGCGCTTTTCTCGACGCCGGCCTGAGAGTGCCGGAAGACATCTCCGTGGTCGGATTCGACGACATTCAGAGCGCCGCCTTCCACAATCCGAGCTTGACCACCGTGCGGCAGCCGCTCTACGAGATGGGCCAGACCGCCGGCGAGATGCTGCTCCAGCAGATCACGGGCAAGAAAGGCTTCACCGACAGGGCCTGCATCGAGCCGAAGCTCATCGTGCGCGCTTCGACCGGTCCAGCGCGGTGCTAGACGCCTGCGAGCAGCCGCCGGAGGGGTCGCAGATCGGGCGTCGCTCAGCCGTCGGTCGCCGCGCGGCTGGCCAGGAGCTTTTCGACGCCGGTGACTTCGCCTTCGAAGACGTGCGTCACGGTGCCGGTTCGATCCACCACGAACACCGTCGGAATCACCAGCCCGCGCCCCCCTCGCTTGCGGTAGAGCGCGTCGAGCTCGGTGTAGCGTTCATCGTCGAAGAGGTAGATCGGCCAGTCGATATCGTGCTCGTAGAGGAAGGCCTTGAGCTCCCCGAGCTCGATCTGATCGGGCAGCTGCACGACGACCGAGGCAAAGCGGTAGCCGCCTGCCTCTTGCCCGGCCGCCAAGCGTTTCATCAGCGGCACCTTGTCGAGGCACGGCGGGCACCAGCGGGCCCACACCATGATCAGGTTGGTGTCCGTGTCGAAGGCCAGACGGTCGTCGCGCACCCGTTCGCCGATCAGCCGAGGCAGCTCGCGCATCGGCAGCGTGAAACCGGTCGGCGCGGTGTAGGCCGTCTCCCCGAAGATCTCGGTGAAAGGATAGTTTTCGGCCCAAACGTGCCACTCGACGAGGTAGCCGTCCACCGGCTCGAGCCGCTCACCGCGCAGCGGCCCGTCGACGGCCAACCCTTCGACCGTCCACAGCGAACCGGTCTCACGGTCCCTCGCATGGCCCGGCCCCTCGCCCGCGGCCTCGAAGCTGAGCACTCGATCCTTCACCCGCCGGTCGTAGCCGGCCATCTCGAACGCGCCACGGGCGAAGACGACCACCGGTCGCTCGGCCGCGTCACCGACCGTATCTTCGACCAGGCCACCGGCCGCCTGCACCGTCTCCAGCGGGTAGGCCCGCGGAGCGTCCTGCTGACGGATGCCGAAGATAAAGTCATTCTCGGCCAGGCGAGTGTCCCAGTTCAGCATCGTATCGCCCATCTCACCGACGATGCCCCACTTGCCGGGATGCTCGCGAGCGCCGTGGCCCATCCGTTGAGATTCCGATTCGTAGACCACGTCGGTCGTCGGATGGCGCGTCGACCAATCCTGCCAGGTGGTGAGGAAGACCGGCAGTCGCGCCAGCTGTTCGCTCTCGAGCGGCCCTTCCAGCCCCTTGCCGTCGAACGGCGCCCACAGCGTGTCGGTCTCACGGTCGCGCAGGATGATCGTCCCCCCGCACACCCCTTCGGTCTCGAAGCTGAGGAGCCGCTCGCCGAGTCGCCGGCGAAACGCCGTGCCCGCCGAGCACTGCTCGCAGAACGCGATCAGCACCTCGGTTTCCTGGAAGACGTCGTTGACCACGTGGTAATTCTTGAGCACCCACCACGGGTAGGCGCGGGCCTTGCCGTCCACAACGAGGCCGACGATCACGTCGTCCCGGCGCATGTGGTCGGCGTCCGCCACCGATCGCACTTCGGGGTCTTCGAGCGGCGGATGCGCAATCGCGATCTCGCGGCCGGCGATGCGTGCCTGCAGTCCCTCGGAGGCCGCCTCACCCGGCGCTGCCGCCGCCGGATGCGCGCTCGAAGCGAGCAGCAGAGCTGCCGCGAGCGACGCTGCAAAACCGCTGCAACGACTCGAAGCCAGCACGCGAGGGCGTGCCCAGACACCGCGCAAGAATCCGTGGGTTACGCATAACATGATGCCGCACAGTATAGCCGTGCGTCGAACAAACCCGTCGCAGCTGGCCACCCGCCGCGCGACGCTCTCGGAGGTCGCTCCATGAATCTCGTCTGTCTCCTGCGGGCCGCTGCGGCCCCGCTTCCAGGTAGCCTGCTGATGCGCTGGTCCGTGGTCGTCGCCAGCTTCGCTCTGACGTTGGCCACACCCGTCACCGCCCAAGACTCGGCGTCGTTCGGAGAGACGGTCGACGTCCAGCGGATCAACGTCGAGGTGTGGGTCACCGATCGCGACGGCAACGCGATCACCGGCCTGACCCGGGACGATTTCGAGGTCTTCGAGGACGGCAAGACGGTAGAGATCTCGAACTTCTCGGAGATTCGTGCTTCGCTACCGGGCGATCCGTTCGCGCCGAGCGAAGGCGTCGCGGCGGCCATCGAGCAGCCCACACGCGAGCCGACCCTGGAGCTCGAAGACCTGCTGCAGGAAGATCCCGAGCGCGACCAGCAGTCCGGCTTTCTGGTGCTCTACTTCGACCAGCTCTTCACCGGCATCACCGGCCGCGAGCAGCTGGTCGAGGATCTGCGCACCTTCATGGACCTGGGGCGTATCCCGGCTGCCAAGATCCTGGTGTTGAGCCAAGACGAGCACCTGAGGGTAGAGGCCAACCTCGGATCGAGCCGCGCCGAGCTCGAAGCGGCCATCGACCGGATGGCGAAGTCGTCGCCCAAAGGCGTGCAAACCTGGGCCGACGAGCGCAACGCCATCCGTCGCCTGCAGGCCGACTGGGAGCGCGTGGCGGTGCTCGGCAACACCGCCCCCGGCCAGAACCCCTGTGACTTCTTCGTCGGCGAGGCGTTCCGCGAGGTGCAGCTGCACATCGCCAACAGCCAGCCCCGGGTCCAGACCACCCTCGAGCACCTCGCCAACACCGCCGGCTTCCTCGCCGGCCTGCCCGGCCCCAAGACCCTCATCTACATCTCGGACGGTCTGCCGACCACTCCCGGCAAAGACCTGCTGAGCTTCGTCAAGCACGTTTGTCCGGCGCAGACGATCGAGCGTCGGCTGGACCACGAAGACGGCATGAACGCCGCCTTCCGAGATTTGAGCCGCCACGCCAACGCCAACCGGGTGACGATCTACACCCTGCAAGCCCTGGGGCTGCGGCAGGCGAGCTCGCTCACCTCGGCCGATCAGCGAGGCGTGCGAGGCACCATCCAGGCGCTACGACGCTACGACTCCGAGAGCCGCACCCAGAACCGCGGCGGCCTGCTCTACCTGGCCGGTCAGACCGGCGGCCGCGCGATCATCAACCGCGGTGCGTTCATCGAAGAGCTCGAGCAGATCGGCGAGGACATGAACAGCTACTACTCGCTGGCCTACGCTCCGCCGCACGGCGGCGACGGGCTCGAGCACTCGATCAAAGTCAAGGTGAAGGGCGACGGTCTGCGGGTCCGCCACCGGCCGGGCTACCGCGACAAGAACGCCGATCAGCGCATGGTCGAGCGTCTGGAGAGTGCCCTCTACCTCAACCTGATGGCCAACCCGCTCGGGGTCACGCTGGGCGCCGGTACCGTCCAAACTGCCGGCAAGGACACGTACAAGATCCCGCTGCACGTGCGGCTGCCGGTCGACAACGTGACCTACCTGCCGGGAAGCACGGGGGATCATGCCCAGATTCGGGTGCAGGTGCTGGCGCGCGACGAGCGCAACGTGCGGGCGGCGTTCAAGCAAGAGCAATACGATCTGCCGCGGCCCGAAGGCACCGAGGAGGGGCAGCAGTTCTCGCTGCTGTTCGAGCTCGAGCTCAAGCAGGGCATCCACGTCGTCGCCTTCGGGGTTCGCGACGAGGCGACCCAGGAAGCGTCGTTCGTCGCCACCGGCCTCGAGATCCAGCCGCCGCCGACCGGCAGCGGCCCGTGATCCGGGTTTCGCCACCAGCTAGGAGACCTCTGTCTATGCGCCCAACGTCTATGCGCTCCAGACTGCTCATCGCCCTGCCCTTGCTAGCTATGCTGACGCCGCTGCCTATCGCGGCACAGCCAGCGACCGACCCGATCGAAGCAAGGGTCGACGCCCTGCTCGCCAAGATGACGCTGGCCGAGAAAGTCGGCCAGCTCAATCAGTACAACGCCAGCTTCGACGTCACCGGGCCTCGCCCGGACGACGAGGGGGGAGCCGGGCGCTACGAGCGCATCCGGAGCGGCGGCGTGGGCTCGATGCTCAACGTGGTCGGCGCCGAGGCGACGCGCAAGGCCCAGCAGCTGGCGGTCGAGAACAGCCGGCTCGGCATCCCGCTGATCTTCGGCTACGACGTCATCCACGGCTACCAGACGATGTTCCCGGTTCCCCTCGGCGAGACCGCCAGCTGGGACCTCGAAGCGATCGAGACCGCCGCCCGCGTCGCCGCCGTCGAGGCGTCGGCGGCCGGCCTGCACTGGACCTTCGCGCCGATGGTCGACATCGCCCGGGACGCGCGCTGGGGCCGCATCATGGAAGGCGCCGGTGAGGATCCCTACCTCGGCTCGCAGGTCGCCGTCGCCCGCGTGCGCGGCTTCCAGGGCTCAGACCTGAGCGCTCTAGACACCGTGGCCGCCTGCGCCAAGCATTTCGCCGCCTACGGCCTGGCCGAGGCAGGCCGCGACTACAACACCGTAGACATCTCGGACGACACCCTGCACAACATCGTGCTGCCACCCTTCAAGGCCGCGGTCGACGCCGGCGTCGCCACCCTGATGAACGCCTTCAACGAGATCGGCGGCACCCCGGCCACCGCCAGCGTCGAGCTGCAGCGCACTATCCTCAAGGGAGCCTGGGATTTCGACGGCTTCGTCGTCTCGGATTGGGGCTCGATCGGCGAGCTCCAGCCCCACGGCGTCGCCGCCGACCTGCGCGACGCGGCACGGCTGGCGATCGTCGCCGGCAGCGACCTGGACATGGAGTCCGACGCCTACAGCCGTCACCTCGAGGATCTCGTCAAGGCCGGGGAAGTCGACGTCGCGCTGATCGACGACGCCGTGCGCCGCGTGCTGAGGATCAAATTCCGCCTCGGTCTGTTCGAAGACCCCTACCGCTACTCTGATCCCGAGCGCGAGAAGCGACTAGTCCTCAGCGAGGCGCACCTCGCCGCCGCCCGCGACGTCGCCCGCAAGTCGATCGTGCTGCTCGAAAATGAGAATAACTTGCTGCCACTCTCCAAGACCGCCGGCACCATCGCGGTGATCGGTCCGCTGGCAGCCGACAAAGACACGCCCCTGGGCAGCTGGCGCGCCCAGGCGATCAGCGACTCGGCGGTCTCCCTGCTCGAGGGCATTCGCGCCGCCGTCGGACCCGAGGTCACCGTGCGTCACGCCCAGGGCGCCGCGCTGGCCGTTGGCGA
>JBCCEE010000498.1:0-6282 GCA_039030415.1 Acidobacteriota bacterium
ATCCAACGCCATCGCCAAACTGCCAACCTCTCGCCACGGCACGTTCTCGGCCTTTGAACGACTCTGCCCACCTTCCCCTCCATAGACGAGCCAGGGATGGCCGGCGAGGTCACCGGCCAGGGCTGACCATTGCTCGAGCCCGCGCAGCCAGCCGGTGGCAAAAGTCTGGCCAGATTTGATCTCAACCGGCACCAGGACGTTACCCCGATCGATCAACGCATCGACCTCGAGACCGCCGCGCGAGCGCCAAAACGTGAGGTTGGAGGTCAAAGCGCGGTTGAAGCGCGCTTTGATCAGCTCGCTGATCACCCAGGTTTCGAACAGCTCGCCGCGCAGCGGGTGGGTTTCGAGCTGGCCGGCATTTTGGATACCTAGCAGCCAGGCGGCCAGGCCGGTGTCATAGAAGTAGAGCTTCGGCGTCTTGGTGAGGCGCTTGTTGAAGTTTTGGAAATGCGGCTGCAGCAGGTGGATGATGTAGCTCGCTTCGAGCACCGAGAGCCAAGACTTGGCGGTGTTGTGGTTGATGCCGCAGTCGTTGCCGAGCGACGACAGGTTGAGCAGCTGACCGGTGCGGCCGGCGCACAGGCGAAGGAAACGTTGAAAAGCACTGAGGTCGCGGACGTTGACCATCTGCCGCACGTCGCGCTCGAGGTAGGTCCGCACGTAGTTGCCGAACCAGATCGACGGATCGAGGGGGCGATCGTGAATCGGCGGATAGAGCCCGCGGAAGAGCAGGGCTTCGAGGCTCTCGGGCGCCCGCTCCGTCGCCGCCAGCTCACCCAACGTGAACGGCAACAGTGGCACCAGGGCAACTCGCCCCGCCAGACTCTGGGTAATCTTCGACATGAGGTCGAACTGCTGCGAGCCAGTGAGGATGAAACGCCCCATGCGACCGTCGTCGTCGACCCAAGTCTGGAGGTAGGAGAACAGCTGAGGAGCTCGCTGAACCTCGTCGAGCACGGCACCGTCCGGGAAGCGCCGCAAGAAGGCGCGCGGATCCTGGGTCGCGAGCTCGGCCTCGTCGAGATCTTCCAGCGAGACGTAGGGGCGGTCGTCGAACATCGCCCGCACCAGAGTCGTCTTGCCGGACTGGCGCGGACCGGTGACTGCCACCACGGGATAGCCCTCGACGAGCTGAGAGAGGGTGTCTCGGGCGTGGCGCGGGATCAACATAGACTCAGCCTAGGTCCGAAAGCGGCAGATTGTCAATCCAATTGACAATCTGCCACGACCACTCCCATCGCTGCCACGGACTATGCCTCAGACTAACGCTCTGAGCACGGCGTCGAGGCGCCGGCTCGCCTGGACTAAAGCGCTGAGCATGGCGGGCGGGTGAGCGCGGGTATCGACTAACGCACCGAGCCCTTCTGAGAGCCGCTTGCTGATCGAGAGTCAACCCTCGCGACGGAGTGGGCGATCGCGCGCTAGCCATAGATGCGCTGCCGACGCTCTTCATCCGAGAGCGCCCAGCGAGCCGACGCCCGGCAGACGCCAGTCGCCGTCTACGTCTCGCCAGGGTAAGTCTGGCAGATAACGGTCAGGACCTAACCTCCGCCGACCGACGCTCGAGCACACTAGTGAGCCTCGACGCTCCGACGACGGAGGCTTCTCGGGCGCTATGAGCGCTCGAAGTTACGATGACGGAAGCCTCTGCGGCGCCGTGAGCGATCGACGTCCCGCCGACCGACGCCTCGCAGGCGGCCTCAGCGATCGAGACTCTGTCGACGGAAGCCTCGACGCCAGCAGCGGCGATCTGCTTTGCGTCGACGGACGCCTCGCGCGCGTCCCTAACGATCGAGTGGGCCTATGGCAGCCGTCTAGCCTCCGGCGCCAGCGACGCGGTTTCTGTCTTTTTGTTCATGTTTCGTCAACCGTCTGGTCATGCGTCGATCGCTATGATCCCTCTCGTCGTGGACGTGGCCCGCGCGAGTCGAGCTCGCGCCGCTGTCTGGGACCGTGGAGCAGGCATCACCGCCCGCGTGGCGTTCCGCCGTTGGACGATCGACTCGCAGCGGCCCGCGAGTCGACACGGGAGCGGTCTACCCGAGCAAAAGCCGCCTCGAGTCATACCCCCAAGCCCATCTCGAGAAGCCTATGACCCAGTCTCTATTCGAGGAGAAATCTCATGCATGCCCCGGGATCTGACGACCACCCCGCAACCGCCGCGACTTCGCCGGAGGACGCTCCTTCAGGCTTCGATCGTCGCAGCTTCCTGAAGTGGACGGCGGCCGCCGGCGCCGCTGCCGGACTGGCTGAAGTCACGGGTTCTCAACGCGCGCTGGGGGCTGACGGTCTCGGCACGATGCTGACGCCCCAGCAGGAAGCGTCGCGGCTGCTCGCTCAGTGCACTTTCGGCGGCGACCAGGCGCTGATCGATTGGGTCACCGCCACCGGCCTGGAGGCCTGGCTCGACGCCCAAATGGCGCTGCCGCCCAGCCTGACGCTGCCCCAGGTGTTTCAGCTGGTCGAAGACATGGAGGGCTTTGAAGACGAGTTCCTCTACTTCGACTGGATCTGGTGGCAGCACGCCATGACCGCGCCGGACGTGGTGCGCCACCGCGTGGCCTGGGCGCTGCAGCAGATCTTTGTCATCTCGCGCTTCCAGGACGTGCTGTACGACTCGTCGGTCGCGGTCTCCGCCTACCACGACGTGCTAGCGCGCAACGCCTTCGGCAACTTCCGCAACCTGCTGCTCGACGTCGCGCTGCAGCCCAGCATGGGGGTCTATCTCAGCCACCTGTGGAACCGGCGCAGCGATCCCGTGCTCAACCGCTTTCCGGACGAGAACTTCGCCAGGGAAGTCATGCAGCTGTTCTCGATCGGCCTGTTCGAGCTCAACGCCGACGGCAGCCGCGTGCTCGACGGCAGGGGCCAGCCGATCCCCACGTACACCAACGCCGAGATCACCGAGATGGCCAAGATCTTCACCGGCCTCACTCAGGCGCCGACCGAGCCCGGCGAGCCGATCCTGTTTGGCGGCGAAGATCCCGGCGAAGGCAACGTCTGGGACTCGATGGTGATGTACGAGGACGAGCACGAGCCCGGGCCCAAGACGCTGCTCAACGGCTTCGTGGTGCCCGGCGGCCAGACCGGCATGCAAGACGTCGAGATGGCGATCGATCATCTCTTCCAGCACCCCAACGTCGGTCCGTTCATGGGCCGCCACCTGATCCAGCGGCTGGTGACTTCGAACCCGACGCCAGCCTACATCAGCCGGGTGTCGGCGGTGTTCGCCGACAACGGTTCAGGCGTCCGCGGCGACATGGCGGCGGTCATCAAGGCCATCCTGATGGATCCCGAAGCGCGCGACGCCAGCCGCATCGACGATCCCAACTTCGGCAAGGCGCGCGAGCCGTTCACCCGCTGGGTACAGCTCGGCAGAGCCTTCCACGCCACCAGCCCATCCGGTCAGTTCCGCCACTTCGGCGGCGGTCTGCCGGACGATTCGGCCGAGGGTGTCGAGCTGCCGGCGCTGGCGCAGTACCCCTTTTTCTCGCCCAGCGTCTTCAACTTCTACTCGCCAACCCACCAGCCGGCCGGCGCCCTCACCGATGCCGATCTGGTGGCGCCCGAGCTGCAGATCATCCACAGCTACACCTCGGTCGCCACCGCCAACCTGCTCTACCGCGCCATCGTCGACAACGAATACCTCTACGACAGCTTCAGTGACGATGACATCCAACTGGATCTGAACACCGAGGTCGCCGTCGCCGACATGGGTCCCGCGGCGCTGATCGACCATCTGGATCTGCTGCTCACCTACGGCACGCTGTCGGCCGCCAGCCGCACCATCATGCTCGACGCCATCATGCCGCTGGCCGGCGAGCCGGAAGACCAGGTGCTTCTGGCCCTCTACCTGTTCTCGATCTGCCCCGAGTACGCCGTCCAGCGTTGAGCCTCGTCTCCGCCTCACCCCCACAGCCCGCCCACGACCCCAGGAGAGCTCTGATGCAAGTGCCAGGACCACGAGCCGTCGACGACAACGCCCCTCTCGCGAATGCCAAACCTCCCGCGGGCTGCGATCGCCGCGGCTTCCTCAAGTGGACGGCGGCGGTCGGCGCCGCTGCCGGGCTGGCCGAGGTCGCGGGGCCGAATCGACGGTCCCTGGCCGACGGCTTGGGTACGGTGCTGACGCCTCAGCAGGAGGCCTCGCGCTTCCTCGCCCAGTGCACGTTTGGTGGCGATCGCGCGCTGATCGACGAAGTCGCGGCCACCGGCATGGAAGCCTGGCTCGACGCTCAGCTGGCGCTGCCGCCGACTCTCACCCTGTCCGAGGTACAGCAGATGATCGAGGGCGGTGAGCTGGACGAATTCGAGCTCCTGCTCTTCGATTGGAGGTGGTGGCAGCACGCCATGACCGCGCCGGACGTGGTGCGCCACCGGGTGGCCTTCGCGCTGTCGCAGATCTTCGTCGTGTCGCGCTTCATCGACATCCTCTACGACTCGTCGCAGGCTACCGCGGCCTACTACGACGTGCTGGCGCGCCATGCCTTCGGCAACTTCCGCGACCTGCTGCTCGACGTCGCGCTGCAGCCCAGCATGGGCATCTACCTGAGCCATCTGTGGAACCGGCGCAGCGATCCGACGCTCAACCGCTTCCCGGACGAGAACTTCGCCAGGGAGGTCATGCAGCTGTTCTCGATCGGCCTGTTCGAGCTCAACGCCGACGGCAGTCGCGTGCTCAACGGCAGCGGCCAGCCGATTCCGACCTACACCAACGCCGAGATCACCGAGATGGCCAAGATCTTCACCGGCCTCACCCTCGCCCCGTTCGAGCCCGACGAGCCGATCATCTTCGGCGACGATAACGGCAACCTGTGGACGCCGATGGTGATGTATGAGCCGGAGCACGAGCCGGGCCCCAAGACGCTGTTGAACGGCTTCGTGGTGCCCGAGGGTCAGACCGGCATGGAAGACATCGAGATGACGGTCGACCACCTGTTTCAGCACCCCAACGTCGGGCCGTTCCTTGGCCGCCTGCTGATCCAACGCCTGGTGACGTCGAATCCGTCACCGGCTTACATCAGCCGGGTGTCCGCCGCTTTCGCCGACAACGGCTCCGGGGTGCGAGGCGACATGGCGGCGACGATCCGGGCGATCCTGATGGATCCCGAAGCGCGCGACGCCAGCCGTATCGACGATCCCCACTTCGGCAAGGCCCGCGAGCCGTTCACCCGCTGGGTGCAGCTGGGACGCGCCTTCCACGCCACCAGCCCATCCGGTCAGTTCCGCTACTTCGGAGCCGCGCCGCCGGACGATGCGCCGGAGGGCATCGAGATGACGGCGCTGGCTCAGTATCCCTTCTTCTCACCGAGCGTGTTCAACTTCTACTCGCCGACTCACCAGCCGGCCGGCCCCCTCACCGACGCAGGCCTAGTGGCGCCCGAGCTGCAGATCATCCACAGCTACACCTCGGTGTCCGCCGCCAACCTGTTCTACCGGGCAATCGTCGAATACGACTACCTCACCGACGAGCTCGACAACGAGACGATCGAGCTCGATTTGATCACCGAGATCGAGCTCGTCGAAGCAATGGGGCCAGCAGCGCTGATCGACCACCTCGATCTGCTGCTCACCTACGGCACCCTTTTCGCGGCCTCCCGCGGCTTCCTGCTCGACGCCATCCTGCCGCTGTCGGAAGAGCCCGAGGAGCAGGTGCGGCTCGCTCTCTTCCTGTTCACGACCTGCCCCGAGTACGCCGTCCAGCGCTAGAGATCTCTCCCACCCCAAGCCCCCGAGGAGCCCAACATGTCGAAATCCAAGTCCACCCGCCGCCGTTTCCTGGGCCAGGCGAGCTGCAGCGCGGTCGGCGCCGCCTCTCTCTTCTCCACTCTGTTGAACCTGCGCTACGCCAACGCCATGGCGCAGCCTTCGGTGATCCGTCCCAAGGGCACGCTGCCGGGGGACGACTACAAGGCGCTGGTCTGTCTGTTCCTGGCCGGCGGCAACGACTCGTTCAACATGCTGGTGCCGCGCGGCGCCACCGAGCACGCCGAGTACGCCGCCATCCGCGGCGACCTGGCGCTGCCTTCGGCCAGCCTGCTGCCGATCACGCCGGCGACCAGTGACGGTCGCGAGTACGGCGTCCACCCCGGCATGCCGGAAGTCCAGCAGCTGTTCGGCAGCGGCGACCTCGCCTTCGTCGCCAACGTCGGCTCGCTGGTAGAGCCGACCACCAAGCCGGCGATCATCAACGGCACGGCCCACCTGCCGGTCGGGCTCTACTCCCACAGCGACCAGATCATGCACTGGCAGACCAGCATCCCGGATCAGCGGGTGGCG
>JBCCEE010000499.1:0-6280 GCA_039030415.1 Acidobacteriota bacterium
GCGTTCTGGAGCTTCGCGCAGACGCCCGGCTGGTGGCGACCGAGTGCTCTGGTGGCGGTGGCGCCGCTCATCGTGCTGTTGTTCAACTTGCTGCACCTCACCGGCAGCAGCCCGTTCTGGGGGCTCGACCCGAGCCCGATCGGAATCTCGATCGGCATGGCGTTCGTCGCTATCGCAGTGTTCCGCTACCGCGCCTTCGAGCTGGTGCCGATCCCGCGCGGCGAGATCTACGACCGTATCGACTCGGCGATCATCACCGTCGACCTCAACGATGTCGTGATCGACGCCAACCAGCGAGCGCGTGAGATCTTCGATACCGAGCCCAAGGCGCTGTTCGGCACGCCGCTGGCAGACTTCCTGCCGCCGAGCCTGCTGTCAGAAGTCGAAGAAGCCAGCGGACGAGACGCCGAGCGGGTCATCGAGGTGCGTGACCGCTACCTCGAGAGCGCCGTCCAGCACCTCGACCGTCGCGACGGCAACTTGGGCGGCCGGGTGCTGAGCTTCCGTGACGTCACCGAGCGTCATCGCGCCGAGCTGGCCTTGCTCGAGGCGCAGCAGCAGCTGGCGGAGGCCAACGCAGAGCTGCGCACCTTAGCCCACACCGACCCCCTCACCGGCCTCGCCAATCGCCGTTCCCTGATGGAGCGCCTGGAGCACGAGCTCCAGGACGCCGAGCCCAACGCACCCCTCGGCGTGCTGATGCTCGATCTCGATCGCTTCAAGCGCGTCAACGACGTCCACGGCCACAGCGCCGGCGATCAGGTGCTGCGGGCCACCGCCCGTGCCGTGCGGGAGTGCCTGGGCGAAGACGATCTCGCGGCGCGCTTCGGCGGCGAAGAGCTGGTGGTGCTGACGCCGGCATCGTCGGCCGATGAGCTCATGGAGCTGGCGGAGCGGATTCGCCGGGCGATCGCCGAAGCCCGGATCGAAGTCGAGGCCGGGGTCTTGAGCGTCACGGTCAGTCTCGGCGCGGCGCTTTCCTCAGAGCTCGAAGGAGACGACCCCAGCGGACGGTCATCGGGCGACGCTCTGCTAGCCCGCGCCGATGAGCGGCTCTACCGGGCCAAAGAGGCCGGGCGCGACCGGGTCGTCGGGCCTTTCGTGCGCATGCCTTCATGAGGGCCCAAGGCCCCACCATCTCGGAGCCCTCCCGTGGCTGGCGCGTGTGTTGCTCTCCGAGCTCGAGTCCAGGCTTCTAGCCTTCCTCGGACGACGCCTCTCCCGATCGACGCATTTCGCGCCTCAGCCAGAGGCGCGAAACGCGCCACTCCCGGACCACCGTGCCGCGCGAGATGCCGAGCACCTCGGCGACCTCGGAGCCCGTCAGGCCGGCGAAGTAACGCAGCTCCACGATGCGCGCCTGGCGCTCGTCGATCGTCGCCAGCTTGGTGAGCGCCTGATCGAGGGCGAGGATCTCGATGTCGAACGAGCTCACGAGGCCTTCTGGCGCGAGCTCGATCGGCAGAATCTCTTCCTTGGGAATCCGCTTGCCGGCCTTCACCCGGCGCGCGTGGTCGATGAGGACCCGCCGCATCGCGATGGCCGCGGAGCCAAAGAAATGCCTCCGGTCTTCCCAGGCCAAGGTGTCGCGGTCGAAGAGCCGAAAGTAGGCTTCGTGCACCACCTCGGTGGCTCCCAAAGTGTGCCCGGCTCGTTGGTTGCGGAGCAGGCCGGTGGCGACCCGGCGCAGCTCGGCATAGACGTAGGCGACCAAACGCTCCATGGCATCGTCACCACCGCCCCGCAGCTCCTCGAGGAGCTGCGTCACTTGCCCTTTGGGGTCCAACTTCGAGAGTCTGTTGTGTCGTCCAGCCTGCATCGTCTCACGACGCCGAATCGGCAATCTCGGCCCGCGCCTCGGTCAGCTCCGGATGTCCGGCGGGCAGGGTCGATTCTAACGTCTCGAGCGCACGCTGCAGAAGATCGGAAGCCTCTTCCCGGCGTCCCCGCAAGCGGTAGAGCCGGCCGATCTGGAAGAGAGTCCTCGCCGCCAACACCGACGGGACGTCATAGAGGGTCTCGTAGATCGCCCTGGCCTCGAGCAGGGACGCTTCCGCTTCGTCGAGGCGCCCCTGATCCATGCGAAGCATGCCGAGCTGGGTGAGCATCCAGGCGCTCAGCGGGTGGCTTTCGCCGTAGCGACTCTGCGTCTCGGTGGCGAGGTGCTCGAACGCCTCCGCGGCTTCAGACACCTGGCCGCGGTCCCACGCGACGAGCGCGAGGAAGGCACGACTTCGGTGCGTCAACCGGTGCTCGCCACCGAAGTGATCGGCGGTGATGGCGAGGGCTTCTTCCAACATCTCCTGGGCTCGATCGAGATTCTGCTGCCTATGGTGAGCGCCTCCGAGCTCGATCAGCGTCTGCGCGATCTCCAGCCGGTCGCTGCCGGCCTCGGACCGTTGCTGCGCGAGCAGGCGACTCAAATGGTCGATGGCTTCGTCCGTTCGGTGCCAGCGACTCCACAGGGCGCCGAGAGCCCGGCGAGCCAGAAGCGTCCGGGTATGCACGGGACCGTGCAGCTCGTTCCAGGTTTCGCTGGCCCGCATCAGCAGGGTCTCGGCTTCCTGCCACCGGCCCAGCGCCTCCTCGATACCGGCCAGGTTGAGCCAGCACCCGACCACCCAAGGGTGATCGGGGCCGAAGGCCTGGGCAAACAGGCTCTCGGCCTCCTGCAGAATCGGCCGCGCCTCGGCGAAGCGCCCGAGATTGCGCAGCGCGACGCCGAGATTGTTGAGCGACTCGGCCGCGGCTCCGAGATCGTCCGGCAGCTCGCGACGGCGGATCTCCAGGGCGCGGCGGTGCCCGGCGACCGCTGCTTCGTATTGCTTCTGGCTGATGTGCAGATTCGCCAGCCAGGTGAGGGTCGCGGAGAGTCTGGCGGGATCGCGCTCGGTCGCCGCGTCGTTCAGCTCGACGGCCCGGATGGCCATGGCCTCCGCGTCTTCCAAGCGCCCCTGGCGCCGATAGATCACGCCCAGAGAGCCGACGGTTGTGATGAGGTCCGAATCGCCCGTCGGGCCGTGCTC
Organism: Acidobacteriota bacterium; assembly: GCA_039030415.1. Classification (GTDB taxonomy): domain Bacteria; phylum Acidobacteriota; class Thermoanaerobaculia; order Multivoradales; family J023; genus JAAELT01. The sequence goes on from JBCCEE010000499.1 coordinate 3,027, forward strand.
CTCGCGTAGCGCCAGCGCCTGCTCGTAGAGCGTCGCCGCGCGGTCGAGCTCCATCCGGTTCATGGTGATGCGGCCGATCGTCTGCATGAAGCGTGCCCTCGCCAAGGGCTGGTCGGCGAGCTCTTCGGCCATCGAAGCCTCCGCTTTGGCGAGCAGCTCGTCGACCGACTGCGGGTCGTCGTCCCCGCGATCCGGATCCACCACCTCGAACAAGCCGATCAGGAATTCCGACAGCTGCTCGGCTTCGGCCAACGCCTGGCGGGCACGTGCTGTCTCCAGGTTGGCTCGCTCCGCCTCCATGTTGGCTCGCTCCGCCTCCAGGTTGGCCCGCTGCGCTTCCCGGGTGCGAGCCACCACACCGGCCACCAGGAGTCCGATCACCACCACCATCGTCGCCAGCGCACCGAGGTTGCGGCGCACGAATCGGGAGAAGTGGTAGCCCAGGAATGGATCCCGAGCGAGGACCGGGCGATGCTCCAGGGTCCCCCTCAGGTCGGCCGCGAGGTCTGGCACCGTGCCGTAGCGCTCCTCGCGATTCCGCGCCGTAGCCTTGGTCAGGATAGCGTCGAGATCGCCACGCAGCCGCCTTTCTAGCGCGCTGGCGCCGGTTCGGCGCAGCTCGGCGAGGGCTTCACGGCGGTCCCTCGTAAGCTCTGCCCAACGGCGACTCGGCGGCGGCGGATCGGTGGTCCGAGCCTGGTGCAGCAAGGCCCCGATCCCGAGCTCCGAGATGTCGCGCGGCAGCACTCCGATCAGCAGCTCGTAGAGCAAGACGCCGAGCGAGTAGACGTCGGTGCGGGTATCCACGTCGGACCGGTCGTCCAGCCTCGCGGCTTCGGGGCTCATATACATGGGAGAGCCCATGAGCATGCTGATGCTGTGCCCCAGGCTGCGAACGGCGCCGGTTCGCACGTCCGAAATCGGGCCTTCGACGGGGGTGGCTTCGACCTGGTCCACGGTGCGGGCAATCCCGAAGTCGATCACCTTGGCGGTCGCCTGGCCATCCACTTCAGCCACCAGAACGTTGGACGGTTTGAGATCCCGGTGCATCAGGCCCTTCTGGTGAGCGTGACCGACCCCGGCACAGACGCCAAGAAAGAGCTCGATCCGAGCGGAGATCGGCAGCCGGTTCCGGTCGCACCAATCGGTGATGTGGGAGCCCTCGACCCACTCCATGGCGACGAACGCCCGGCCGTCGTCCGCCACGCCGGCATCGTGGACCGCGGCGATATTGGGGTGCTTGAGGCGAGCCAGGGCTTGGCATTCGGCGGCGAAGCGCCGCGCGCCCTGGTCGCCCTCGAAGCGATGAATCACTTTTAGCGCCACGCGCCGTTCGATCGGCGCGCTCTGCTCGGCCAGGTACACGGTGCCCATGCCGCCCCGCCCGAGCTCTTCGAGCACGCGGTAGGGGCCGACCGCCTCGGGACGTGCCTCGGGCTGTGCCTCGGGCTCGGGATTACCGCTCGCGGACAGGGTGTCGTCGTTCAAGAGGCCGACCGCCTGACGCGCCGCCGGCACCTCGAGAAAATCATCCTCGATCTCGGCCTCTTGCTCGAGCAGCGAGTCGATCTCGACCCGCAGCTCCGGCCGGCCCTCGCACACTTGGTCGAGAAACGCACGCCGCTCCGAGGTATCGAGATCGAGGGCAGCGTCGACCAGCTCGACGACGCGCCGGTACTCGGGGGATTCAGGCGCCGGGGTTTCGGATCGCAACAGCTTGGTACCTTGCAGACCGCCACGGCCTCGATCGTTGGGGCCGTTGCGCTTCCGTATCCAGCTCCGAATCTCGTGCCACGCGTAGCCTCCGGCCAAGGAGGGAGCCGAGCTCGGGCGCTTTCAAACGCTTCCTGCCGCCACACACCTCGTAGCACGACCCGTCTGGTGTAACCCGTCTGGTGTAACCCGTCTGGTGTAACCCGTCTGGTGTAACCCGTCTGGCGTAACCCGTCAGGTTGGGCTCGTGGATAGTGTGGCGACAGGCAGTGTAGGGCAAATCCTACGATCTAGCCAAGCTATTTCTCTCAACTCGCCAGACCTACCTCGCCAGACCTACCTCGAGACCTAGCCGCTCCTAGAGGCTCGTCCGGGCTCGGGAGGCCAGGGCGATCGCACCGCAGACGCCAGCCCTCGCACCGAGGCGTGGCGCCACCAGGTAGCGGTCCATGTGCTCCGTGATCTCGGGCACCTGGAGGTAGCCGGCCAGACTGCGGCGCAGGCCGCGACGCACCAGCTCGTAGAGTCGCGAGCGCTGCATCACGCCGCCGCCGAAGATCAGGCGCTGGGGCGAAAGGATCAGCGTCAGGTTGCTCGCCAGGGCGGTCAGATAGTGGGCTTCGATGTCCCACACCGGATGATCGTCGGCCAGCTCGCCACCGGGTGTACCGGTGCGAGCTTCGATCGCCGGTCCCGAAGCCAGGCCCTCCAGGCAGTCGCCGTGGAACGGGCACAGGCCCTCGAAGGTGTCTTCGGGATGACGCGGCACGTTGATGTGCCCCATCTCCGGGTGCAGCAGGCCGTGCATCAGCTCGCCCGCGACCAGGCCACCGCCGCCAATGCCCGTGCCGATGGTGACGTAGACGCAAGAATCCAGGCCGAGCGCGGCGCCCCAGCGCTGCTCGCCGAGCGCGGCGCCGTTGACGTCGGTGTCGAAGGCCACCGGAACCCCGAGCTCGCGGCCGAGAGTGCCGGCGACGTCGGTCCCGGCCCAGCCGGCCTTGGGCGTCGTCGTGATGTGGCCCCAGGTCGGCGACTTCGGATCGACGTCCGCCGGCCCGAACGTAGCGATCCCCAAGCCGTCGAGCTCGCCGTGCTCGCGCACCGCGGCGCGAAAGAAGTCGACCGTGCGAGCCAGCGTCTCCCCGGGTCGAGTGGTGGCGAACCGGGCTTCGGCTCGCAGGTCGTCCGGCCCGGTGCCGACGGCGCAGACGAACTTGGTACCGCCGGCTTCGACGCCGCCCCACAGCGTCATGCCGAAGCTCCCGGCGCGCCCGCCTGCTCGAGCCACTCGCCGATGCGGGTCAAGGGCAGCCCGCCGTGGGCAGGCTCGAGGGGGTGCAGCAGGGGGATGCGAAGAGGTACCACGTCTGGGGCTATCTCAGCTGTCGGGTAGGATCTCTCTGTTGTTGGGCAGGATGCCACAGAGCAATCCGGCCCTGTGTTGACTCCTGCCTGCCAGGAGGTTCCCATGTGCGTTGTTCGAACTGGCGTCCGGGCCGGAGCTGGCCCAGCTGCAGATCCTTACGGCTAGTTGCCAA
>JBCCEE010000500.1:0-6268 GCA_039030415.1 Acidobacteriota bacterium
CGACGGCGACCGGTGGGGATGCGGCGCTACCCTCGACCGGTGTTGCGAGCGTGGAAGCCAGGACGAGCAGAGTCAGACCGAAACCGAGCACACCGTTGAATCGCGAGACCATAGACGCCTACCTCGAGGTTTTGGGATGGATTGGGCCTGCCTGCCTGCAGGCCGGCAGTAAAGACAGCTCTCAACCCGTAAGGCGGAATCCAGCGGTGAAACGGTTCAGCTCGAGCTCAGCCGCCGCAACTTTTTCTCTAGCAGGGCCTGCTCATGCGGGGCGCGAGCGATCGCCCTTGCGGCGGAATAGGCCGCAGCCGCGGCGGTAGGGTTCTCGGCTAGCTCGTGCAGGCGGCCGATCGCGCAATCCAGCAAGAAGTAGCCGCGCAGCTCGCGGTGATCGCGTAGCGCCTCGAGCTCGGTCATCGCGCTCTCGACGTCGCCGGCCTCGCCTCGGGCGACGGCGCGATTGAGGGCGTAGAGCGGCGAGGCGTGCAGCGCCAGCAGGCGATCGTAGAACTTGACGATGAGCCGCCAGTCCGTCGCCTCGACGCGGGGAGCCCGGCAGTGGACGAGGGCAATGGCGGCCTCGAGATGGAAGCGCGACGGCGCCTCCGTCTTCGAGCGCAGCAGCCAGCGTTCGGCCATGGCGATCATCGGCTGGCTCCAGCGCGAGCGATCCTGAGCGGCCAGCAGCACAGCCGCACCGTCAGCGTCGACCCGGGCGTCGAGGCGGGCGGCGTGGGCCAGCATGAGGGCGAGCAAGGCGCGGGAATCCGGCGTGCTGAAGGCTTCGTGCTCGCACAGCAGGTGGCACAGGCGCGCCGCCTCCTCGCAGATATCGTCGCGCAAGGGCTCGTGGCCTTGGGACGTGCTGTAGCCCTCGTTGAACATCAGGTAGAGCACCTGGTGGACGGCGGCGAGGCGCTCCTGCAGCTCCGTTGCCTCCGGCAGCTCGACGCGGATCTGATGCTGCTCGAGGGTCTTCTTGGCACGCTGAACGCGCTTCTTGGTGGCCTCGACCGACATCAGCAGACCGCGCGCGATCTCCGCCAGGCTGAAGCCACACAGAATCTTCAGGGTGAGGGCGAGCTGCGAGCGGCGGTCGAGCGCCGGGTGGCAGCACACGAACATCATGCGCAGCAGGCTGTCGGGCAGCCGATCGTCGGCCAGCCAGTCGTCGACCAGGGCTTCGATGCCGGCCTCGGTCTGCTGCGCCAGCGCCAGCGCCCGCCGGTGGATCTTCTCGCGCCGCAGCGTATCGAGCACGCGGTTGCGCGCGACGCGATAGATCCAGCCGCCGGGGTGCTTCGGAGTGCCGCGCCGGCTCCACGTCTCGACCGCCGCCATCATCGCCTCCTGGACCTTGTCCTCCACCAGGTCCAGGTGGCGCACGCCGAACGCCCGCGTCAGCACCGCCACCAGCTTGGCCGACTCGTGCCGGAAGAAATGCTCGACGAGCTGCGGTGGCTCGTTGGCGGGCGGCTCCGAGGTCATCCCTATTCCATCGCGTTCTCGGCCAGCTTACGGACCTCGATAGTGGAGCCACCCTTGACCATCGGGCTGCCCTTCACCAGCTCCACCGCCGTGTCATAGTCCGCCGCCTCGACCAGCATGTAGCCGCCCACCAGCTCTTTCGACTCGGCGAACGGCCCATCGGTCACCGTCTGATCGGGGTGCACGACCCGGCCGTCGGCGTCTAGGCCGTTGCCCGTGTCGAGCAGCCAGCCCGCCTGCATACCGTCCTGGAACCACGCGCCGTACTCCTGCATCGTCTGCTGCTTCTGCTCGGGAGACATCTCGGCCGCTTGCGTGCAGTCACCGCGCATGAGAAACATGAACTTCGCCATTTTCAGATCCTCGTTGCCAGGCCAGCCCGGATTTTCGGGCCGGCAGTGAGAGTGGGGCGGCTCGCACTCCACGGCCGCCATCTTCTTCGTCGTCGCTATGACGAAGTCGCAGGCGTCCAGGGGACGAGAATCCGAAGATTATGGCAGGAAAGCTCGCGCCGTCTCAGTCAATCGGCAGAGCGAGCACGGTCTCAGGCGCTGCCCGCCGTGCCGACGCGTGGTCGCAGATCGGCAACAATCTAGGCTCAGCGCCCTTCGCCTTTCGAGTGCTGGGTCGTTGCGAAGAGGTTCTTGCACCGATCGAGCTCGTAGTTGACGGTCAACCCGTAGGTGACCGGAACCGGCTTCCCGTCGAGCTGAGCTGGCTCGAAACGCCAGTCGCGCACGGCTTCCAAGGCAGCGAACCCGAGGATGGGTTCCTGGGTGGTCAACAAGCGTGGATGGATCGGTCTGCCCTGGTGGTCGATGATGAAGCCGATCTTGATTGGACCGTCTAGGCACGCGCTGTATTTGCCGTACGGGTACTTGGGCATAGGCGCTCGAACCTTCTTGGGTGGGGTCACGTCCTTCACGCGCTCGGCGTCTACTCCGGCAAGCTTCTCGAGCGATTTCGCGGCCGAGGTTTTTGGATCGATCCGCCACGGCTCGAGCACCTGACCTGCGGCTCCGTAGCGGGAGAGCTTCTGCTTGGCGAGATCGGGTACCAGGACTTGGGCCGAAATGTAGTCCCAGTTGGCGGCAGCGGTGTTGCCACGGCCGGCCTCGGCGATGGCCCGCAGGAACGTGGCGGTCCCCAGGAGCTCGGCCGTACCTTCGCCGCCCTCGATACGGCCGCACATCTCTTCGAGCACGTTTTGAGCCGTCTTGAGGGCTTTCTTCCACTCTTCTGCCTTCAGGGCGGAGTCTGCTTTCTCGAGATTTCGAGTCCATCGTTCGACGATATAGGGGCGTTGGACTCCCACAGGACGCGTCGGCTGCGCCACGAGCTGTGTCGCCAGCAGGAGACCGGAGAGAATCAGGGTAATCAAGCGCATCAGTTTGTTGCTCCTCTCGACATGAGATTCCTCTTAAAGAGGCGTCAAACTCACTCGTGAGCGATCAATATGATCTTGGAACATATCATTTGCGCTGAGCAGCCCCTGCGATTCCCGACGACTCACGCATTTAGCGGTGCGAACCGATGCCGGATCGCGCCCTGTGCCAGGTCGCGGTGCCACCCGATTCGGCAGAGCCGCGGTGCCACCCGATTCGGCATAGCCGCGGTGCCACCCGATTCGGCACAGCATGGGTATGTCGATGCTGAGGCGCTGGCCCACCTGGGCCGAGGACGCTAGGGGACCGACGAGCTCCAAGCGCCGGTGTCTCCCGACTCGAAGTCGTCTTGAAAGATCGCCACCGCGCCGGGGCTGAAGGTCGCGTTCAGGGTGTAGCCGTAGGTCTGGTTGCCGGTGAAATGCTCGGGTACGGAGGCGACGACGACGAAGACTTCCGTGACGTCCGCGTCCACGAAGGTCGTGTGCTGACCGTTCTGAGCGTCGGTCATGTTCAAGGTCTCGAACCGTGGGCCGTCGGGCCCCAGGATCACGATGCGGCCTTCGAAGTGCGACCCGGCGCCTTCGCTGCCGGTCGCATCCCCATCGAGCTGGAAGCCGAACTGACCGGCGGTAGTGTTGGCGATGCGGATGACGTTGTAGGCCCAGCTCCGCGGGCGGTAGCAGGAGGGATCGGCGCACGCCTGCCAGACCCAGCCGCCTTCGAGCTGCGAAGCGGTGACGTCGGCGACATAGGGATTGAAGAGCGTTGGATCGCCGACGGCGTTCGCCTCGTCCAGCGCGCGCTGAACCTGGCCTGGAGTCAGGTAGATCAGGCCCGCGGTGTTTTCGGCGGCCCAGTCGGCGAACAGCCGGCGGAAGGTCGTGGCGCCGATGCGGGAGTACAGAAACTCCTGCGGCCGGAACGGGTTGTCGCCATAGAAGCCTTCCGGAATGAGGCCTGGGCTGACGCCATGCTCGGTGAGGTAGAAGAGCAGCGTGTGCATACCGTACTGCCGGACCTGGTAGTACCAGTCGATAGGATCATCGGGAGCGCCGTTGTCGAAGGCGTGCCAGAGGGCGAGCTGCGGGTTGGCGATGATCGCTCCCGCCTCGATGAAGGCGACGTCGTCCTCCGGAATCTTGGTGGACATGTACCACTGCGCGGTGGCTTCGATGTACCAATACGTGTCGTCGAGCTCGAAGCCCGGCGAATCCGAGTTGTATTGGAAGATATGAAAGGCCTCGTGGAATAGGTTCGATTCCGAAAGGTGCGCGCCTTCGGGGAGGGTGAGGTAGGGGCGGCAATGGCCGTCGGTTCCCTGGCCATTGCCCCACCAGTCTGGGAAGTCGTCGTCCTCGTTGTGATGGATATAAATGTTGTAGTAGAGGCAGTCGTCTGGGCTCGGCGGATCTTGCATACCAAAGAGGTCGAGGGAATCGCTGCGGGTGGTCGCGAGTCGGCTGAACATGGTCGCCGTGTCCATGGCGTGGGAGAAATCCCCGTCCCACCAGATGGCGAAGATGCCGTCGGTCTCGACTTCGATCGAGCCAGGAATCGGAAACGGGTTGGCCGCGACGAGCTCGGTGGGGCAATTCGGGTCACCGGGAGGGCAGTTGCACGGGTTGTTCTGCGGCGTGAATTCGAGATTCAGCTGCGCCGGACCGCCCTGGTCGATGTACTCACCCGCGACGCGAAAGAGGTACTCGGTGCCGCCGGTGGCGACGAAGAAGTTCTCGGAGTGATGGACCTCGCACGACGCGTCAGGGTCGACGAAGCCACCGTTCTCCACCATGCTCAGCGCCTGGCAGCCGCCGTCCGCCCGGTAGACCGTGATGATGGTTTCGAAGGAGCCCGGGGCGCAGGACGAGATTTTCACCAGGCCGTCCGAGGGGAAGGTGGTGCGATACCAGACGTCCCAGTCCATTTGATCGAGGAACGCGCAGCCGCCGGTCTCGAGGGGGATCTCGCTGCTGTTGAAGTTGGAGGAGTCGAAGTCGTTGGTGCCCGTCACGGCCGGGATGGGATCGGCGCAGGTGTCGCCTTGGCCAGTAGGGCCGGCAGCGAGGCTGCTGGTGAGCAGGGTCACGTTGGTGAGCAGGGCTGCGAACGTGAGCAGGGCGATATGCCCTAGCGCCAGAGACGGCTTGGTTCGGACGCTTCCTGCGATTTCTTGGATCGACATTGTTCTCCCTTAACGTTGTTTTCATTTCAACGTTCCCGTGTCCAATGTCGCAAGAAATTCTTATAGCAATGAGTGTATATTATCGCGCGTTATCCGGCGTGACAAGGCCACTAAGGCTTCTGTCTACGAGTCACTCGCTTTGCGAGCCGTTCGTCCTCAGCAGCCCGGCCAGACCGACGCCTGATCGACGGGAGACTCGAGCCCCACCAGTTCACAGGGCGCGGGCGGTGCGGTCGCTACTTCGAGCTATCGGCTGAGTCGTCGACGATCTCGAACGTCATCGAAACCGAATGCACTCGCTGTTTGGTGCTGGAGCCTTGCAGGCTAATGCCGAGGATGGAGATCGACGGCAGGCCGTTGCCGGTGGTGCTGACGGTGAAGGAGACGTCGGCGGAGATCCGGTTAGCGCCGAGCGGCACGCCGTCCGGATGTAGCCGTTCGAGCCCCTGCTTGGCACCATGCGCCGCTAGCATGGCGCCCTCGATGCCCTTCTCCAGATCCTTCGCGAGCTTGGGGTAGGCCGGGGCCGGCGCCGTTGGCTTGTCCGCAGGTGCCTCCTTGGGAGGCTGCAGCGTTACCGTGATCGACTGGGTGAAGGATTCCGACTCCGACCCGGTGATCTGAACCAACGAGATCTTGATGTCTTCGCCCGAGCTGCGGTTGACCGCCGTCTGAAGCTGCACCGAAACCTGCGCGATCTCGAGACCGACCTTGCCGCCGTGGCGCTCATAGACGGTGTCGATCGCTTCGGTTATCGACTGCAGGATGTGCTCGACCGTAACGTCGACCGGCTCTTTTTCCAGCACGGTGACCGTGGCGCAACCGGTCGTGAGGGACAGTGCGGCCAGGAGCAATCCCACTTGCCGCAGGCGACGAGAACCCAGCTTGATTGTGAACATAGATTGACTATATCACGAGGAGCGAGCTTCTTGTGCCTCGTCGTCGGATCTAGAGAGCTCAGAGTGACGGAGCGGTCCCGAAGACTGGCGCAGGCCGCCCTGGGAGACGCGGCTCTAGATCGACCGCCTAGCGACGCCCAGCGCCAGGACGAAAGTGAGCCCTATCCGCCGCAATTGTCGCGTTTGTTGTGGGGATTACAGCTACTTTGTTGTTTTGCCCGCTTCGCGGTGCTCGCGGGTTGAGGGACCTTTAGATCCTAGTACATAGAGGAGGAGTGCAAAATGCTAGAACTACAGAGTAGTCGCTGGGC
>JBCCEE010000501.1:0-6253 GCA_039030415.1 Acidobacteriota bacterium
GGCCTGGTGTACCTGTCCGAGAGCCACTTTCGGGGCTGGCAAGCCGCCCTCAACGGTGAGCCGACCGACATTTTGCGAGCCAACTACGCTTTCCGAGCGGTCGAGGTGCCGGCGGGCGACGTGCAGCTCGAGCTCTCCTACCTGCCGCCCGGGCTGCGCGCTGGGGCGACCGTTTCGGGGCTCAGTCTCGCGGCGGTCGTGGCGCTGCTGCTGGCGGGATTAGCGCGGCGGCAGCGAGCCGCGCCGTCTCAGGACGCCCAGGCCACCGGCGAGTAGCAGGGCGATCAAGACCGCGACGCCGCGCGGGTCCAAGGTCGGGATGTCGGTGGTCCGCAAGGGCTCGAGAGTGAGCGCCTGGTTGACCGCGACGCCATGGCGTGTCTCACTGCGCCCGTCCGGCCAGGTGACGGTGAGCTCGTCGACGACTTCGGCGTCGCCGAGGCCAAAGTAGACCTCCTGCGGCTGCTGCGAGACGTAGGTCGAGCCGCCGATCAGCGGCCGGGTCATGCGGCGGCCGTTGGCCTGTACGGTGAGGGTCGCCCCCAGTCCGAAGCGGTTGGCGGAGTCGTCCCGCAGGCTAACGCTGAGGTGGTTGCCGAGGCCGGTGCTGTCGTTGCGGTAGAGCGCCGGCGGCCCCGAGTTGTTGGCGATGAAGATGTCGACATCTCCGTCGCGATCGTAGTCGAAGCACACCACGCCGCGCCCCTGGGCGGTGTCCACGATGCCGACGTCGGCCGAAGCTTCGGCGAAGGTTCCATCGCCGTTCGACAGGTAGAAGCGCGAGGGGTCTTCGTGGAATTCGACCGCGCCGGGCAGTTGGAAGCCGTTGACGTGGAACAGGTCGAGGTCGGTGTCGTGGTCGAAGTCGACGAAGCACGCCGCCCAGCCCCAATAGCCTTCGCGCACGCCGGCCTCGCTGGTGGCGTCCTCGAAGGTGCCGTTGCCGAGGTTGCGATAGAGGCGATTGCCGGTGACGCCCCAGTTGCCGGCCGGCAGGCCGTCCGGATCCCAGATGCTGGAGACGAACCAGTCGAGATCGCCGTCGTCGTCATAGTCGCCGAACGCCGAGCCCATGCCGTTCTCGTCGGTGAGCACCGGCGGCGTGACGTTGTCGAACGTGCCGTCTCCGAGGTTGCGGTAGATCTTGCTGGTGCCGAAGTCGCTGCTGAACAACAGATCCGGCCAGCCGTCGGCGTCGATGTCGACGAAGCTCGGCGCCAGGCTGTAGTCGAGATCCTCGTAGCCGGTGATGCCGGCGTCGGCATCCTTGATCTCGGTGAAGCCGGCGCTGCCGTCGTTGCGCCAAATGTGGCCGTCCTCGGACGCCACGCCGATCTTCCAGTGGCTGAGCGCGATGTCGAGGTCGCCGTCCAGGTCATAGTCGCCGAAGGCCGTCGACAGGGTGTTGACGTCGACCCTCAGGTTCGACCACGCCGTGCGGTCCTCGAAGGTGCCGTTGCCCAGGTTGCGGAACAGGCGCGGTGACGTGCCTTCGATGCCGCCGACCAGCAGATCGAGCCAGCCGTCGCCGTCGTAGTCGAAGAACCCCGGGCCCGAGCTCAGGGAATCGTCGAGCGCGACGCCCGCCGCCGCCGCGACGTCTTCGAAGGTGCCGTCTCCACGGTTGCGCAGCAGCAGGTTGGGGCCGATGTCGCCGCGCACCGCATAGAGGTCGAGCCAGCCATCCCCATCATAGTCGCCCACGGCGACGCCACCGGCCGCCATGCGCACCTCGCGGGTCAGGCCGTCGACATAGCCGTGCACGTAATCGAGGCCGGCGGTGGCGGTGACATCGGTGAACCGCAGGGTGGGCTCGGCGAAGCTCTGGGACGCTGCGGCGAGCGCGAGTAGGCCGAGCCAAAGCGGGCGAGGGCAAGAAGATTGAGACGGCATGAGTGGGTTCAGTGGTCCGGAGTTTCGGGGATTTGCTTCGCCCGGCCAGTCCGCGACGGATCGGATGAAAAAAGGGCGATGAATTGCGCTTTGGGGTGCGGGTCTTGAGCTATTCTGACGCGTTACCGATAGAACCATGTTATCTCGGGCTCCGGCCCGTTCCAACCTGATCGTGGGCCGCGTGAGCGGCGTGGCCTCGATTGCAAAAAACCCTGGTGACCAGGAGGCAGTATGCGTGGACTGAGAGCAGCCGGATGGAGAGCCGTTGGATGGAGAGCAGTAGCTTTCGGATGTATCTTGCTGAGCGCGGGCGTTGCCCAAGCTCAGCAGATCCACCAGGAGCGAGGCGTCGACGCGCGGGTCGACTATGGATCGCTCACCAAGATTGGACCATGGGACGATCGCAACTATGAGCTGACCCAGGACGATCTGGCGATCCTGCCGGAAGACGAGCACCGTCTGACCGATCCGGTGCCGGCGTTCTTTCGCGTCGGGATTCGCAAGCACTGGCGTGAGAAGCGCGGCCGCGAGCTCAAGATCTACCCGCGCAGCGCACTGCAGAGCTTCCGCCTCATGTTCGGCGGCTACCTGATCGAGGGCAAGCTCTACCGCAAAGTGACGCGCGAAGACGGCCGCTTCCGGATCATCCTGGAAGATGGCGTAACCCAAGAAGACTTCGACACCCACGCCGGCAAGGCCTTCGCAGGCGAGGTGCGGGTGACCAGCCCGGAGGGCGCCGCCGAATCGGCGATCAAGATCAACCCAGTCAATCCCAACCTAGTCATCGCTGGCTCCAACGGCCCGGGCGGCGGGCAGAAGATGCACTGGTCGGATGACGCCGGTGCCACCTGGACCGAGGTCGATCTGCCCTTGGGCGGCACGTGCTGCGATCCGACTATCGACTTCAAGTCCGATGGCTCCTTGGCACACACCTCGACTCTCGGCGACTGCGGCTTCGGCGGCTGCTCGATCTGGACCTATCGCTCGTCCGACAACGGCCAGACCTGGACCGACCTCGAGAACGAGACGCCGGGGGATACGCGCCGCGAGCTCACCAGCGCCGGTGACTCCGACAAAGAGTTCATCCACAGTGACAAATTCGCCACCTCGCCGCACCGCGACAACGTCTACCTGACCTGGCACGACGGCAACGTCATGCAGTTCGCGCGTACCACGGACGACGGCAACAATTGGTCGATTCAGACCTTCAGCTCCGATCCACAGGGTATCGGCAGCGACATCACCACCGACAAAGACGGCGACGTCTACTACTTCTGGCCGAGCCTCGAGGGGGCGACCGGCTCGCGCATCGTGCTCAAGAAGTCCACCGACGGTGGCGCCACCTTTGGCACCGGCGTCACCACCGTGGCGTCGCTCAACGACGAGTTCGACTTCGCCATTCCGGTGATGGAGACGCGCCTGGTGTTCATCTACGTGTCGGCCGACACCGACTACTCCGACGGCCCGTTCGGCAACAGCATCTACGCCGCATGGACCGACACCACCGCCCCCGAGAGCGGCATTCCGGCCAACAACCATGCTCGTATTCAGGTCGGCTACTCGCGCGATGGCGGCGACACCTGGAAGACCTCGACGCCACACAGCATCGCCGACCAGGAAGAGGTCGATCGCTTCCACCAGTGGCTGGCGGTCGACGAAGGCGGCAACGTCCACGTCGTGTTCTACGACACCAGCCAGGACCCCACCCGCCAGAGCGTCGACTTCTACCACACCGTCTCTGAAGACGGCGCCGTCACCTGGTCGCCCCCGGAGCGCCTGACGACGGTGTCTTCCGGCAACCCGGACGACAGCTTCGAGTGGGGTGATTACAACGGCCTCGACGTCGTCATGGGCCAGGCCCTGGCGGTCTACACCGACAACCGCAGCGAGACCACCCGCGGCGGCGACTCGCTAGACATCTACGCCATCGGCAAAGAAGTCGGCGACGTCTTCACCGGCATCTTCGCCGACAGCTTCGAGACCGGCGACACCTCCCGCTGGTCCGAAACCATCCAGTAGCTGGCGTTATGCCCGGCCGGCGTCGCGTCGAGGCCGGGCACTTCCCCCGCTGCAGGACATGAGACCTCGAGTTTTAAAGGCACAATCCTCAGCGTGAACATACCCGGTGCGAGCCTCGCACCCGGTATCTGAGGGTTGAACATACCCGGTGCGAGCTTCGCACCGGGTATGTTTGCGTTGCAGAGAGCGCGTTTTTGCGTCGATCCGGGTCTCCAGGGCTTGCACATACCCGGTGCGAGCTTCGCACCAGGTATGTTGGCGCTACCGATTGAGGTTTCGAGCCTCGATCCGAATAGCGTCCAATTTTTCTGTCGGGGTCTGCTCGACGATTGCGTTACTGAGCATGAGACGACACTGCACCGGCCTCGCCACCGCTCGTGGAGCGGGCGGTGAGAGTCAGGGCCCAAAGCACAACGTGCGGGGCTCGAGTGCTTCTGGAACAACCCAAGGGAAACGCAATCATGAAAACAGCAAAAAGCCGGACTCGAATCCTCTCAGCGTTCTGCATCGCGATGCTCGGCGCCTGTGGCGCCGCCCGAGCCGACGACTTCGAAGCGCTCCAGGCGGCGCCCCGCCTGCTGGGGCCGGCCGGCGATTTCGAGGCCGAATACTTGGACTGTGACGAGTTCGCCGGCCTGGGGCTCGTGCCCCTGGCCAACGTAGCCGACCTGGTTCCGGACGACTACACCGTGATCCAGCCGATTCCCGATCTGGCGCTGATCGTGGCGCAAGCCGGCTCGTGCGCCGAGATCCAGGTCGAAGACGGCCGGTCTCGGCCCGGCACCTTCGCGCAGTTCGGAGTCGCGGTGGTGCCACCGCTGGCGCCTGGCAACGGTGACTTCTACCAGATCCTGTTCACCACCAATCACCCCCGGCTCGCCTTCGAGCTGCGTCGCCGCGGCGTGCGAGCTCGCTTCGCGCCGCGCCTCTCCTACCGCATCAACGACCAGCCCGAGCTCGAGGTCAAGGTCCCGAGGCCTCACCGGCTCGCCTTCGAGCTCAGTGGCCCGATTACGCTGCCGGATCCGGCCGCGCCGGCCAATCCCATCTCGGTGTTCAACTACTACTCGCAGAGTCGCCGCCACGGCAACATCCTGCAGCAGAACACCGTCGAGGGAATCCGCCTGGGGGAGGGTAGCGCCGTCATACTCACCGCGATCGGCAGCGAGATGCAGGCCATCGTGGGCGGCGATTTCCTGATGTTCCCGTTCTTCTCCAGCCCCGAAGTGTTCGACCGGAACGTGCTTTCCGTCGTCGTCGACGCCTTCTGATCAGGCCCTCTCTGATCGGCAGTGATGGGTGCCTCGGGTCAGCAAAGGTCGGACGCGTCGAATCGGGTGGCACCCAGAGGATGGCCGCACCTAGAGTGCGGCCACTTCCTCGACGCGAGGGCGCTCAATCCGGTACCTGATGGGCCTCCTTGGGCGCTTTCAGAATCGACCGGCGGATACCGTGCCAGGTACCCTGGGAGATCGTGCCGCCCCGCTTGCCGCCCTTCATCTGACCTCCCATCACGCCACCGCTGACGTTGCCTGCGTACGAGGTCACGGAACCAAAGAACTGGGAGCCGCGGTCGAAATTAGCGATCGCCAGGGCGACCTGATTCGAAGTGCCGAGCACCGTCCAGGTGCCAAAGAAGCCTCCCTTGACAGTGATGGAGCCGTCGGCGCCAAACTTGGCCGTGATGTTGTAGCCGTGTTCGCCCCACTGGTGGTGGAGCTGCCAGGTTCCTGCTAGCGTCATGCGTCCCTCCTTTTGGGTCCGGACAGGTCCGGACAAAAATCATCTCGAGCCTTCTTACCGAGGCACTCCCGGTATTTGAGATCGGCTTTTTAGAAGACGCGTGAGGCAGGCGCGAAAAGGGTCATCCCATAGGGAATCGAGCTCGTCGTAAGATAATGGGCACTCCGTCCCTGAGCGCCTCGTTTCGGGCGGAGTGCCTCCGCTCGGAATCCCGTATCCCGGTACCCAACCGGGAGCCAAAACCTGAAAGCTAAACGATACGGGGCGGTGTTGACGGCGACGCGCGAATCGCTGCGGTGCTGATCTGCACGCGCTCCGGGGAGCTGAAGATATGTCCAGACCTCTCGACGAACAGATCGTCTTGGTCACCGGCGCCGGCCGCGGCTTCGGTGCAGCGATCGCCCGTGCCTTCGCCCGCGAGGGAGCGCGCGTCGCGATCAACTATTTTCGCAGCCGTGAGCAGGCCGAAGCGCTGGCGGCTGCGCTCGGCGAGCGCGCTCTGGCCGTGCAGGGCGACGTGCGCGATGCGGCCGCGGTTGCCGCCATGGTCGAGCGGGTCGGCTCCGCGCTGGGCGCACCGACCACCGTGGTCCACAAC
>JBCCEE010000502.1:0-6213 GCA_039030415.1 Acidobacteriota bacterium
CCCTGCTCGGCCGGCATGTTTCCCCACCTCTTCATGCACTGGCTGTCGGCGAAGCGCGTCGAGGCCTTCAAGCTGCCAATCATGGCCTATCCGATCTGCATGGTGATCGTGTGGATCCCCAGCGTCATGCTGGGCGTACTCGGCCACGTCGACTTTCCGGAGCTCGAGGGGCCAGCGGCCAGCGGCGTGCTGGTGAAGATGATCCACCTTCATGCCCCCGAGCTATTGGCCGGCCTGCTCGCCGCAGGCGTGTTTGCGGCGGTGATGTCGTCGCTCGACTCTCAGGTGCTGGCGATGAGCACGATGTTCACCCAGGACGTCGTGCGCCATTACGGGCTGCTCGGTGGGGCCACGGACACCGAGCGTGACCGTCGCCAGGTGCAGGCTGGCCGGCTGTTCGTGATCTCGGTGGTGGCGATCACCTACCTGCTGTCGCTGGTCGCCAAGACCAGCATTTTCGGCCTCGCGGTGTGGTCGTTCACCGGCTTTGCTTCGCTCTTTCCGATCGTCGTGGCGGCGATCTTTTGGCGCCGCAGCACGCGCCACGGCGCGTTCGCCGCCATCCTCACAGTCGTGGTGCTGTGGATCTACTTCTTCCTCGACGGCTGGCAGGTGCCGGGCTATAGCGTCGGCGGCACCGGCATCATGCCCGTAGCGATCATCTTCCTAGCCTGCAGCGTGATGATGGTCGTCGTCTCTCTTGTGACGCAGCCGCCGCCCGCGGCCGTCGTCGACCGGTTCTTTCCCCAGGGAGCGCGCAGATGAAAATCGCCTACATCTCCGCCGGCGCCGCCGGCATGTACTGTGGCACCTGCCTGCACGACAACACCTTGTCGGCGGCTCTGATGGAAAAAGGCCACGAAGTGTCGCTGACGCCGACTTATACCCTGCCGCGCACCGATGATCCGAGCGTGGCAATCGACCAGATCTTCTTCGGCGCGATCAACGTCTACCTGCAGCAGAAGGTGCCGCTGTTTCGCAAGACACCGCGCTTCTTGGACGCGCTGCTCGACCAGAAGTGGCTGCTCAACCTGGTGTCACGCTTCGCCTCCGGCGCCAACGATCCCAAGATGCTGGGCGAGATGACCCTCTCGATGCTCGAAGGCGAGCGCGGGCAGCAGGCCAAAGAGCTCGACAAGCTGGTGGAGTGGCTCGAGGAGATCCTACAGCCCGAGATCGTGCACCTCTCGTTCTCGCTGTTTGCGGGCTTCGCGAAGCGGATCAAGGAGAGGCTCGATGTGCCGGTGGTGTGCTCGCTTCAAGGCGAGGATCTCTTCCTCAGCGAGCTCGAAGAGCCCTACTACTCGAAGGTCGTCCAGGAGCTGCGCGAGCGCGACCGCGATATCGACGCCTTCACCGTCCCCTGCCGCTACTACGCCGACCTGATGAGCGGCGATTTCGGCATCCCGCGGGACAGTATCCGGGTGGCGCCGCTAGGAATCAATCCTCATGGTTACGCCGACATTCAGCCGCGTCAGATCTCTGACGACGAGCCGGTGGTGCTCGGCAACCTGGCGCGGTTCTGCCCCGAGAAGGGCACCGAGCAGCTGATCGACGCCTTCAAGATCCTGTGCGACCGGCCGGGCAGTGACCGATTGAAGCTCAGGGTTGCCGGCTACCTGGCGGACCGCGACAAGGCGTTCCATGCCAAGCAGAAGCAGAAGCTCGAAGATTGGGGACTGATGGACCGCGTCGACCTGGTGGGCGAAGTCGACTTCCAGGGCAAGCTCGACTTCTTCTCCAGCATCGACATCTTCACTATGCCGACGATCTACCGCGAGCCCAAGGGCCTGTCCGTGCTCGAGTCGCTGGCGTCCGGCGTGCCGGTCGTGCAGCCGCGCCACGGTGCCTTCCCGGAATGGGTCGAGCACACCGACGGCGGCCTGCTGGTGGAGCCCGAGTCGCCACAGGCGCTGGCGGACGGTATCTGGCAGCTCTATCAAGATGCCGAGCTGCGTCGCCGTTTGGGTCGCCAGGCGCGCGAGAACGCCCTCGCCAAATTCGATCATCACGTCGTGGCCGACCAGATGCTGGCGATCTACCAGGACGTGCTCGATGCCCATCACGGGCGCGATTCCCAAAACGGTCGCAGTACATCTACCCCCGAGCTACGCCGGGCGGGCTGAGTCGAGCATCGAGCCAGTCGGCGCCACCGGCTCGAGAAGCAATGCGCGGCCGGTGGCATACCAGAAGGAAGTCGTGGGTTCGAATGCCCTTGTCCTAGCGAGGGGCATCATCTCGCTGCGCCAGAATGCTCTCTTCGAGACGGTGAAAGTGGCTCTCGTACTTGTCCAGGTCCGGAGCCGCCGCTTCTCGCGCGATCTCGAGGCCCTTGCTGCCGGTCGCTAGGGCCTGCTGCGACTGTTCGTTGGCCTCGAGGGCATACGCCAGGTGGAAGTAGGGCCGAGGGGCCAGAGGATAGAGCTCGACCCATCGGCGAAACACCTGGATCGCCTCCTCGGTTCGTTCCTGACGACGCAGCCGCGAGCCGAGTCCTCGCAGGCAGTTCACGTTGAAGAAGCGGTCGCCGAGGGGAACGACGGCAAAACCGTACCGGGACGAGAGCCCAGCGAAGTGGGCATCAAGGTTGGCGAGGGCGGCCTTTTCCCCTTCTAGAAAGGAGACGTAGCTCGGGTCCCAGTCCTCAGGGGGAAAGATGAGATTCAAGGCGGAGGTTAACGCCGGGAGTACCGTCGCGTACGCCGCCCCGGGAACGACCTCGGTCTTCAGCGAGAGGCCCCTCGAAAGATAGGGACGAAGGCGACGCTCGAGGTTCTCGAAGTGGGTGGCGATCTCGCTGGATGTCTGGAAATTCGATTCCGCGGAGCTCAGATACAACCAGACTTTGCGGTCTGGATTCCGGCTCAGCGAGGTCTCTATGGCATCGATCAGGGTTTCATCCTTCGGATACACCTTGCCCGGAATGCTACCGGCAACCATGGCGACATGAGCTTGGAATAGGTCCGGCGCCCGCCAGAACGCATGCAGAGTGAACGCGGCCGTTGGGGAGACGCCGAACAGGATGCGGAACTCTGCGGTCCGAAACTTCGAATCGAGAAAAGGAAGGAGCTCGTCTTGGAAGAACCGGAGGTACCGGTCTTCTCGGCTTCTGGACCCTCTCGGGTTTCCGTCCTTGTCGAGAAATTGCGGTGATAGGCCCAACCGATCGCCCGTGTTATTGGGGATTCCCACGACGATCGCCTCGGGCATCCGGCCGACGGAGCTGAGGTGGCCGACGATGCCGGCGACGGTCTCGAACAGCAGCTCACTGTCCAGCACGAACACGACAGGGTAAGCGCGAGACGGCGCGCTCTGTCGGTAACTCGCCGGCAGCCGGACGTCGACGTGCCGGTTCTCACCGAGGGCCTTGGATTCCAGAATGTGCCGCTCCGCGAACACGATCGGGCTCACTCGGGTCTGCGTCGAAGCGTCCGGGTTGGGAGCCCCTTGGGCCCAAGGGTTCACAAAGGCCGCGAAAGCCGTGAAAGAAATCAGGATCTTCACTCTCATTGGAACCTCCTAGGACTGTCTCGGATGGTACGAGGTCCTGCCGAGGAAGTTCTCGCTCGCGCCGCTTCTTTCGACGGAACCGACGATTCGCTGGCTCGTCGCCGAAGGGTTCGAGAACGCTTCGGCCAACCCAGGGAAAAAGGGACCGGCCTCAGCCGACTCCGACGAGAGCCACCAGCTGCTGGGCCGCTCGCGTCGGAGTGATCTCCCCCTCGACGACCCTGCGCTCGAGATCTGGCACGGCGGCAGCGACTCGTGGCGCTGTGTGGAAGCTGCCGAGAATCGACTCCTCCACCAGCGACCGCATCCACTGCAGTTTCTGCTCGCGGCGCTTGGGCTCGAGCTCGCCGTGCTTCTGCATCGTCTCGCGGTGCTGCTCGAGCGCACTCCAGATCTCTTCGAGCCCGGTTGCCTCTAGGGCGCTAACGCTCATCACCGGCGGCTGCCAGTTGGGGCTCGACGGTCGGACGAATTTGAGCGCTGCGAGGTACTGCTGGCAGGCTTGACGGGCGGCGGCGATGCGATCACCGTCGGCCTTGTTGACGGCCAGCACGTCGACCAGCTCCAGGATGCCGCGCTTGATGCCCTGTAGCTCGTCACCGGCGTTGGGCAGCAGCAGCAGCAGCACGCTGTCGACCATGCCGGCGACCAGGATCTCGGATTGACCCACGCCGACGGTCTCGACGAACACCACGTCGTAGCCCGCGGCCTCGCACAGCAGAATCGTCTCGCGGGTCTTGCGCGCTACCCCGCCGAGCGAGCCCCCGCTCGGCGACGGGCGGATGAAGGCTCTGCTGTCCGTCGCCAGGCGCTCCATGCGGGTTTTGTCGCCGAGGATGGATCCGCCCGAGACGGTGCTGGAGGGATCGATGGCCAACACGGCGAGGCGGTGCTCGCGAGCCGTCAAGAAGCTGCCGAAGGCATCGAGGAAGGTGCTCTTGCCGACTCCCGGTACGCCGGTGACGCCAACGCGGATCGCCCTACCGGTACGCGGCAGCAGCCGACCTAGCAGCTCCTGGGCGCGTTCCTGGTGGTCCGCTCGATTGCTCTCGACGAGGGTGATAGCGCGACCCAGCATCGCCCGACTGCCGGCGATGACCCCTTCGGCGAGCTCTTCGATCCCAAGCATCGGGCTCGTTGGACTAGCGCTCGTGCCCGAGGCGATCGCTCAGCTTGTCCACGAGCTCCGTCGCCGCCTGCGTGATCACAGTCCCCGGGCCGAAGATGGCCGCGGCCCCGGCTTCGTAGAGCGCTTCGTAGTCGCCCGGAGGCACGACACCGCCGACGACGATCATGATGTCCTCGCGTCCCTCGGCGTCGAGCGCCTGTCGCAGCTTCGGAACGAGCGTCAGATGGCCCGCCGCCAGCGAGCTGGCGCCGACGATATGGACGTCGTTCTCGACCGCCTGCAGCGCGGATTCTTCTGGAGTCTGGAACAGCGGCCCCACGTCGACATCGAATCCGAGGTCGACGAAGGCGGTGGCGATTACCTTCTGACCGCGATCGTGCCCGTCCTGCCCCATCTTGGCGACGAGGATGCGCGGTCTGCGGCCTTCCGCCCGCGCGAACTCCTCGACCCGCTTGCGAACGCCTTCGAGCTCATCCATGGCATTCTGGTTCTCCCCAGCCATCTCCGCGCTGTAGACCCCGGAGATGGTCTGAATCGTAGCCTTGTGGCGGCCCCAGACGTCGGTCAGCGCCTTGCTGATCTCCCCCACCGTGGCGTGCGCCCGCGCGGCCGCCACCGACAGCTCGAGCAGATTACCGTCACCACTTTCGGCGCAGTTGCGGAGCGCGGAGAGCGCCTCCTCGACTCGCTGGGCCTCACGACCGCGGCGCAGCTCGTTCAAGCGCGTGACCTGGGCCTCTCGCACCGCGGTGTTGTCGACCTTGAGCACGTCGATCTGCTCGTCGACTTCTGCGGGATAGGTGTTGACGCCGATGATCGCGCGCTCCCCCGAGTCGATCATGGCCTGGGTGCGGGCCGCGGCTTCCTCGATCCTTAGCTTCGGTAGCCCCGACTCCAGCGCCTTCGCCATGCCGCCGAGTCCCTCGATCTCTTCGATATGCTGCCGCGCCCGCTCCGCCAGCTGCCGCGTCAACGTCTCGACATAGTAGCTGCCACCCCATGGGTCGATCACCCGGCAGCTGCCGGTCTCGTGCTGAATGAACAGCTGCGTATTGCGCGCCAGCCGTGCACTCTCCTGTGATGGCAGCGCCAGTGCCTCGTCATAGGAATTCGTATGCAGTGACTGGGTGTGACCATGAACCGCTGCCATCGCCTCGATCGCGGTGCGGGTGACGTTGTTCATTACGTCCTGGGCGGTGAGGCTCCAACCCGAGGTCTGACAGTGCGTGCGCAGCATGCTCGACTTCGGATTCTTGGGCTCGAAACGACTCATCAGCTCGGCCCACAGCATGCGGGCGGCGCGCAGCTTGGCGACTTCCATGAAGTAGTCCATGCCGATCGCCCAGAAGAACGACAGCCGCGGCGCGAAGCGGTCGATGTCGAGCCCAGCTTCGAGGCCAGTACGCGCGTACTCCAAACCGTCCGCCAGGGTGTAGCCGAGCTCGAGGTCGGCCGTCGCGCCGGCTTCCTGCATGTGGTAGCCGGAGATCGAGATCGAGTTGAAGCGCGGCATGTGGCGCGAGGTGTAGCGGAAAATGTCGGCAATGATGCGCATCGACGGCCCGGGCGGATAG
>JBCCEE010000503.1:0-6203 GCA_039030415.1 Acidobacteriota bacterium
CGAGAAAGCTCGATCTGATCGACCGCGACTCGGTTCTCTTCTTTTTCGATGACCGCTGGCACCGTCTCGGGACAACGGCGCTGCTCACCACGCTTGGGGTAGAGGAGCAGGAGTTCCCGATCTCCTGGCTGCCGGACCGTGAGCTCGACTGCGCCCAGCGCGGCCCGTACCGGCTGTAGCCGGAAACGTTCCACCCTGGGCCTAGGCGCCTGCCCTGTAGCGCTTAGCCCTTGCGAGCGCTCAGCTCTAGCGCAGACACTGAAGAATGATCAGGTGCCTGGAGGTGTCTTCCGTCAAGTAGCGGGACACAGCATGCAGGATTCGACCAGAATCCTCTCGGCTATTCCACAGGACCGTCGCCTGGTGCTTTTGCCGGTAGCAAGCGCGGATCGCGTTGTCGTGGCGGGTGTAGTAAAGGAACGCGCCACCCTTCTCGGGTGCATCGTCACCGAGCCCATAGAGCACGGCAAAAACATCTTGTCCGACCCACTCCCGCGGCCAGTACAGGTCACGGTGCCAGCCGATTCCCGTGCGGTCGAGATCCTGCAGTGAAAGCGTGAGCGTGAATTCATCGCGCTGGTGATCGAAACCGGTGAGTCGACGAAAGTGCTCGCCGGCTAGCGCGCGGTCGAAGACATCGAATAGCTCAGGAGCCTCATCGCGCTCCAGCTGTCCCCACTGACCCAGCCGATCGACCGCGAGCTCGGCGACCAGGGCATCCAAACGGGTGCGCTGGTCGGGCTCGAGCAGGAAGTCGACGGTCACACAATGCGTCTGCTCCAGCTCGGTGACCGCAGACTCGAGCTCGGGTAGGGTTCGGCAGGCCACCGGCGACGCCGCGCCAGGAACGATGGGCAGGTCGACGAGACCCTGTAGAGCGCGCAGCTCAGTGGTCACCGTCCGCAGCTCGGGCCAGAGTCCGTCCGGCATGTCTGAGAGCGCTCGATTATCGACCAGCCTGGGAAGATCAGCTGCCACCGCGAGCAGGGCGAAGAGCTGGGGCCAATCCTCGGGATCAAAGGCTTCCCAGCTCTCGCCACTGGTGGTCGGCAGCTCGGCGAGGCGGGCCAGTATCGAGCTGGCCGACATCGAGCTCAGGCCGCCTGCTCGGTCAGCAGGTCGATCGAGAACGCCGATCCGATCAGCTCGAGGTAGCCATCCGCGAAGACAGCGAGGTCTTCGATCTCGAGCAGCTCGGCGAGGCGGTGTTGGTGCGGAGCCAGCTCGCTGCGGATCACTCCAGCGCGCAGCAGCTTGGCCTGCAGGCGGGCCGCGGCACGCAGCTCTTGCTGCAAGATCTCGACATAGCGGTCGAAGCGCAAAGCGGAGCGCTGCCGCATACGATCGAGCTCGAAGCCGGCACGCTCCCAGGTCGCCCCCTGCATCAGCTCCTTGGCCAGACGACGTTCGCGGGGACACTGCAGGCTACCGCGCTCCAGACCGCCGCTGCTCCGCAGCAGACGCTCGAGCAGCTCGACTTTGAACCGCAGCGTGGTGGGGAAGTCGGCGGCAGGAGCCGCACGACGCTCGTCGACCGCATCTTCGGGCAGGGCGTAGAAGACGCCGCCGCTGGTGATCTGGATCGAATTCTCGTCGAGCTCGTAGAGGCGTGCGTCACCCGTGACGCAGCCGTCGCGCTCGTAGCAGCCGTAGAGGTGGAGCGTGAGGTAGGGCTGCTGGCCAACATTGCCCATCTGGTGGATCAGCTCGTGGCTGACCGCTACCACGCTATTCGGAGCGAATTGGCGTCGCTCGGCGGTCGTCAGGAAACCGTCCTCGAGCTTGAAGATGGCGTGCTCGGTTGGTCCAAACACCTTGACCGCGCCCCATTGGGTGTAGCCGTGGTCATGAATCGCAGCCATGTCGCCGTCGACCCATGACATCACCATGAGCTCGAAGAAGCCGCCGTCGAACAGCATCTTGCGCCCGTAAGAGTCTTCGATAGGGTGGTCGAATGCAGCCCAGTGGGTGAGATCTTCAGCGGTCACTCCAGATTCCACGAGAAGTCGCTTGCACGACGCAGGCGTGAGCCTTTCCTGAGCTTGGACCGCTTCGACCAGACGCTGAACCCGCACCGGCCAGCTGCTACATTTGGGTTGACCTCCAGCTCGCATGTGTGACGCCTCCTTTGTCGGATGAGTAGTATTCGGCCAGTTCCCGAGTGCGGGAGGCGAGATACGGATCGTTGCCCAGCTAGAAACTTCGAGCCGAGTCGATCAACGTACCCGCGAGACCGAACGATGGGTTGGATAAGTGTTCGAGGAGGCTGGATCGAGCCCAACAGGGCATCCAGCATGCCTATAGACAGTCGCCAAGCCCAGTCTCCGTTTGTTGAGACGGGATCTCACGTAACCGGTGACAGATCTACAGAACACTCAGATTCTATACTCTGGCAGCGAGGCCTTCAACCCGAGCCCGCGTCGGCAAGGCAGGAAGAATTTCGAGAAACTTCATCGAGCCCGAGGATCTTTCAGAGAGAGATCCTCTGGACCTGCGATGCGCGCTATTCAGTATCGAGGATTCTGTATCGAGAATTAATCAGCCGGAGGGGCTCGCGGGACTCGCCAGCGGACCGCGCTCGCGTTTGGGACCAGCAGTTGTTCGTCGGTATACTGGTGGCGTCCAGACGGGTAATAAAGACCACGTTCGTCCAAGGCGGCGAGCGGTTTGGAGCAACGTTTCCGAGGACGCTGGAACCGTCCGGGGGAGACCGCGGCCGAGCGCTGATCGGCAGGGGCACCTGGAGGTCGGACCCATAGCCTCTGCGGTAATTTCTAGCTCGAAGCTCAACCTTCGCTTAAAGGAGCATCTCATGTCTGATTCCGTTCTCGATCTCGTAACGCAAGCCCTCGGCAGTGGCGGTACCGCCCAGATCGGCCAGCAGCTGGGCCTCGACGAAAAGACGACGGCCAACGCCGTATCGGGCGCCTTGCCCGTGCTGCTCGGGGCACTGGCGCGCAACTCATCGTCAAACGATGGTGCCGGCTCTTTGGCTGGCGCCCTGGATCGCGATCACGATGGCTCGATCCTCGACGACATCGGCGGCTTCCTCGGAAGCGGCAACGCCACCAACGCGGGTGAAGGCATTCTCAAGCACATGCTGGGAGGGCGTCAGGGGCAGGTCCAGAATGGCCTTGGAGCAGCTAGCGGCATGAATTCGGGCCAGGCGGGTCAACTCCTCGCCATGCTGGCCCCGATCGTCATGGGTGCTCTCGGCAAGGCGCAGCGCGGCAGAGGCCTCGACGCTGGCGGACTCGGCGCGATGCTGGGCCAGGAACAGCGCCGAATGGAGCGCCGCGAGCCAGAGCTCGGCGGCATGCTGGGCAGTCTCCTCGACCAGGACGGTGATGGCTCGGTGGTCGATGACATCACCAAGATCGGTGGCAGCCTGCTCGGCGGATTGCTGGGCGGCCGCAGGTAACCCTGGTTCTGGGCCGGCGCAGCCACGGAGCCACCACGCAGGCTCCACGCAGTGCCGGCCGCTGTGCTAGTGTCCGTGCTCGATGTCGAGCCCAGATCAGTCGCCGGTTGGCGCATTCCCCAACGTCGATGAGGCCACCTGGCGACAGCGCGTCGAAGGGGAGCTGGGCAGCGCTGACTTCTCGGTGCTGACCCACCGCACGCTCGACGGTCTCGAAGTTCAGCCGCTGTATACAGCGACATCAGACCCGGCGACATCCGGCTCGGCGACATCGGGCCCTCCAACCGAATTTCAGCCCATGCCGCGCTCGGCGGGGTGGCGGCTCGGGCTGACTCTCTCGAGCTCGATCCCCGAGCAGGTGCAGCGTTTGACCGCCAGCGCTCAGGCGCACGGCGCCAACCTACTCTGGCTGCCCGCCGCTGGCGTATCGACGCCTGAGGGCGAGCGTGAGCTCGGTGGCCTGCGATTCGATTACGCGTCCATTCTCGAAGGGCTGCTCGAGACCGTCCGACCGGAAACCGAAGTGGTTCTCGAGCTCGGCGACGAGGCGCCTCTGTGCGCAGCCCTAGCCTCGGCATTCGGGTACGTCAGTGGCGGGTGTCACTTGACTTGTGACCCGTTGGCGACGCTGGCCGCGAGCGGAAGACTTCCAGGCTCGGTTTCTGGCTCACTGCGTCGGATGGCGGATCTGGCGGGCTGGGCAGCGAGCGAACACCCAGAGATGCGTACGGTTCTGGTCTCGGTAAGGCCTTACCACGAGGCGGGTGCCTCCACCGTGCAGGAGCTGGCGTTCGCACTCGCTACTGGCGTCGAGTACCTGCGGAGCCTGACGCAGGCGGGGCTGCCGCTGGCAGACGCCAGCCGTCGACTCGATCTCAGCTTCAGCATGCGAAGCGACCTATTCTCAGAGATCGCCAAGCTGAGGGCTGCACGGCGGCTCTGGGCGAAGGCGGTGGCATGCTGGGGAGCTGGCGTCGAGACCCACGAGCTGCGGATCCACGCCCACGGCTCGCTGCGCGAGCTGTCTCGCATTGCCCCTCGCACGAATCTGCTGCGCTCGGCGACCCAAGCGTTTGCGGCAGCGCTCGGTGGGGCCGACAGCATCGTGCTCGACTCCTACGACGCCATCAGCGGCTCGCCTTCGCCAGACGGCGCTCGGTTGGCGTTGAATATTCAGCACATGCTCGCCCTGGAAGCATCTGCCGGCCGGGTAGTGGACCCAGCCGCCGGCAGCTGGTACCTCGAGCACCTCACCGATCGCCTGGCGCGAGCTGCCTGGGAGCGCTTTCAGGAGATCGAGCGCGGCGGCGGCATGGCGCGCTGTCTCGAAGCGGGGCAGATCGGTGCCTGGGTTGCGCGGGCGGCCAAAGAGTCGAAGCGCGCCTCGGCAACGCGCGAGCGTCCGATCATCGGCAGCTCTGCGTTTGTCGACCTGTCGCAGGCCGTGGATTGGAATGCTATTGCGCCGTCCGCCAGTGTGGTCTCCGACGACGCCGCGTTCCAAGAGGAAGCCTTTGACGACGAAGCGCGCGATCCAGACGAGGTGGAGAAGAGCGAAGCCGCTCTGACCGTACTCGAGCTGTCGGTGGAAGCCCCGGGCGAGCCGGGCGAGCTGCTGGAGCTTTCCAGTGCCGCCTTGCGAGCCGGCGCGACGCTGGCTGAGGTGTACGGTCGGCTGACGGCCGGCGAACAGACCGCATCCTGCGAACCTCTGGTCGGCTCGCGAGCCAGCGCCGACTACGAGGAGCTGCGACGGGTCGGCGACCGCTGGCTGGCCGAGCTCGGCTCGCGACCGCGGGCGGCACTCATCGATCTCGGCAAGGGGGCGAGCGACATGGGCTTCGTGCGCCGCCTGCTGGCCGCGGCTGGAATCGAAGGCTTCGAATGTTCAGATATCGACGCCGCGCTCGAAGATGCTAGCTGGAATCTGGTTGCGCTGTGCGGTGTCGACGCCCGCGATCCGGCGCGTGTCGGCGAGCTCGCCACACGGTTCCGCGAGCTCGGGACCCGGCGCATTTGGGTCGCCCACGACGGCGGAGACCAGCCGTCGGCATTCGAAGAAGCCGGGATCGACGCCTTCGTCTACGAAGGGTGCGATGTCCTGGCCCTGCTGCGCGAGAGCCTAGAGGCTTTGGGAGCGTTCGGATGAGCCCCGATTTCACCAGGATCGACTACGACCAGGCTGGCGATCCAGACGCAGCGCGACGCATCGAAACTTCGAGCACTACCTCGACGCCGGAAGGTATCGATGTCCCGGCACGCTATTCACTAAGCGATCTGGACGGCCTGGCCCACCTCGACTCCCAACCCGGCTTTGCTCCCTTCATCCGTGGTCCGTACACCACGATGTATGTCCGTCGACCGTGGACCGTTCGGCAGTACGCGGGCTATTCCACAGCCGAAGCGTCGAATGCCTTTTACCGCCGCAACCTGGCCGCTGGCCAGCGCGGCCTGTCCATCGCCTTCGATCTGCCGACCCATCGCGGTTACGACTCGGACCATCCCAGAGTCACCGGCGATGTCGGCATGGCCGGAGTGGCGATCGACTCGCTGCTCGACATGCGCATCTTGTTCGACGGCATCCCGCTGGATCGGATGAGCGTCTCGATGACGATGAATGGCGCCGTACTGCCGATCATGGCGCTCTACATCGTCGCGGCAGAGGAGCAGGGAGTCTCTACTGAGCAGCTCGCTGGCACGATTCAGAACGACGTGCTCAAAGAGTTCATGGTGCGCAACACCTATATATATCCGCCCGGGCCGTCGATGCGCATCATCGCCG
>JBCCEE010000504.1:0-6155 GCA_039030415.1 Acidobacteriota bacterium
GTCGAGCGACACGTTCGCCCAGCTCAGGGTGCGCAGGGCGCCCGCCGCGGTGGGGGCCAGGACGCGCAATCCAGCGCTACCCCCGCCTGGAACGCGCAAGGTGAAGCGGTAGCCGTCGGTCTCGGGCACGGTGAGCAGCGCCAGCTGGCCGTCGGCGAAGCCGAACAGCTCGCCGAAAGGCAGCTCACGCACCGGGTCGAGGCCATCCGGCGCGCCGTAGAGCGCCTTGCCGCTCACCCGGCTGGCGACCTCGAGGGTGGCGCCGGTGCCATCGGCGATGGCGAGCTGCGGCTCCAGGAAGTGCGTGTGCTTGGCCAAGCGCTCGAACAGCTCGTCCGTCGTCGACACTTCGGCCCGCAACACGTTGCCGAGCTCGGTCGCCAGACCGCGGGCGCCGGCGACCCGCTGCATCAGCAGGTTCCAGTCGAAGTCCTGATCGCGGGCGCCATAGAGCTCGGCGGCCAGCGTCGCCACCGTGTCGAAGACGTCTTCGCCGAGCTGCAGGTGACGGCCGGCCTGGGTGACGCGGTAGATGCGCTCGTTGACGGTTGCTTTGCCGAGCCGCGGCAGATTGCCTCCGACGGCCGCCTGCGGGGTCACCGACAGCGAGTGGCCGAGGCCGATCACCCGCAGCGCGGCGTCCAGCAAACCGGCTGGAAGGTCTTGGGACGCCTGCGGCAGTACCAAGGCATCCGGCGACAGCAGCACCCCGCCGGCGCCGACGCCGAGTGAGAACTCCCAATGCGGATCGGTTTGCGAACCGGTTCGCACCGACGTCGAGACCACGCGGCCGGTGCGCAGGGCGCGCACCGGGAACTCCACGGTCGCCGCGTCGCCAGGCAGCAGCTCGCCGACGGTCTGCACGTTGGCGTAGGGGTCGACCAGCTCGCTGCCCGACAGCCCGGAGGCCGGCAGCTCGATCGACAGGCCGTTGACGATCGTGTTGCCG
Source organism: Acidobacteriota bacterium (assembly GCA_039030415.1). Lineage (GTDB taxonomy): Bacteria > Acidobacteriota > Thermoanaerobaculia > Multivoradales > J023 > JAAELT01. The sequence continues at coordinate 950 of JBCCEE010000504.1, forward strand.
GTGTTGCTGATGGTGAACTTCAGCGGGTATTCCTCGCCGGAGCGCACCGTCATCGGATGGTGGATGGTCACGCCGAGATTGGGATCGCGCACCACCACCGCTCCCTTGGCCTTGCCGACGATGCGCTGGGCGCCGCCGGGCAGGCCGTCGACGATGCCTTCGAGGTCGAACTCGACGACGTGGGTGCCTTCCCGCAAGCCTTCGACCTCGAAGTTTGCTTCGCCCTTGGCTTGGGCGATGATCAGGTTGATGTCATCCGCGGTGCCGACCTCACCGTCGGCCCCTGCCACCCGCACCGGCACCGGCACGCCGAGCGGCGTCGGCGGCTCGGTGGCCGCTTCGCGCAGGCCCGCCGGCAGCTTGATCTTGGCCGCCAGGTCACGGATCACCAGCGGATCGCCTTCCGGCGCGCCGTTCTGCACGAACAGCACGACCGAGAAAAACTGGTGCAGCAGGCGCAGATCGGTCGGGAACAGGATCACGCCGACCATCGGCGGCGACGGTGGGAAGCGCTCGCGACACTCTTTGTCGTTGAACGAACAGCCGCCGTGCGGGATCTCCGGCGGCTGCGGTGTCTTGAGATCGAGCTTGAACGGCACCAGCTGAGGCCGGAACCGGCCGGACGGCGGCAGGGTGCCGCCGCCGAACTCGGGCAGCGGCACGTTGACCGCCGGAAAGGGCTGAATCTGCTGGCCATCAGGGCCGCTGCCAAAGAGATCGTAGACCACCGGCATGCTGTAGTTGATGGTGCGACCGGAGACCGCGAAGCCGAAGGTCAGGCTCAAGGCCTGGTAGCGATTCTCGTCGATCACCAGGCCGAGGCTCTGAATCTCTTCCATGGTCAACGGCCGGGATTCGACGCTGGTGACCAGTACCTGGGTAACGTTGAGGGTCACGCGGCTCGGCGTCGCCCAGGCCAGGAAGTCGTCGCCGTCGACCAGCCGGATGTTGTCCAGCACGTACTCGCCCTCGAGCCGGAATCGCGGGATGCGAAACGGCTCGTTGGGTGCGGTCTGCAGCTCTAGAGCGCCGGTGATCTCGGGGCCTGTGAGGCTGCCCACCACCCGTAATCCAGGCGGTAAGGTGCCCTGGATAGGATCGAAACCGACCAGCTCCGTCTCGATCACGGTCGGCAGATCGAGCGGTACGGTTTGCGTCTCGGGACTGATGCGCAGCTCGGTGCCGGCGAGCAGCAGCTCGCCTGTGCCGAGCACCGAGCCGGCCAAAGGACCGCCCGCGAGGGTGCCGAAGATCGAAAACACCAGGACAGCACACAGCGTCCTCTTGCCGAACACCGTGGTCGACGGCACGGAGCTCGAATCCCCTACGATCGTGGGCCAAAACGCCTGCAGATTCAGACCAAACATGGTGAGAGCGTCCTCCAGATGCGAAATCTCGTGGGCAGCCAAACGGCTCTGTCAAGAAACAGTCACCCTCGATTCGTCGTTGTTACAGCCATTGACAAATGACCCAAACCGTCTCGGAATTCCGCCCTTGACAGCAGACGCCCCGAGGTCCGCGAGGAGGTCTGAACATGCAACGAACATCGACGAAGCCGGCACTCGTACTGTCGCTGCTGGGCCTGCTGGGTCTCGCGTCGGCCGCTGCCGTCCTGGCCGCCTCAGCTCCCTCCAGCTCCCACCGAGCGCTTCCTCCTGGCATCGTCGTCGAGCGCGTCGGGGAGGGGTTTGCCGCCCACCGGGCGGGCCTGAAGCCTGGCGACGTCTTGCTGCGGTGGCATCGCGCCGCCTCGCCACCGGCCAATCCGGAGCCCGCGCACGGCGAGCTCGACTCCCCCTTCGATCTCGCGGAGGTGGAGCTCGAACAGGCGCCGCGCGGCCCGCTCACCGTGTCGGGCACGCGAGATGGCGAGCCGCTCGAGATTCGGCTGCCCGTCGGAGCCTGGAGGCTTCAGGCTCGACCGCAGCTGCCTCAGGAGGAGCTCACAGCCTATGAAGCGGCGCGCGGCCTCCTCGATGGTGAATCTCGCTCCGCGGGCCTGCACCGCTGGCAGCTGATGGCCGCCGACTGGGAGGCAGCCGACGAACCTCTCAGAGCGAGCTGGCTGTCTCTGCGCATCGCAACGGAAGCCGCGGAGAGCAAGGCATGGAACAACGTAGATCGCGCGTTCGAGACCGCGGAGCGGGCCGCTCGAGCTACCGGCGATCCTCGCTTATCCGCCCAAACCCTCGCCGCCACAGCGCTCTCACTCTATGAGCGCAGCGAGTACCAACGCGCTGCGCCGGAGGTCCAAAGAGCCCTCGAGCTCCGCCGTCAGGTCGCGCCGGACGGCCTGACGGTCGCCCAGCTCCTGGTGGAGCTGGGACGGATCACCGCCAGGCAGGGTAACCTCGCACAGGGCCTCGAGCACTACCGTCGCGCCCTCGAAATCCGACAGCAGCTCGCCCCCGAAAGCCAGGCGGTAGCGGCGAGCCTCACGCTCGTCGCCACGGCGACCATGATGAGCGGGGACCTGACCGCTGCCCAAGCCCTCTATGACCGTGCCATGGCGCTGCACGAGCAGCTGGCTCCCTACAGTTACGAGGCGGCGAAGACCCTCAACGGTCTCGGCGTCGCGAGCTGGTGGCGCGGTGATCTGGCGGCTTCCGAGGGCTACTATCGGCGCTCGGTGGCGATCAAGGAGAAGCTCGCACCAGACGATCTCGGCGGCGGTCTGCTCAACCTGGGTCTCGTCGCTCAGGACCGGGGCAATCTGGCCGAGGCCGAGGTGCTCTACCAGCGCTCCGTCGCCGCTTGGCTAAAGGATAAACCGGAGGGGCTCGGCGTCGCTGCGGCCCTCAGCAACCTCGGCAGCCTGGCCTTGATTCGCGGCGACTATGCAGCAGCCGAGTCCTATCACCAGCGCGCCCTCGAAATCCGGCAGAAGCTGGCGCCGCAGGGGCTCGACGTCGCGGCCAGTCTCGGACTACTCGCTCGAGTCGCCTTCGACCGTGGCGACCCAACAGAAGCCGAAGCGCTCTATCAGCGCGCCCTGGCCATCGACCAGGAAAAGGCACCGGGCGGCATCAGGGTGGCGCGCAGCCACCACGACCTCGGCACCTCGGCCTTTCACCGCCAGGACTTCACAGCCGCCGCTGACCATGTCGGCCGAGCTCTCGAGATCTTCGAGCGGCTCGCGCCCCGCAGTATCGACACCGCCTCGGCCCTCACTCTGAGCGGCGACATCGCGCTGGCGCGTTCGGATTTGGAGGCAGCTCAGGCACGCTACCTGAGCTCCTTGGACATTCGACGCGAGCGGGCCCCGGGCAGCGCCCTCGAAGCCACTTCCTGCCAGCGCCTCGGCGCCCTCCATCGTCGGCGAGGTGAGCTCGAACCAGCGCTCGCCTACTACGACTGTGCGGTGACGGCGCTCGAAGCGCAGCAGGGCAGGGTCGGCGGCTCGGATGAAGTCCGTTCCGGTTTTGGAGCCCGCTATGCCGACACCTACCGGCAAGCGATCGATCTCAGGGTCGAAGTCGGGCACACCTCTGAAGCCTTTCATCTACTCGAACGATTTCGGGCCCGCGAGCTGCTCGATCTGCTGGCACAACGCGACCTGGTGTTCTCTGCCGACCTGCCGCTGGAGCTCGAGCGACGCCGGCGCATCGCCAACCAAACCTACGATCAAGCGCTGGAGCAGTGGATGCAGCTGGCCACCGACGCCAGCGAGACGGAACAGCAACGGGCGCAGCAAGAGCTGGCCACCGCGCGCCGTCAGCAGAACGAGATCCGGGCCGAAGTGCGCACGATCGCCCCCCGACTTGCAGCTCTCCAGGATCCTCAGCCGCTCGACTCGACGGCGGTTCAGCGAGCCCTCGACCCGGGAACCCTGTTGCTTTCTTACTCGATCGGCGAGGAGCGCGGCCATGTGTTCGCCATCGATGGGCGTGGCGGCCAGCTGAGCGTCGCACCGATCCCGGCCGGCGCCGAATCCCTGCGGCACGAGATCGAACAGCTGCGAGCGGCGCTCGATCGCGGGCGGGTCGACCCGAGAACCGGCAAGGTCCTGATCCAGAGCCGCCGCTTGAGCGAGCTGCTGCTCGCCCCGGTCGCAGAACCTATCGAGCGCGCTGAGCGCCTGCTGATTCTCGCTGACGGTCCGCTGCATTCCCTGCCCTTCGCCGCCCTGGTAGATCCCGCCGACGAGCGGCGCTTCCTGGTAGCGACCAAACCGCTGGTGCGTGCCGCCTCTGCGACCGTGCTCGCTCTCCTGCAGCAGGACCGTCGAGCTCCCCGTGCCACCCGGTTAGCTGCCTTTGGGGACCCGCTCTACCCCGCCGCGTCGCTACCCGACCCGGCACCCGCGCTGCGCGCCGCCGCGAGGGGGTTCGAGCTCGCCCCGCTGCCCGCCACGCGCGTCGAAGTCGAGAGCCTTCGACGGCTGCACGGCCAAACCGCCCGCGTGTATTTGGGAGCCGACGCGACCGAGGAGCGAGCCAAGTCGATTGGTGCGGAGACCACCCACCTGCACATCGCCACCCATGGCCTGCTCGACGACCGCTTCCCGCTCGACTCGGCCCTCGCCTTCACTATCCCAGAACACTGGCAGGAAGGTGAGGACAACGGGCTGCTGCAGGCTTGGGAGATCTTCGAGCAAGTTCGCATCGACGCCAATCTCGTCACCCTCTCTGCCTGCGATACCGGCCTGGGCAAGGTACTCGGCGGAGAAGGACTGATCGGCCTCACCCGTGCCTTCCAATACGCTGGAGCGCGGTCGGTGCTGGCCTCGCTTTGGGGCGTAAGCGACCGCTCGACCGCCGAGCTGATGAAGCGGTTCTACCACTATCTCGAGGGCGGCCAAAACAAGGACGAGGCACTGCGTAGCGCCCAGCTCGATCTCCTCGACGAGGAGACCTACCGTCACCCCTTCTACTGGGCCGGCTTTCAACTGATTGGGGACTGGCAATGAGGATGCAGATGAAGGTTCGAACCCGAAACTGGATAGGACCCGTGGCCGCCTGCGCCATCATGTGGGCTGGCGGAAGCTCGCCCCAGACCAGCTCGGCCCAGACCAGCTCGGCACAGACCGAGGCCTCGCAGCCCTCGAAGGCCGCGACAGACGAGGCGCCAGCGGCTCCTGCAGCCGAAGCGTCTCGAGAGCTCGCCGACGCAGCCGAGCTCACCGAGCACGGTGTCTCAGCGCTCTATCAAGGCGCCTTCGAAGAAGCCGAGAGCCACTTCCAACGCGCCTGGACGCTATTCCAAC
>JBCCEE010000505.1:0-6136 GCA_039030415.1 Acidobacteriota bacterium
GTTCTTCAGTGACTTCTTGAGAAATGTTGCGTCACTCTCCGAGAGTGATCTTCCGTGGTGAGCTGCGTTGGATCCACTCAGGTAGCGCGGCTACCTTCGAGTCGCAGCTGCCGGCGACGAGCCAGCTCCTCGACCACGCGAAATCCCACGTTGTGCCGCGTCGCGACATAACGCTCGCCGGGATTGCCCAGTCCGAGGATGATCTGGCCGGGCGCTCCTTCGCTGTCGATCGGGCCACGGTGCGTTTCGGACATCTTGCGTGCAGACGCTGGTCGGCCGCGGGGCGGAGCACGCCGCCCCTCGAGCCGCCCAGGAAGTCTCGTTTATTCCTCGCCTTCCGCCTTGCCGCGTGCAATGACCTCCGGCTCGTCCTTCTCGCCCTCGATCAGCATGTCGTCGTCGTCCTCGGCGGCCTCGTCGACCTGCTGAGGCTGGGCGATCGAGACGATGACCCGCTCGGGATCGTGCAGTTCGATTCCCTCGGGCAGCTCGAGATCCTTGGCCTCGACGTGCTGACCGACGTGCAGCTCCGTCACGTCGAGATCAATATGCGCCGGGATCGCGTTCGGCAGGCATTCGATCTCCACTTCGCGGGTGACGAAATCCAGCAGACCACCCTCGGTTTTGACGCCGAAAGCCGTGCCTTGGATCTCGATCGGCACCACGACGCGCACCTTCTGATCGAGATCGATGCGCTGGAAGTCGATGTGCAGCTTCTGGCCGCTGATCGGGTCGGTCTGCAGCTCGCGGATCATCGCGTGACGCGTCTGCTCCGTGCCGTGGAGCTTGAGCAGGAAGATCGTGTTCTCTCCGCTACCGGAGCGCAGGATCTCGTCGACGCGTCGCTCATCGACGCGGATCGCCGCGGCATCTTGATCACCGCCATAGACGACGGCAGGAACTTCCCCGCCGGCGCGCAGTCGACGGTTGGCATTCTTGCCCATCGCGTCACGATTGTGGACTTCAAGGACTAATTCGCTCATGGACTACCTCTTACCTATAGTGTCTCTGGCCTTGCAGCGCTCACACGAAGAGCGAGCTGACAGAGCTGTTCTGGTGAATTCGGCGAATCGCTTCGCCCAGCAGCGGCGCCACGGTCAGAGGCCGTAGTTTGGAGCAGCGCTGCAGTTTCTCATCGAGCGGCGTGGTGTCGGTCACCAGAATCTGCTCGACCGGGCACGCTTCGATGCGGTCGAGCGCCGGGCCCGACAACACTCCGTGAACGCCAGCCGCCAGCACGCGTGCAGCGCCTTGCTCGACCAGGGAGGTCACGGTGTGGGTCAAAGTCCCCGCGGTGTCGATGATGTCGTCGAGAATCAGTACCGCTTTGTCTACGACGTCGCCGATGACGTGCATCACAGCGGCTTCATTGGGGCCAACACGTCGCTTGTCGACGATCGCCAGACCGGCGTTGAGGCGCTTCGCGATGGCTCGCGCCCGCTCGACGCCGCCGGCATCCGGCGACACGATCACGAGATCCGGAATCTCGAGCTCGCGAATCGCCTCGAGCACCACCGGGGCGGCGAAGAGATGATCCACGGGAAGGTTGAAAAACCCTTGGATCTGCGGGGCATGCAGGTCCATCGTCAAGATGCGATCGGCCCCCGCCTGCATGATCAAATCAGCGATCAGCCTGGCGGTGATCGGTACCCGCGGAGCGTCTTTCTTGTCTTGACGAGCGTAGCCGTAATACGGGAGGACTGCGGTTACGCGCGTCGCCGACGAGCGCTTGATCGCGTCGAGCATGACCAGCAGCTCGACGAGATTGGTATTGACCGGTGAGCACGTCGGTTGAATGACAAACGTGTCGGCGCCACGCACATTCTCCTGCAGCTGGCAGAAGATCTCACCGTCGGAGAAGTTGTAGCAGTCCACCTTGCCCAAGGGCACGCCAAGATAGTTGGAGATACCCTGCGCCAGGCCGGGGTGAGCCCGACCCCCGAAAATCATCAGTTCGCCGTACATTGCCTCAATTGCCGTGCTGTGAGATGAATGCCGTCCGTGGGACCGTGGGGTGGGATTCGCGCGCTGCGGCTCGGCGCCACGCAAGCGAGGCGGTCTCGGACCGTTTAGAAATCACTTCGAAGACGTTGCGCTCGAGCCGAGAAATCATGCGTCAGGCTCGAAGCTCTGCGGGATTGGAGAAAGTGCACTGCTATGGGGTGAGCGGGTTGCCCGAGTAGCTCCTGACCGATGCTGATGGCGTGCCGGTCGGATTCGGTGACAACCTCTCCCCTAGCAGCAGACGCACGTTCTCCTCGGAAGCCTTATCTTCCGATCAAACGTGGCGGGAGTCAAGCGCGCGAGGTGATATTGAGCGACCGGCGCCAGGTCAGGAAACGGACCAGAAGGAGTCTCGCAGGTGAAGCTCCTGCACTTCCTCGAGCGTCTTCTCCGCCGGCTTCCCATGCTCGTTGGCAATCAGGGCGTCCGAAACCTCGTTCTTGGGCGTCGCCAGCTCCGGCGCGGCCTCAGGCTGCTCGCCCAGACGGTCGGGACGTCGCGGGGTCGGATCATCAACCACCTGGCGATACTCTGCGAGCACCCGCTCTTCCAACATCCGGCGCGTCTTGTTGTTCAGCGGGTGCGCTACGTCTTTGAACTCGCCGTTCTTTTTTCGCCGGCTGGGCATGCTCAAAAAGAGCCCGTCGCGCCCCTGGATGACCTTGATGTCGTTGACCATGAAAGCATGGTCGAAGACGACTGACACGAAGGCCTTGAGCTTGTCCTCGTGGACCGGAAAGATCTTGACTTGCGTGATGTTCATTCGAGTCGTCTCCAAGCAATAACCGTCTCCACCGGACCCTCCCTGAGTCGATACGGCCAAGACTGTTCCACCCCGCCCGAGAAAGAACGTAGCGAGAATGGAGCGTGAAAGTCTTCACTCCCAGCAAAGTTCACTATAATCGTAGAGCCACTCAGCAATGGTGTCAAATGCGTCGAGACCGATGGTTCTTTTTTTTGGTTCTAGCGCTGACCGTCCGTTTCGGCTTCCTGCTAGCGGTCGCGCATCCCGAGATCCGTAGCGGTTCCTTCGAACTGCGGGCCGACACCGACGAGTCCGACTATCACGGCCTCGCCCTGAGCCTGGCGACCACCGGCGAATATCGCCTGGGGCCTGATCATCCGGCCACCGCCTTCCGGCCACCGGGAACGGTGCTGCCGATCGCGGCCCTCTACCGGCTGCTCGGTCCGCTACCGGCCTTGGGCGTCCTCTACGTCATGGTCTGCTCGGTGCTGATCGTGCTGCTCTTGGGCGTCTTGGCACATCGCATCTCCGGCTCGCAGCGCGTTACCGCCATCGCTCTGCTGATGGCATGCCTGATGCCGACGCTGGTCTTCACGTCGACCGGCATCTGGTCCGATACACCTGCGCTGCTGTTCATTCTGCTGTCGCTCTACCTCGTGCTGGCCGAGCGCCCGCCGCCGCGAAATCTGGCGGTCGCCGGCGCGAGTCTCGGCCTGGCCTACATCAATCGTCCCTCCGCCGGTCTCCTGATCGCGTTGGTCGGCGCCCTGTTGCTCCGAGAGGCCTGGGCCCGGAGGCAGCTACGAGGCGTCGTGCTGTTCGGACTTCTCGCCGGCCTACCGATCCTCGGCTGGGGGATGTGGAACGTCACGTCCCTGGGCAAGTTCTTCATCGGCAATACGCAATCGACCGTCACGCTGTGGCAGGCCAACAACGCAGTGACCGCAGGGCTGCGGGCGCCGGTGCCGGCGACTGCCAATGGCTTCGACCTCGCGCAGGAGGCAGCCGCGGGTCGCTACCTCGGCTCATGGGTTCCTCTGCCCTACATCGCCGACAGTAATCCCTGGAGCGATCGCTCCCTGCCCGAGCTCGAAGCCGAAGACTGGCTGCGCCAGCAGGTGGTGGACTTCATTCGCGAAAACCCCGCCGCTTACCTGCGCCTTCTGACCTACAAGGGTTGGCGTATTCTCACGGCCGAGCCGACCGCTCCGTCGGTTCTCGCCGAGAGTCCCGGCAAGCGCCGGCTCAAGCGGCTGGCGACGTTTGGCGAGCGCTGGTTGATACTGCTCTTGGGCAGCTACGGCATGGTGCTGCTGTGGCGGCGATCGCCGCGCACCACTCTCTACCACCTGGTGTACCTGGCCGCCGGCCTGGCGGTGGTCTTCGTCGCCTATCCCAACGCCCGCATCCTGCTGCCGGTCACTGCGGTGCTGATCGTACCGACCGCCCTGGCGATCGCACAGCTCGCAGACCGTCTCGGAATGTGGCGCTCGGCGCCGTCCGCTCAAGCGAAGCCGTAGCGTTTGGCGAACGTTTCCAAGGCCTGCTCGAAGATAGCGAGCGGCGGCCGCACCAGGCCCGCACCGACCTGGCCGATGCCGGCTTCGCGATGCGCGATGCCGGTGTTGACCCGTGGCGTCAATCCGAGCTCGACGACCCTTCGAATGTCGATGCCGACCGGGGTGCCGCGGAAGTCCAGCGCTGGAATATTGAAGCTCGGATGCTCGCCGACGGTGATCTCATACATCTCGAGGGTGGCGTTGAGGGCGTCCTTCGGCGTGCCGCTGACGAAGCTCACGATGGCTGGCGCCGCCGCCATGGCGAAGGCGCCGATACCGGCGGTCTCGGTGATCGTCGAATCGCCGATGTCCGGATTGGCGTCGGCGGCCGAGAAACCGCTGAAATAGAGACCGTCCGGAGTTTGTGCTGGGTCGGTGAACCAGCGGTCGCCGAGGCCGCTGATGCGGATACCGAAGTCGGTGCCGTTGCGCGCCATGGTGGTCACCAGCGTGGAGCCCTCGATGCCGTGGGCGGCGTCGGCCATCGCCTTACACGCCGCCATCACCGGATTCAGCACCGACAGCGCGTTGTCGCCCAGGAACGCCAGGACCTTTTCGCGCGTCGCGGCGTCTGCACTGCCGCTGGCGATGGCTGGCGGCCGGAGTACCAGCCGTTCTTCGGATCGAAGAGGTCTGTCACTTCCTTGCGGAGCATGTTGGTGTAGCGGGTGTTGTAGAGCGCGTCCCAGCCGAACACCGCCTTGGTGCTCATGGTGCGCAGATGGGACTGATCCGTGCCGTCTTCGGCGATGGCGTTCCACGGCTTACCGTTGGAGAACACCGTATTGTAGACGAAGTACGGGGCGACATCGACATTGTCTTCCGACACCGCGGTCTCGATGCCGGTTGCCTTGTAGCGTTCCTCCTGGGCGCGGTAGACCCGCCAGGCGAGTTCGCGTGAATTGGCGTCGAAGCCGAATTCCACCGCCGTCAGGATATAGGGCTCGCTCACCACATAGTTGTGGGCATGATACTCGGCGTGGGAACGGCTGTCGTAGGCGATTTTCTGGTCGTAGATGTTGATGAAACGCAGATAGTCGTCGAAGCGCAGAGCCGCGAGACTGTCGAAGCCCATGAGGTTCATGGAACGGGCGGCATATTCCTCGTAACCGAGCCGGCCTTCCTGGACGAGTTCCGTCTCGCCTTCATCGGAGACCCGCGCACCAATCATCGCGCCATCCTTGAGCATAGCATCGAAGTCCCAGGCCTCAACAATGGCCTTCACCTTCCGGCCATGCTCGGGGAAGTTCCAGACGATCACGTTGAGAGGCACGAGCACACGGGCGATGTCGATGGCGGACCAGCCGATGCCGTTCTCGATGACCTTGTTGGTGTAATCGGTCATCGCCAGGGTCTGGGTGTTGTACACCTTGTTCGGCAGCTTGCCGTCGAACAGCTCCATGCGGGCCATGGAATCCAGGACCTTGACGATTCGGATGTCGAACTCCTCCTGGCCGACAATGCCCAAGCGGTAGGCGGACACGAGGCCGAGAATGTAGGAGGCCTGGTCCCAGAGGGTTGTGGAGGCGAAGCCGTTGACCGAATTGACCAGACCGGTTTCACTTTGCGTATTGTTCTCGAAGTAGCGCCAGGCGATCTTGGCTGCGGCCATGTCGTCTTCGCTGAGCACGCCCCGCTTGACCGGGTTTGGCGCAAGCTTGCTGAGCTCTATGGATGGGCGGTAGAGACCGGCGACACCGCTGGCCGATTCCAGGGAATAGACCAGGCCGCTGGCCGCCACCAACCCGACCATGAACGCGATGTTGGAGCGGGCACGGAGCAATCCTTCTTTGAACTTCATGATGCAAGCACCTCTTGTTTGGAAGTA
>JBCCEE010000506.1:0-6131 GCA_039030415.1 Acidobacteriota bacterium
GTGAACACCACACAGCCGCTGTTCAACGCCGTGTTGCGAGTGTAGATCTACCTGTACACGCTCTTGCCAGTTTCGTCACCATGTTTTTCTGTCTCCGTGTCCCCCACGTCGTTGCCATAGCCGTGGCCGGCGACCCGGAAATCGGCCAGGCGCTCGAGCATAGCGGCTCGAGCGTCCGGCGCCGGCTCGGCCCCCGGCAGCGCCGACCAGCAGCGCGCCAGGCACGACAGGTACACCAGATCGAGCGCCTGGCCGCCGCCGAAGCCGCGAAGAAAGCCAGCGACGCGCTCGACCGGTACCTCGGCGCCCAACGACAGCAGGGCTTCGAGGCCGAACACCGTGTAGTAGAGGTCGGGCTCGCCGTCCCGGTCCTCGAAGCCACCGCTGGCGTGCAGGTGGCCACTGATGAACCGGGTGACCAGCTCACTCGATTCACCCAACAGCTGCGGCGCGAGCCTCGACACCTGGAGCATTTCGAGCCTCAAACTCATTACACCACCCCTTGATTTCCAGGTCGTTGAAGATCTTGCCGATGGTGCGGCGCAGCAGTCCCTTGACGTTGGCGTTGTCGAGGGCACGCAGGGCTCGGATCGCCTCCTCCTTGTAGGCGTCGAGCAGCTGACCGCCGGCCTTCTCGACGTCGAGCTCGGCGAACAGCCGGTAGAGCTTGGCGGCGTCTTTAGCCCCTTCAGCGGCCGTCCAGGCGGACGCCACCTCGGCTCGACGCGGCCCCTTGGCTGCGCTGTGGGCCAACGCCCATAGGATTGTCGGCCGCGCTTCGGGTGGCGCGCCAGCGGCGGCGCTCTGACCGAGGTCGTCGAGGTCGTCGCGGATCTGGTAGGCGATGCCGAGGGAGCGGCTGTAGTCGGCCAGCGCCTGGTGCAGCTCGGCGGACGCGCCGGCGTAAGCGGCGCCGAGGCGCAGCGCGATCTCGAACGCCGGGGCCGTCTTGCGGCGGAAGATCTCGACCACTTCGATCGGCTTGAGCGGCTTGGGCTGCTCGCTCCAGCGCAGCTCCTCGCCCTGGCCGATCGATAGCGTACGATGCCCTTCGGCGGCCAGCCTCAGCATCTCGACACGGCGCTCCGGCGCCACCGTCGACTCGGCGATCAGCCGGTAGCCCTCGCCGATCAGGTAGTCGCCCACGTTGATCGCCACCGGCACTCCGTGCTCGGCGTGCAGGGTGGCCTCACCGTAGCGTACGGCGTCGCCGTCTTCGATGTCGTCATGGATCAGCGAAGCCTTGTGGAAGCACTCTACCGCCACCGCCACCCGCCGCAGATCCGCCGGCATCTCGCCACCGGGCTCGTTCGATAGCGCCTGGTGCAGCGCGACGGTGAGGAACGGCCGCCAGCGCTTGCCGTCTTTCGCCAGCCAGGCCTGCCCCAGGCGCTCGGCGTCCGACGCCGGCTGCCCCATCAGCTCAGCCAGCGCGTCGGCCGCGAACCAGGTGCTCACTGCGTCGCGCAGCGCCGTCAAGTCCATGCGACGGGTTGCGTCGTCGCTGGTGAGATGGACCGCGTCCCACACCCAGTCGAGGTCGACCGCAGTGTCGACGCAATCGTCCTGCAGCAGCGGCAAGGCAATTCCGGGCACCGCAGCCGCTTCCATATAGTTGTAGACCTTGCGCAGCACGTTGAGGCAGCTGACGCCGACAATGGCGTCGATCTGACCGGTCTCGATGATCGCCATGACGATCGGCGAGCCCTCGGCCACCAGCACCGCATAGCCCAACCGCTCGGCTTCGGTCTGCAGATCCTGGATCGTACACAGGCCGCACTTTTTGCACAGTAACCCAAGCTCGTCGAACGGTGCCGGGCACTTGTCTTCCACCCGCAGGCACTTCGGCAGCAGCAGCAGACGGCGCTCGAACGGAATCGCCGCCAGCGACTCGCGCCACAGCTCGTTGTTGATCAACAGGGCGATGAACTCGAGGTAGCGGGTGTCGGTGCCGTGGCGCTCGCAGAACGCCTCGGCTTCCACGTTCAGCTCGTCCATCGACAGCGGCGGCACCAGGGAGCGCTCGGCGAGATCGGTCCGCAACGACTCACAGATCGCGTCGCGCTCGGTGCGGGTCGGCGGAATGTCCTTCTGCGTCGGCCGCAGCGGCATGACGGGCATTTGGGGAGGTAGACTGACTAAAGGCAGACTCACGTGGATAATCTCCTTGACGGTCCGGTTCGGAGGTCTGAGAGCGAATAGTGCGTCGGGGATACCTTGGCTGGTGGCCTACCGACTCTTCGAGGCGGCGGCGGCTTTCTCCAGGATGGCTTCGGCGCTCGGCAGCTCGTCGAGCACTTCGGCCGGGATATCCAGGTTCTGCTGCAGTTTGGCCAGGCAGCGCTTGCGTTCTTTGAGCGCTCGTGACTCGTCACGCTCCTTCGAGAAGCGTGACGACGCCCGCTCATGGCGCTGGCGCAGCAGCGAGTAGATGTCGCCGCCCAACAGCGACGAGATATCGGTCTTCATCTTCTCGCGGTCGACATCTTCGGCCTGCACGATGTCGCCATTGATCGGCCCGTTCTTGTATTTCGGGAACAGAATGGCGACTTCCGGGCAAACCCGCGAGCACGCCGGGCAGTTGGTCTTGCACTTGTCGGGATTCGCAACGTCGATCTGCTTCTCGTCGTCGACGTCGTAGACGCCGAACAGGCAGAAGCTCAGGCACTGCATACAGTTGGTGCAGCGGTCGTAGTCGATGACCGGAAACCACGGTTTCCAGTCCGCCGCCTGACGGCCGGCACCCTGTGCTTCTACGACCTCGAGCACAGCAGCCTCATCGAGCCCAGCGACGCCGCGAAAGTGCACGGGTAGGCCCCCCTGGGTCGCCTCGGCATCGTGGTCCGAGCCGGCGTCGAGCTCGCGCAGGACGACGAGCTCGGCATCGTCGAGCGGCGACACCGACCGCTGCTCACCCGTTACGGTCACCGAGTAGCCGCCTTCCAGCAGAGAGCGCAGCACGGCGCCACGGCGCTGCGGCTCGAAGGCCGGCCCGTCCTGCTGATCCAATACCACCCGAACCGGTCGGTTCACCTCACTCATGCACTCACCTCCTGAGGCTCAGAAGCCGCACCGAGCACCTCGGCGAGGGTCTCCTCAGCCGGATCGGTGCGCATATTGTGGATGGTTACGCCGTCTTCCGGCAGGCTGGCGCCGGCGGCGTGAAACAGCCATTTCACCGCTCGCGGATAACAGGCAACAACGTCGACCGGCCCGTCGCCGGCGGCCAGGCGCTCGAGCGCCGGATCCTGGCGGGCGGCCAGTTCGCAGAGGTCCGGCACGGCGTCGAAGGCGACGCCACTGTTGGCCAGGCCGTCCAGCACCACCTGTTTGACTTCGGGCTTGACGACTCGGGCGTAGGCGCAGTGACAGTAGACAATTCTTCGCTGCTCGGATTGCGTTGCAGTCATCGCTTCAGCTCCCGACGCTCAGACGGTGGGTTGGAATCGGCTGTCCCGGTTGGAAACACTCCAGATGCTCGAGCTCCAAGCGCTCGTCCGCAGCGGCACACGGCTTGGCGCGCGAAGCCAGCTCGGCCTCCAAGCAGCCGCGTAGAGTCTCAGGAGACGCCTCGGCCCGCAGGTTGACGATCAGTTGCCCCGCCCGCACCGGATCCCGCAGCCGCTCCGCGGTCTCTGGCACAAAGTCGAGGTTGACCAGATGCACCCGCCCGAGCTCGTTGATACCTCCCTCGGGCGACAGCGTCATCTTGAGGTGGGCGACCTCGGCATCCGCCGCCTGCAGGCGATCGCGCAGGCTGCCGGCGAGATCCGCTAGCCACGCGTTGCCGTCGAGCTCGCTTGGCGACGCCAGGCGCAGAGTGGCATTGAGCCAACCCAGCAGCGCTTCGCCCTCGCCGTAGGTTTCGTAGTCGACGTCCATGGTCGCGCGCTCGGTGGTCTCGCTGCTGGCCAGCAGCTCGAACCACGGCTCCATGCCGAGCTCCTGACGCGCCGAGACTTCCAGCACGCGAGCCTGCGGATAGCGCTCGGCCAGCTCCCGACGCAGGCGGTGGCGCTCGGTGTCGGCCAGCAGGTCGATCTTGTTGATCACCAGGAGCTCGGCCTCTTCGAGCTGCTTGAGATAGACATAACGGACCTTGTCGGAGAACCGCCGCCCCTCGCGCAGGCCGAGGATGCGCGACGCCCGCACCGGGTCGAGCACCACGCTCAGCGGCGCGATAGTGAACTCATCCCCGTAGAGGCGCCGCAGCGGATAGCTCACCGTCGCCACCAGGTCGGTGCAGCTGCCGACCGGCTCGGCCAGGAAGACGTCCGGCCGGCTCTCGGCGTCGAGCCTGCGGGCGGCGGTGCTCAAGGAGTCGAAGCGGCAGCAGAAGCAGCCGCCAGCGATCTCCTCCACCGCGAACCCCTGACGGCGCAGGGTGCGGGTGTCGACCAGGTTCGAGCCCTGGTCGTTGGTGATCAGGCCGACCCGCAGGCCGCGATCGGTAAACCTCTGCGCCAGATGCGCCACCGAGGTGGACTTACCGGCCCCGAGAAAGCCGCCGATCATGACGTAGCGTGCCTTCACGGGCCGATCTCCGGCTTCTGCCATGGTTTTTCCTCCATTTGGTCGATGGTCTCACCGAGTAGCTCGAGGTATTCGTCGATCCGAACGGCTTGCGGATCCGGCTGCCCTTCCACCCGGTAGAGCCAACCGTCACCGTAGGCGTCCGAGCACACCAGCTCAGTATCGTCGAGGGCCTGCGGGTTGCCGCCCGCGAACCGCCCTTGCGCTACGCAGAACAGATCGGCAGTGGCCTTGAAACCTTCCATCCAGCCCACCACTTGGCCGACCGCCACGTCGCCTCCGAGCGCTACCTCGAAATCGAATTCGACGATCTCGCCCAGCATGCGGGTCGCGAAATGGGTCAGGCCGACGCGCCAGACACCGGGCTCAGACTCCGCCAGCCAGAAGTGCGCTGGGCTGTAGAGGTAGTCCTTGGGAAACCTGGCCAGGAAACGGTGACGCTGAAATTTGACGGTCTCGATGCGAGTCTTCGGCACGGTGGCTCTCCGTTACTAGCTCTGTTCCTGCTGGGCTAACCCGCTATCGCGCACGGCAGGTCGCAGGCCAGCTCGGTCTGCACCGCCTCCGGCATCTCGCTCAGCTTCGACGCCGCTCGCACGATCGCCGTCGCGGCGTGCTCGATATCGGCTCGCCTCGTCGTTCGCCCGAGCCCGATGCGCAGCGAGGTCTCGGCAACTTCGTGACCGGCCAGGGCGCGCAGCACATAGGAGCCGCCCTGGCCAGGATCACTACAGGCCGCCCCGGCCGACAGCGCCACGCTCGAAAGCTCGCCGACCAGACGCTCGGCTGAGATCCCCGGCAGCGCAACGTTGAGGTTGTTGGGCAAGCGATGGCGCAGGCAGCCATTGACGCTCAGACCCGGGAGCTCGGCTCGTAGCCGCTCGAGCAGCAGGTCGCGCAGCTCGGCGACGCGCACCGCGTCGTCCCGCCGCTGCTCGAGGATCAGCTCACAGGCCTTGCCGAGGCCGACGATTCCCGGCACGTTGAGGGTGCCCGAACGCCGCCCCTTCTCGTGGCCACCGCCGTCGATGCGCGGCACTAGCCGCACCCGCGGACGGCGACGGCGGACATAGAGCGCACCGACGCCCTTGGGACCGTAGACTTTGTGACCCGAGATCGACATCAGATCAACGCCGAGCTCGTCGACGCGGCAGTCTTCCCAGGCCAGGGCCTGAGCCGCATCCGTGTGGACCAGCACGCCTCGCTGGCGGCAGATCTCGGAGATTTCCCGCAGCGGATGCAAGACCCCAATCTCGTTGTTGGCGAGCATCAGGGAGACCAAGACCGTGTCGTCCCGCAGCGCCGCTCGCACCGCCTGCGGATCGACGCGCCCATCGGGTTCGACGGCGAGATAGGTGACCTCGAAGCCACGCTGCTCGAGGCGGCTGCAGACGTCGAGCACCGCGCGGTGCTCGGTGGCGGCGGTGACCAGGTGACGACCGCGGCCGGCATAGGCTTCGGCCACGCCCTTGAGCGCCAGGTTGTCGGACTCCGACGCCCCGGACGTCCACACGATCTCCGCCGGCTCACACGCGATCAGCTCCGCGACCTGGTGCCGTGCCTTCTCGACCGCCGCCGCCGCTTGCTGGCCAAACGTA
>JBCCEE010000507.1:0-6129 GCA_039030415.1 Acidobacteriota bacterium
CGGCCTTGTGCCGTCTTCAGTGGGTCACGTGCCCCGTGCACCCCGCCATTTGTTGTACAACATTCATCGCGGCGCAAAAATGACCGGAATTTCTGACCGGAAAAAATGACCGAAAATTCAAGGGCCCGGATCAATCCAGCGTGCGGCGGTAGCGCACCATGGCGACGGTGAAGACCACCAGGGTGAACGTGGTCATGGCGAGCAAGGGAGCCTGGACCTCCGACAGGCTGACGCCCTTCAGCATGACGCCACGCACCACCCGCAGGAAATGGGTCAGCGGGAAGACTTCGCCCACGGTTTGAGCCCACACCGGCATGCCCCGGAACGGGAACATGAAGCCGGAGAGCAGCAGCGAGGGCAGAAAAAAGAAGAACGTCAGCTGCATGGCCTGCAGCTGAGACTTGGCCAGGGTCGAGAAGGTGATGCCCATCGCCAGGTTGGCGATGACGAAGATCGTGATGCCGAGCAGCAGGATCCACAGGCTGCCGACAAAGGGCACGCCGAACATGAGTCGCGCCGCCACCAGAATCACGATCGTCTGGACGGCGCCGATCATCATGTAGGGGATGATCTTGCCGATCATGACCTCGGTCGGACGCGCGGGCAGCGCCAGCAGGTTCTCCATCGTCCCCTGCTCGACTTCGCGGGTCAGCGCCATGCCGGTGATCATCACCAGGGTCATGGTCAGGATGACGCCCAGCAGGCCGGGGACGATGTTGTGCTGGGTGATCCCCTCCGGGTTGTACTTGGGATGGACCACGAGATCGAACGGAGCCGGATCCTGCGCGAGATGCTGCAGCGCCCCGTCCAGCTCGTGACGCAGCGCCTGGGAGAAGATCGTCCCGGCGTTGCTGATCGCGCCGGAGGAAGCGGACGGATCCGCTGCGTCGGCCTCGATCAGAATCTGCGGGCGATCCCCGCGCACCAGCCGCTCGGTGAAGCCGGCCGGAAACGACACCACGAAGGCCACCTCGCCGCTGGCCAGCAGGGCGCTGGACTGTCGCGGGTCGTCGGTCTGCAGCACCAGGTCGAAATAGCCCGAAGTCTTCATGGCCTGCAGCAGGGTGCGGACGATGGGGCTCTGCTCCTCCACGTGGACCGCGGTGGGAAGGTGCTTCGGGTCGGTGTTGATCGCGAAGCCGAACAGGATGAGCTGCACGATCGGAATACCGAACATCATGGCGAAGGTGAGCCGGTCGCGTCGCGTTTGGGTCAGCTCCTTCATGAACACCGCCCACACGCGGACGAAGAATCCCAGCGGGCGCCTCATGCCGCGAACCGCAGGTCGGCGCCGGCGCGCTCGGTCAAGGCGATGAAGGCGTCTTCCAGGGTCGGGCGCACCTCCTGCCACTCCACTCCCTCGCTGCCGACGGCGGCCAGGGCACGCTCCACGAGCTCGCGATCCCGCCCGCTGACGTGCAGGGCCGAGCCGAAGTAGGCCACGTGCTCGACGCCGTCGCGAGATTCCAGCGCCGCGGCTAGCCGCCGCACGCCCTGGCCCTCGGCGCGGAAAGTGATCAGGCCAGAACCCTCGATGATCTCCCGCACCGAGCCTTCGGTGACCTTCTCGCCATGGGCCAGATAGACCGTGCGATCGCAGCGCTCGGCCTCGTCCATGTAGTGAGTGGAGACCAGCACGGTGACGCCCTTCTGCGTCGTGAGGCGGTGGATCTGATCCCAGAAATCGCGCCGCGCCTGCGGGTCGACGCCCGCGGTCGGCTCGTCGAGCAGCAGCAGACGCGGCTCGTGCAGGGTCAGGGCGGCGAGCGCCAGGCGCTGCTTCCAGCCGCCGGACAGCGCGCCCGCCAGCTGCTTCTGGCGGTGCTGCAGCCCGAGTCCTTCGAGGGTGCGATCGACCGTCGCCCTGAGCTTCGGCAGCTGGTAGAGCCGGCCGACGAACTCCAGGTTTTCGCGGATCGTCAGATCCTGCCAGAACGAGAACTTCTGAGTCATGTAGCCGGTGCGGGATTTGATCTCGTCGGCTTGCTTTTGGATGTCGAAGCCGAGGCAGGTGCCGGAGCCGGCGGTCGGCTTCAGCAGGCCGCAGATCATGCGGATGGTGGTGGTCTTGCCCGAGCCGTTGGGGCCGAGGAACGCCCACACCTGGCCGCCCGGCATCGCAATGTCGACGCCGTTCACCGCCGTCTTCTCGCCGAAGCGCTTGACCAGGCCCTTGACGTCGATGACGAGCTCAGGGTTGGCCATGCTCAAGACCACTCCACGTCGACCGGCAGGCCCGGACGCAGCCCCGAGCCGGCGGGCAGGGTCGCTTCCACCAGGAAGACCAGCTTGGCGCGAGCGTCCCTGCTGTAGATGACGGGCGGCGTGAACTCCGCGTCCCCCGCGATGAAGGACACCACCGCCTCGACGCCTTCCGCTCGGCCATCGGCGGTGGCGCGCACCGTCTTGCCGAGGGCGAGCTGCGGCAGCTCGCCCTGCGAGACAAAGAACTTGATCTTGAGACCGTCATCGGGCAGCAGGGCGAGCACCGGGCTGCCGGCCGTCACGAACTCGCCGGGGTGGTGAAAGACATCCTCGACGCGTCCGCCGGTCCGGGCGACGACCGTCCGCTCGCGCAGGTCGACTTCGGCGCTCACCCGCTGGGCCTCGGCCGTCGCCACGCCGGCTTGGGCCGCCTCTCGCACGCCGGACCGCGCCGCCAGCCTGGCGACCCCAATGTTCTCTCGAGCCGCCGCCACCGCCGCTTCGGCGCTGTTCGCCTCGGCGATCACCTCGATCCGGCGATCCCGCGCCTCGATACCGTTCTCGACCAGCGGCAGCACGCGATCCCGCTCGGAGATCGCCTGGGCCAACCGCGCTTCGGCTTCGGCCAGCTGGGCCTCGAGCACGCGGAGCTCCGCCGGGCGGGCACCGGTCGAAGCGTCGCGCAATTCGGCACCGGCCTGGGAGATTCGGCCGTCTGCCTCGGCGAGGGCGGCCTGCTGCCTGGCCTTGTCGAGCTCGAACAGAACGCGCCCCGCTTCGACGTCATCCCCTTCACTCACCTGGCGCGCCGTCAGCCAGCCGGACTGCGGTGAGGCCACGTAGACCCACTCCGCTTCCACGTAACCCACGTGCACCGGCGCTTCAGGGGCATTCGAACAGGCGGACAGCATCGCGCCGCCCAGCAGACAAAGGAAACCCAGCACGCGCATCTCAGTCTCCTGGTTTCAACGCTTTCAGCAGAAAGCGGATATGTGTTTTGAAGAGCGTCTCGAGATCGACGGGCTCTGGGTCCGTCGCTGAGAACACGGCCTGCCAGACGCCGGAAAGGACCACCGGAGCGATCACCAGCCGTGCCGTCAGCTCCGGGTTCTCGATCTCGATCTCGCCGCGCTCCCTAGCGCTTTCGAGCATCGTCGCAAAAGCCCCGAGCACCCGATTCAACGTCTGCTCGCGATAGGCCGCGATGATGTCGGGAAACGCCTGTGACTCTCCGATCAGCACCTTCATCAGCCGCGGCATCTGGGATTCCCGGATCATCTTCGGCGCAAACTCCGCAAAGGCCGAAAGCGCCATCTCCAGCGACGGCATTTGGGTCGCCATCATCTCGATCTGATCGAGCTTGGGACTCGTCAGATTTTTGATCAACGCCGTGAACAGCTCGTCCTTGGACTTAAAGTAGAGGTAGAGCGTGCCCTTCGAGAGCCCGGCGCGCTCAGCGATATCGTCGGTCCGAGCGGCGGCGAAACCCTTCTCGTAGAACTCGTCGAGCGCCGCCTGGAGCAGCAGCTGGCGACGTTCTTCTTTGGCTTGCGCGGTGCGGGCACGTTTCATGGGGCCTCCGATATAACTGACCCGTCAGTCATATAAACACAGCGGCCGAAGTTTGGCAAGCACTTTCGAACCGGCAACGGCCGCATCGACTCAGGCGTTTCTGACGAAAACAGAGACCATGAACCTAGATCTCGACCTGCCACGACACCTCGCAGAACGTCGGCGCCTGCTCGGCGACGGCTCCATCAACCCCAACGGCGCCTACGTCCTCTACTGGATGCATCACGCGGTCCGCAGCCACGACAACCCGGCACTCGACGCCGCCGTCGTCGCCGGCAACGCTCTCGGCCTGCCGGTCGTCGTCTATCAGGGGCTGAGCTCGAAGCTGCCCTTCGCCTCGGATCGCCACTACACGTTCATGCTGGAAGGCGCCCGCGACGTCGCCCGCGAGCTTGGCGAGCGCGGCATCAAGCACGTGTTCTTTCTGGCGCCACGACGTGAGGATCGCGAGCCGCTGCTCGAGCTCGCGGAGGGCGCGGCGCTGGTGGTGGTCGAGGACTTTCCGGCACCGCCCTACCCGCGCTGGACCCAGAAGCTGGTCGAGGCGACCACGACCGCCGTGTGGGCGGTCGACGCGAGCTGCGTGGTGCCGATGCAGCTCGCCGGCCGGTCTTTCGGCCGCGCCTTCGAATTTCGCCGCGCCATTCAGGGCGAGCTCGACCGTCGCCTGGACGTGCCGTGGCGCGACGTCGAGCCGGAGGTTCCGGCTTTCGACGGCGACCCGGGGTTTGAAACGCAAGACCTCAAATCTATAGACCTAGCTACCGCCGACTTCGCCGAGCTCTGTGCCCGTTGCGAGATCGACCATGCGGTCGGCCCGGTGCCCGAGACCCGCGGCGGCTCGGTCGCCGGCTACGCACGCTGGCAGGCCTTCCAGGAGTCCGGCGGCCTGAAGCGCTACGCCCGGCGGCGCAACGATGCGGCGATTGACGGCGTCAGCCGCATGTCCCCCTACCTGCACCACGGCCACGTGTCGCCCTTCCGCATCGCCCGCGAGGCCGCGGAGGCCGGTCATGACGGTGCCCGCCGCGATGGCGCCAGAAAATTTCTCGACGAGCTGCTGATCTGGCGCGAGCTGGCCTTCAACTTCTGCTTCTACGAGAGCGATCCGGAGCGCTTCGGCGCTCTACCCGGCTGGGCCCGCGAGACCCTCGAGCGCCACGCCCGCGACGAGCGCGAGGCGATCTATTCCTGGGAGCAGCTGGCCCGCGCCGGCACCGGCGATCCGCTGTGGGACGCCGCCCAGACCTCGCTCTTGATCCACGGCGAGCTGCACAACAACGTCCGCATGACCTGGGGCAAGGCCCTGCTGCGCTGGACCCGCACGCCACAGGATGCCCTGCGTCTATTGATCGACCTCAACCATCGCTATGCCCTGGACGGCTCCGACCCCGCCTCCTACGGTGGCCTGCTGTGGTGCCTCGGCCTCTTCGACCGACCGTTCACGCCCGAGCGACCTGTGATCGGCACCGTCCGCTCGCGCTCGTCCGCCCGCCACGCCCAGCGCCTCGACCTCGACCGCTACCGGGCCCGCGTCCAGCGTCCCGCGCGACCCGGTCTCACCGTCGCCGTGATCGGCGCCGGCCTCTCCGGCCTCTTCGCCGCCCGCACCCTGGCCGACCACGGTCTCGAAGTGCAGGTCTTCGACAAGGCCCGCGGGCCCGGCGGACGCATGTCGACGCGGCGCGCGCTCGACCTGAGATTCGACCACGGCGCCCAGTACTTCACCGTCCGCGACCCCCGCTTCGAGCGCTACGTCAACTCGTGGATCGAAGACGGCGTGATCGCGCGCTGGGACGGCCGCATCGCCGTGGTCGAAGGCGGGCACATCGAGCCCAAGGCAGACGGCCCGGACCGCTTCGTCGGCGTCCCGGGCATGAACGCCGCCTGCCGTCACCTCGCCAGCGACGTCAACGTCGCCTACGGCAGGCGCGTCGAGACCGTCGAGCGCCAGGACGGCGGTTGGCGTCTCATCGACGACCAGGGTCGCGAGCTCGGCGATTTCAGCGCCGTCATCGTCTCGGCACCGCCAGCCCAGGCCGCGCCGCTGCTCGCCGGCGCCCCGCAGCTCTCGAAGGCTGCGGACGGTGTGGCCATGCAGCCCAGCTGGGCGGTAATGACCACCTTCGATCAACCGCTCGAGCTACCGTTCGACGGCGCCTTTGTCAACGACTCACCGCTATCCTGGGTCGCCCGCAACAGCTCGAAGCCGGACCGTCCCGAGAGCGACTCCTGGGTGCTGCATGCCTCCCCCGCCTGGTCGACGCAGCACCTCGAGCTGGAAGCCGAAGACGTCGCCGGCCGGCTGCTCGAAGCGTTCTTCGAGGCCACCGGCCGAGAACCCGTCGAGCC
>JBCCEE010000508.1:0-6126 GCA_039030415.1 Acidobacteriota bacterium
AGCTGATCGGTTTCTTGGCCAGTTCTTGCACCAGCCGATGAGTCTTGAGCTGCACGCGCATCGTCGACCTCTTCAGATGTACGGCCCAAGGATAGCGAAGTCAACGAAGAGCTCGCGAAGACCCTCAGAAAGTGCTCGCACTTACTCGCATATCACGTGGAATCAGCGTTTAGGGGCGAGATTCAGATTGTTGAACGCGGCTCGTCGAGGCCGGATCTAGACCTTCCGAGAGGCCGGGTCGTGACCAGCTGA
Organism: Acidobacteriota bacterium; assembly: GCA_039030415.1. GTDB lineage: Bacteria > Acidobacteriota > Thermoanaerobaculia > Multivoradales > J023 > JAAELT01. The sequence goes on from JBCCEE010000508.1 coordinate 253, forward strand.
GAGTGGGTAGAACCGCGATGCGCTGGAACTTCGATGAGGGAGACGGTGGTCGCCTTACGCCAGATGAGAGGAAGCCAACGTTTTCGAGCCGCGGCGCTCACTGAGCGTGTGCGGCGCAACGTCTGAAATGTCACCCTCGGAGGAGACCATGCTTGGGATTACCACCACGAAGTTCATCCGCATGCTCACTTCGGCCGCCGTATTGGCAGCCACCCTTCTAACAACCTCATCCGCCGCTGCGGCCGGTCGCCAAGGAGCCGACGAAGGCGAGCCGGCGCCAACCCTAGATGCTATTCCTTACAACGTGCCGCAGGCGATCTGCGGCGAGGCAGAAGCCGAGTGGGTCGACCGCTGGAACTGCCCGATGAAGCCGTTGCAAGGCCGCGTGCCTGACAAGCAAGGCTTCTCGAGTCGGGTGCTGAACCTCTTGGAGCCCGCTCCAGGAGACAGGTCTCCAGGAGACAGGTCTCGAGGAGACAGGTCTCCAGGAGATAGGTCTCCAAGAGATAGGGCATTCGCTCTCAAGACGATGAACTGCGGTGGTTTTATTATCGATTTCGAAGACGAGCTCAACAACACCGGTACCGGCTTCGATGATCCGGTGTCGGGCGCGACGCGTCGCGGCACCATCTGCCAGGTGTTCATCGATTTGGCGGCGGTGATCGACCTCGGCTCGAGCACGCCGGACCTCTTGATCCGCGAAGCGGAGTTCGACGGCCAAGGGCCGCTGGCGTCTGCCTCGCCGCGCATCCCGGGCAACGCGATGGGCTGCATCGGCGGCTCGCTGCACGAGCACATCACCACGGGTAACGACCCGACGCCCGCTGCCGGCGTCTACGACGCGGAGATTCGCCAGGTCGATTTCGGCGCTCGGATGATCGGCGGCACTCCGGTCAACGTCAACGACGACTGGACGATTGTGCCGCTCAACGACCTCGACCTCTATTCGGTGATCCTGCACGAGACAACCCACGCCCTCGGCTTTTTCTCGCTGATCGGCCCGACCGGCGCCAGCAATTTGACCAGCGGCGCGTACAGCCTCTTCGACGAATTCCTGGTCGACAACGGCACCAACAGCTTCAAGCTGATCAACGCTCAATGCGCCTTCCAGGCTACGGCGGCGGATCTGACCACCAGCCAGGTGCTCTACAACACGCCGGCAACCCACAACAGCCAGCCGCAGCCCGTCTACTCCCCGCAGCCCTTCGGCGCGGGCTCGAGCCTGAGCCATTTCGACGAGGTGCGCGGCCAGCTGCCCTACGTCATGCGCTCGCAGACCAGCGGCGGCGCGGATCGGCTGCTCTTGCAGCCCGAGCTCGACGTGCTGTGCGACCTCGGCTACACGCTATTCGGCACCACCTGCACCAATCAGTGGCCGATCGGTGTCGACGACACCAATCTGGCCCAGAACGTCACCAATCCGGGCAGCCAGATCTGCATCAATGTCTTAGGGAACGATAGTGACCCCGATTTCGATCCGCTGTCGATCGCTCCCGGCTCGGTGCTGGTCGCCAACGGTGGCGGCACGGCGTTCGCCAGCGGTAGCGACATTTGCTATACGCCGTCCTTCGGCTTCTGCGGCACGGCGGTGATCGAGTATCAGCCCTTCGACGGCCAGCGCGAGGGTAACGTCACCGAGCTGTGGGTCGATGTCGACTGCCAGGTTTGTCCCAACGACGCCTGCAACCTGGTGTGCAACGGCGGCTTCGAAGACGGCATCGCGGCGATCCCCCAGCTCGGATTCCAGACCTTCTCACCCCTGACCACCGTCTGGCCGCAGCCCCCGTGCGCCAGCCCGACGACCGGCTGGTGCGGCCAGCGCAAGACGGCGGACTACTACATTCGCGGCACGGCCCAGGCCAACTGGAGCATCCCGACGAACTTCTTCTCGAACGCCCCGAGCAATCCTTCCGGCATGGTGGATACCCACAACGGTGCTCCCAACGATCGCTACATCGGCATGATGCGCACGACGGTCAACAACAACTACGAAGGCGTGTTCACCGAGACCATCCAGCCGCTGGACGGTTCCGGGGCCACGTCCTACAGCTTTGGCTTTTGGGCCTACGCGATCGAGAACTGCTTCAACTGCACGCCGATCGATGGCGAGCTCGAGGTCTATCTCGATGACGTCCCGCCGATCGCGACCGGCAACCCGTTCAGCCCGACGCCATCGAATCCGAGCGCCAACGCCCTGCAGCTCGGCAACTTCACGATTCCCCGCAATCAATGGACCTACCTCACGGTGCCGTCGTTCACCCCCAGCTTCAACTATGAGTTTCTGGTGATTCGAGCGGCGGATCAGGCCCCCGCCGGCAGCAACACCTATATCTATGTCGACGACGTCGAGCTTCGCGAGCTATCGGCGGTCAACGTCGACATCCTCAAGTGGGTCAACGACCCGACGCCCCAACTCGGCCAGCCGATCACCTACACCATCGCGGTGTGTAACCTCGACCCCGGCCCGATCACCAACGTCACGATCCAAGACGTGCTGCCGAATGGCTTGACCCACGCTGGTGGCCTGCAGCCCTACCCGCAGTACACCTTCCCTTCGATCGCCGGCCAGACCTGCAGCACGGTCAACGTGCAGGCGATCGTCGACCTGTCGGCACCGGTCAACACGCCGATCACCAACTGCGCGTTCCTGGCCAGTGCCGGCAATATGTGCACCAGCCTGAACAGCAACAGCCAGTGCGTCGACATCGTGGTCGAGGCCACCGACCTGGGCGTCACCAAGACGGTGTCGAACAGCAGCCCAAATCCGGGCAGCACCGTGATTTACATGATCACGGCCACCAACTTTGGCGGGATCGACGCCACGGGCGTGGTGGTCAACGACCTGCTGCCGGCCGGAGTGGCGTACCAGAGCCACAGCGCCGGCGGCGGCGCCACCTATAACAACGTCACGGGAGATCTCACCATCCCGTCGCTGCCGGCCGGGTCGTCAGTGACCCTGGATATCGTCGCGGTCGTGGGGGCGAGCGGCTGTGGGGTGGTGAACACCGCGACCCTGACGGCGCTCGATCAGTCCGACCTCGACCTGACCAACAATCAGGACTCGGTGGCGTTCACGCCGTGCATCAGCACCGGCGGTGGCAGCGGTATCTTTGTCGACAGCGGTCAGAACCTCGGTAACGCCGCCAGCATCACCGTCGATCTCGGCGATATCGACGGCGACGGCGACCTCGACGCGGTGGTCGGCAACTTCCGCCAGCCGGCTCGCGTGTGGCTCAACAACGGTGGCGGCATCTTCAGCGGTGGCCAGAGCCTGGCCGCAGCTTGGGAGGACGTGGCCGTGCGCCTCGGCCATTTCAACGGCGGCAGCGACCTCGACCTGTTCATTGCCGACAATACCGGGCCCGCGACCGTCTGGTTCGGCAATGGTTCGGGAGTCAACACGTTCGGAGCCGCGCCGGTGCAGAGCCTGGGCGGCTCGAATAGCCTGGATGCCGAGCTCGGCGACGTTGACAACGACGGCGATCTCGACGCCATCGTGGCCAACAACGGCGGCAACACCGTCTGGCTGAACAGCGGCGGCGCGTTCACTCTCGGGCAGAGCCTGGGCAGTCTCGCCAGCTGGGGCATGGCGCTCGGGCATCTCGACAACGATGCCTGGCCCGACGCCGTCTTCGCCAACGCGGGAACCGGCACCAACGGCGTCGGTGACCGGGTCTGGTGGCACCAGGGCAGCGCCTCGTTCGTCGACAGCGGCCAGAGTCTGGGTAGCCAGGCGAGTCGTAAAGTCGTTCTCGGCGACCTCGACGGTGACGGCGATCTCGACGCGGTGGTGCGCACCGTGCCGGGCCAGCCCAACGGCGCCTGGGAGAATCTCGGCGTCGGCACCGCCTCGTTCGCGGCCGTCGGCCAGACGCTCGGTTTCGCCGGTAACGCCGTCGACTTGGGCGACGTCGACGCCGACGGGCTCGACGACGCCTTCTTCGCCCACCCCGGCGGGAATCGTGTGCTGCTCAACGACGGTCTCGGCAACCTGACCTTCACCGACAGCGGCCAAAGCCTCGGCAGCTCCAACAGCCGCGACGTCAAGCTCGGCGATCTCGACGGCGATGGCGATCTCGACGCCTTCATCGTCAACTACAACCAGCCCAACAAGGTGTGGATCAACGAGGGCAGCGTATTCTGCATCTCAGGCACCGCCACCGGCGCCGGCTACACTTGGCAGCTGCTCGGTAATGGCATCAACCTGGTGCAGCCGAACGCCCCTGGCGTCACCGCGGGGGGTAGCGCCGCCGATCTGGCGGCGGCGTTCGTCGCCAGCATCAACGCCCTGGGCGGCCAGAGCGTCAATGCGACGGTGACTCCGGGCAACAGCAGCTGTTTCTCGGTGAGTGCCACGGGCAGCCCGAGCCTGCAGCTTTTCGTCGGCCAGGCTGGCGGCCTGCCAACCTGCCAAGTGACGGCTGGGGGCTGCACCTACAACCCCACCATCCGCGCTGGCTTCCCCAAGCCGGAGCCAACCCCGAGCCTGGAGATCGTCAGCCCGAACATCTTCGGTACCGTTGCCGGCCGCCAGGTCACGCTGAGCTGGTGGGCCCAGAACGTCGGCGAGGAGGCCTGGGTCGACCTCTATTACGACCTCGACGCCGACGGCGAAGGCGGCAAGCTGATCGCCGAAGGGCTACCGGCGGGCGAAGGCTCCTTCACCTGGGAGCCCCGCGGCGTCGCGGCCGGCAAGGTCTTTATCTACGGCATCGTGACCGATGCCGACCGCCGCACCGCCACCGGCGTCAGCGACGGTACGGTGACGATCCTAAACAAGTTGGGGGAGGCTCCCTGATTTCGGGAGTCACGGTTTGAGCGGGCTTGCGGCCTCACGGCAGGGGGCCCCAGCCTGAATTCTGTCGAGTCAGCCGCGGGTGAGCGCGGCCCTCGTGCGCCGCGCGTCACGCGCGGCCTTTTTCATTGGGAGTCCGGCCAGCGCGGCAATCGAGGCGATGTTTCAACATTTCTCGTACCAGCATCCCCTGCGATGCGCTGATTCTGTGCTCAATCCAGGATCGGGTTCTCAGAACCCGATCCTGTTCTCAAAACTTGATCCTGCTCGGATTCTCGCCATAATTTGAGGAGCTACCCACGAACCTCAAGCGTGAACCCAGGAGCTGGATCGGCTGCGGCCCTGCGCCATAGCCTCGAGCAAACCTGAGCCTGATATGGAGGACTGACAGCATGGAAGCGATTCTCGAACAGACGTATTACGGCAACACGGTTCTCGAATGGCTGTGGGCCCTCGGCATCGTCGTGGCGGCGCTGGTGCTCGGCAAGCTGGTGTACTGGATCTTTCAGAACGTAGCGCGCAAGCTGACCGCCAAGACCGACACCAAGCTCGACGACATCATCCTCGACATGATCGAGGAGCCGATTGTGGTGATCGTCACGGTGATGGGCTTCTGGACGGCGTTCAACACTCTGACCATCGAGAGTGCCAGGGTGTCGGAGTTCATCAACAACGCGATGAACGCGGCGGTGATCCTCAGCATCGCCTGGCTGGCGGCGCGGCTGGTGGACTCGCTGATCCAGGAGTACCTGGTGCCGCTCACCGAGCGCAGCGAGACGGATCTCGATGATCAGCTGCTGCCGATCGCCCGCAAAGGCGCCAAGCTGGCGATCTGGGTGTTGGGTTTCGTGGTCGCCCTGAGCAATGCGGGTCAGGACGTCGGTGCGCTGCTCGCCGGCCTCGGCGTCGGTGGTCTGGCACTGGCCATCGCCGCGCAGGATACGGTGGCCAACATCTTCGGCAGCGCGACGATCTTCGCCGACCGTCCGTTCACCATCAACGACCGCATCAAGATCGACGGCTATGACGGCATCATCCGGGAGATCGGTCTGCGCAGCACTCGGCTCGAGACGCGCGAC